>NZ_DASPHO010000880.1:0-25750 GCF_035629615.1 Hyalangium sp. | reverse complement strand
CAGCACGGTCATCTGCTGAGCGCCCAGGGTGCGCAGGGTCTGGGTGGCGCTCTTGGCATCCACCAGCGCGATGACGGCGTTGGTCGCCAGGTTGCTCGAGCGGGTGATCATCCGGTGGATGAGCTCCTTCGCCGGCACGGGCTTGCCGAGGCGCTCATAGAGGGCCGCGTCCTCGTCCTCCTTGGCATCCAGCGAGTACGGCGAGCCATCCACGATGGAGCTGAACTGGTTCACGAGCGTGATGGGCTGGTCCAGAGACAGCTTGCCGGCATCCACCTGCCGGAAGAACTCCGCCATGACCGGGACCTTCATGGTGCTGGCGGCGTGGAAGGAGCGTTCGGCCTCGATGGACACTGCGTCCTTCGGGTCGCCGAGGTCCTGGTAGACGACCGCTACGGCCGCCCCCTTCACCAGGTCGACGCGCTGCTGGAGCGCGGCACGGAGGGCCTCAGGCCCCGAGGGACTGGCCGTGAGCAGAACGAGCAGAGCGGTCTGGATCATGAGGGAAACCCGATGGGTGGTGGGGCGGCGAGCCTATGCCTGAGGCGGAGGGAGAGCCACCGCACGCCCATGACGCAGGGGGCCATGTAGGTCCCGCCACGGAGGTTTTGACAAGCCCGTCAGCGCGGTGCTACCCGTATATGAAACATGAATCGCCCTTCAAGTTCATCCGAGCGTTCGCTCCCCGTGACACCCCGAGGCCAGAAGACGCGCCAGAAGCTGCTGCGGGCAGCCGAGGTCATCTTTGGGGAAAAGGGCTACGAGCGCGCGTCCATCGCGGACATTACCCGAAAGAGCGGCGTCGCGCTGGGCACTTTCTACGTCTACTTCCCGGACAAGCAGTCCATCTTCGTGGAGGTGGTAGACGAGCTGGGCGAGCGCCTGCGCCGCCTCATCGCGGAGTCCGTGGTGGGCATCAGCCACCGCATCGACGTGGAGCGCGAGGGGCTGCGCGCCTTCTTCGAGTTCGCTCGCGAGCACCCCAACCTCTATCGCGTGGTCCGGCAGGCCGAGTTCGTCGACGAGGAGTGCTACCGGCGCTACTACGACCGCTTCGCCAGAGGCTACGTGCGCGGGCTCACCCAGGCCATGGATGACGGGCAGATCCGCCGCATGGATCCGGAGGCGCTCGCCTACTGCCTGATGGGAATCGGCGACTTCCTCGGGATGCGCTGGGTCATCTGGGAGGAGGACCCGGGGCTGGAGCGCGTGCTGGACGCCGCCATGGACCTGATCAGCCGCGGCCTGGATCCGCGTCCCCCGCCCCGTACCGGCAAGGCCTCCACCTCCAAGACGGCCACCGCTTCCTCGAAGCGCGGCGCTCGTTCCGCGCGCAGCACCCCTCGGAGCACGGCCTCATGAGATATGCGCAGATCCTCTCCACGGGGCGCTACGTCCCTGAGAAGGTCATCACCAACGCCGAGATGGATCGCATCGTGGGTGAGCCCGTGGGCGACTGGCTCGTGCAGAACGTGGGCATCCGCGAGCGGCACGTGATGGCGGACCACCAGGCCACCTCGGACCTGTGCGTGGAAGCCGCGCTGCAGGCGCTCCAGCGCGCGGGCACCCGTCCCGAGGAACTGGACCTCATCATCGTCGCCACGGACACGCCGGACTACCTCAGCCCGGCCACCTCCTCGGTGGTGCAGGCCAAGCTGGGCGCGGTGAACGCGGGCACGTACGACCTCAACTGCGCCTGCGCCGGGTGGGTGACGGCGCTGGATGTGGCCAGCAAGACCATCGCCGCGGACGAGAGCTACCAGCGCATCCTGGTGCTGGGCGCGTACGGCATGACGCGCTACATCAACTGGAAGGACAAGAAGACCTGCACGCTCTTCGCGGACGGCGCGGGCGCGGTGGTGCTGGGCGCGGGTGACAGGCCCGGCTTCATGGGCGCCCGGCTGCTGGCCAATGGCGAGTACCACGACGCGCTCGGCGTCTACACCGGCGGCACGTCCCGCCCGGCCACCGCGGAGACGCTCGCGCTCACCGGCGGCAAGCCCGCGGTGCAGTTCGTCCGGAAGTTCCCCTCCACCTTCAACACCGAGCGCTGGCCCCAGCTCCTGGACATCCTCCTCAAGCGCGGTGGCCTCGAGCTGAAGGACGTGAGCCAGTTCGTCTTCACCCAGCTCAACCTGCGCACCATCGAGGCCACCATGAAGGTGCTCGGCCAGCCGATGGAGAAGGCGCACTACACCATGGACAAGTGGGGCTACACGGGCTCGGCCTGCATCCCCATGACGCTCGACGACGCGGTGGAGCAGGGCAAGGTCCGGCGCGGGGATCTGGTGGCCTTCTGTGCCAGCGGCGGTGGGTTGTCCATGGCCTCGGCCCTCTACCGCTGGACGGCCTGAGCCGGACGGCGCCACACGGACCGGGAGGAGCGCGCATGTTCATCGGCGACTGGATGGGGCGAGGCGCTCTGTACTGGCCGGAGCAGCTGGCGGTAGTGGACGTGGCCAGGGGCGACGCGGGCCGCTTCACCTACCGCGCGCTCAACGCGCGAGCGGAGGCGCTGGGCGGATGGCTGCGGGACGTGGCGGGCGTGAAGCCGGGAGATCGGGTCGGGCTGGTGGCCCACAACGGCGTGGAGTACCTGGACACGCTCTTCGCCTGCGGAAAGATCGGCGCCATCTTCGTCCCCTACAACTGGCGGCTGCACGCCCAGGAGCTGACGGAGTCAGTGCGTGACACCTCCCCGCGGGTGCTGCTCTTCGGTGACGACTTCCGCGACAACGTGGCCCAGGTGCAGGAGCGCCTCGGAGACTCCCTGCGTCTCGTCCACCTGGAGACGAAGAGCCTGCCGCGGAGCATGCCGTACGCGGAGACGCTGCTGCACCGGCCCGCCGCGCCCGTCACGAATGAGCAGGTGAGCGCGGAGGACATCCTCTGCCTGCTCTTCACCGGAGGCACCACGGGGCGCTCCAAGGGCGCGATGGTCTCCTACTGCATGGTGGCGTGGAACACGCTCAACACGCTGGTCCACGAGGTGCGGCCCGGGGACGTCACCATCACCCACACGCCCATGTTCCACACGGGTGGGCTGCTCGTGTACTCGGTGCCGCTGCTCACGGTGGGTGGCACCGTCGTCATCATGCGCAGGTGGGATCCGGAGGAGCTGCTGGCGCTCATCCAGCGCGAGAAGGTGACGCTGTTCTTCGCGGTGCCCACGCAGTACCAGCAGCTCCACGACTCGCCGAGCTTCCGCGCCACGAACCTCTCCAGCGTGCGCTTCATGACGAGCGGCGGCGCTCCCATGCCGGTGCCGCTCATCCAGGCGTGGCAGGCCGTCCACCCGGTGCCCTTCAAGCAGGGCTTCGGGATGACGGAGTTCGGCCCTGGCCTCTTCAGCATGGGGCCGGAGTTCGCCATCTCCAAGGCGGGCTCCATCGGCCGGCCCAACTACTTCATCGATGCGCGGCTGGTGGATGACGACGGCCGCGAGGTGCCCGTGGGCGAGGTGGGTGAGCTCGTCCTCAAGGGCCCCTCCATGTGCTCTGGCTACTTCAACGACGAGGCCGCCACGAAGGAGACCATCGACGCGCAGGGCTGGTTCCACACGGGGGATCTGGCGAGCCGGGATGCGGACGGCTTCTTCACCATCGCCGGACGCAAGAAGGACATGTTCATCTCCGGGGGAGAGAACGTGTACCCGCTGGAGCTGGAGGCGGCGCTGTACGAGCACCCCGCCGTGCAGCAGTGCGCGGTGGTGGGCGTGCCCGACGTGAAGTGGGGCGAGGTGGGGCGCGCATTCGTGGTGCTCAAGCCCGGCGCCGCCGCCAGCTCAGAGGAGCTGCTGGCGCACCTGCGGGAGCGGGTGGCGCGCTTCAAGGTGCCCAAGAAGGTGGAGCTGCTGGAGCGCCTGCCGGTGTCTCCGGCGGGGAAGCTCCTCAAGCGAGAGCTGAGGGAGGCCGCCATCGCGGCGGACGCTCGCGGCTAGGAGCTCGCAGGAGAAGTCTCTCGTGGGAGGCCGCGCCGGGAGGCCTCTCGCATCACGTCGTCCCCGGTCGTCCCACCGGAAGAAACGAGGAATGTCTGTATGAAGAGGAAGCTGCTGTCTGCGGTCATGGTATGCGCGCTGAGCCTGGTGGGCTGCGGTGGCGATGACAAGGACCCGGAGCCCGACCCCGACCCCGACCCCGTCAAGAAGTACGACACGCCGGCCAAGATCCAAACGCACCTCGAGGGCAAGACGCTGGTGATGGAGGGCGTCAACATCCCCAGCCACCCCAACGGCTTCAATGAGGACACCAACTTCGGCGCTGCCACGCAGTGCTACGAGAAGGTGTACATGACCGTCTCGGGAGGGAACTTCGCGGTGACCAGCGCCCTGGGCACCCTGCGCGACGCTCCCACCTCGGGCAGCACCGGCACGTGCGAGCCGGTAGCCCTCGGCAACCCGCTGACCTTCACCTCTACCGCTGTCCTGATCGAGAACGTCCAGGGCGATGGCGAGTGCTTCGACATCAGCGTGACGTACCCGAGCTTCAAGCAGGTGGGGCGCGGCAAGCTGAGCAATGAGGGCAAGACGCTGACGCTCGAGCTCTACTTCGAGAACCAGGCGGTGGGCGCCAACTGCGCGGCGGGCACGGTGGGCTCGGCGACCGTCAAGCTCAACAACGAGGACTTCCGGAGCAACTCGCAGCAGGTCTACTCGGTCCTCCCGGAGCTGCCCAAGTACGACACGGCGGAGAAGCTCCGGGCGCACCTGGAGGGCAAGAAGCTGTTGATGACGGGAGCCCATGTCCCCAGCCACCCCAACGGCTTCAACGAGGACACCAACTTCGGCGCCGCCAGCCAGTGCTACCAGAAGGTCGAGATGAACGTCTCGGGCGGCAACTTCGCGGTGACCAGCACCCTGGGCACTCTGAAGGATGCTCCCACAGTGGGCAGCACCGGCACCTGCGATCCCACGGTGGTGGCTGGCAACCCGCTGACCTTCACCTCGACGGCCGTCCTCATCGAGAATGTGAAGTCGAATGGCGCGTGCTTCGACATCAGCGTGACGTACCCGAGCTTCAAGCAGGTGGGGCGCGGCAAGCTGGCGGGTGACGGCAAGACGCTGACCCTGGAGCTGTTCTTCGAGAACCAGGCGGTGGGTGCCGACTGTGCGGCTGGCGTGGTGGGCTCGAAGACGGTGAAGCTCAACAACGCGGACTTCACCGGCAACGCGCGCCAGGTCTACACGGTCTCCGCTTCCCAGTAGCGCACCCGCGCACCCGCGCGGCCCTGTCTTCTTCTCATTCCCGAGGGGTCTATGACGTGGTGGTCGAAGGCTGAAGCAGGCAGGGCCCTGCGGGGCGGCGCGACGGCGCTCGCCCTGACAGTGGCCGGGCTCTCACTCTCCGCGAGCGCGAGCCCGACGACGGTGCCAGGCGCGTACTACGACACGTGGTACGACGCGAAGAATCGCGATGAGGACGGCGAGCCGCGCGAGTTCATCCTCATCAACTACTTCTTCTCTCGCGCCACCTTCACCAACCAGGTGGGTGACCCGAGCGGCCTCAAAGGCGTGGCGCTGGGGCCCATCGGAAACCTGGCCGGCAGCGCGGTGCGCGTGGAGGACTTCAAGGCGTACTACATGGAGCAGCGGTGGATCCCGGTCATCGAGTACAGCCCCTGGTTCGTGGACGGGCTGGCCAGCTTCCGGGCCCAGTTCGAGGTGGACTTCCTCTGGGGCCGCGCCGCCAACACCATCCAGCCCAATGAGGGCGGCGGCTTCAACGCGGACCAGATCAACATCCAGACGAAGAACGTCAACGTCGCCCTCTACCCGTTCCGCGACCCCACGAAGCTCACCCTGCTCATCGGCACCCAGCCCGTCTACGACACCTGGTTCGATCCGACGCGCACGCCACTCAACGACATCATCCGCACCGGCTACAAGCTGACCTTCCTCGGCAGCGACGCGACGGGCCTGTCCCTCTTCAGCAGCTACAAGGGCAACGCGAAGCTGAGCTTGCTGCCGCTGGGCACCGCGCAGGCGGACAAGGCGCTCGAGGATGATCCGCGCCTGAAGTACATCTGGCTCATCACTGGGGACTACTCGTACCCGGTGCAGCCGGGGACGAGCGTGGGCGTCTCCGGGTGGGTCCTGCGCGACGACACCAAGGGTGATGCCTTCGCCTTCGAGGGCTTGGTGAAGAGCGGTCCGTCCTCCACGGGCCTGGGCAGCTTCACCGGCACCGCGCGCTTCAACATCGAGCGGCCCACAGGCACGGTGTTCTGGCTTGGCGCGAACTTCCACCACAACATCGACTTCCGCACCAGCCCCTTCGGCGCCTCTGGCTTCGTCATGTACAACGGAGGCAAGTACGTCAGCAGCAACCCGGACACCGTCCTCAATAGAGATGTGAAGATCAGCGGCCTGTCCGCCAACGTGGAGCTGCTCTACAACTGGGGCCGCACGCCCAACGACGTGGTGACGCTCGAGGGCCTCTACAGCACGGGCGACGAGGACCTGAACGACGACCGGTACAAGGGCGCCTTCACCCTCAACATGTACGGCCTGCCGGGCGCCGTGTGGTTCAACCACCGGACGCTGCTGCTGTTCCCCTTCACCAGCACGGCCAACAACTACACCGGCGCGGTGACGGACATCTCCAACCAGGGCTACGGCCTGCGCGCGGCCATCGCCACGGGGGCGATGGACCTCATCCCCAACAAGCTGAACCTGAAGCTGGGCACCGCCATGGCCACCAGCGACGCGACGCCGCCGCGGTGGAGCGAGGACGTGCCACGCGGGCGCTTCATCGGCGCCGAGATCAACGCGGAGCTGAAGTACCACATCCGCTACCTCATGACGGTGGGCCTGCACACCGGCTACATGTTCAAGGGCAGCTTCTACGATGGGGCGGAGCGTGTGACGTCCAACCCCTTCGCGGCGTTCACCACCTTCACCTGGTACGCGTTCTGATCATGACGACTCTTCGCGCCGCCTCGGCCCTGCTGCTCTCCGCCGCGCTCGCCTCGGGTTGTGTCCGCTCCTACCGGGCCGAGCCGCCGCTCTCCTTCCAGGACTTCCCCTACACCTCGCTCCAAGGGCAGGCGTGGCCGCTCAAGCGCATGGCCTTGCCCAAGACGGCCGAGACCTACGGCCTGGCCACCGTGCCCGAGGTGGCCTACGTGGAGCTCAACCCCGAGGGCCCGCGCACGCTCGTCTTCATCCATGGGCTGGGCTCGTACCTGAAGTTCTGGCGCTACCAGGTCGACACCTTCGCGGCGCAGGGCTACCGCGTCATCGCGGTGGACCTGCCCGGCTACGGCAAGTCGGACAAGCCAGCGTCCTTCCCGTACACCATGGAGGCCATGGCGGATGTGGTCCGCGAGGTGGTGCTCACCCTGGGCATCCACCGTCCCGTGCTGGTGGGCCACTCCATGGGCGGGCAGACGGCGCTCTCCTACGCCATCCGCTACCCCGAGGAGCCCGGTGCGCTGGTGCTCACCTCGCCCGCTGGCTTCGAGAGGTTCTCCTGGAAGGAGAAGGCGTGGTTCAAGCGCGTCTTCAGCAGCGTGCTCATCAAGTCCGCGCCCGAGTACAGCATCTGGGGCAGCGTGCGGCAGTCCAACTTCTCGCGCTGGCGCCCGGAGCTGGAGTGGCTCATCGAGGAGCGCGTGCGCGTGGCCTCCACTCCGGACTTTGACGCCTACGCCTACGCCAACGTCCGCACCGTGGACGGGCTGGCCCACGACGACTTCGTGCGAGACAACCTCGGGCACATCCAGGCGCCGACGATCATCGTCTTCGGCGAGGACGACCGGCTCATCCCCAACCCCTTCATGCATGGCGGCCGGGCTCGGGAGATCATGGAGTACGGACACGCGGGCATCCGCGGCTCCCAGCTGACGGGGCTGGATCGCTGCGGCCACTCGGTGCAGCTCGACTGCCCCCAGGAGTACAACGAGGCGGTGAGCGCGTTCCTGAAGAAGCTGCCAGCAAGCGAGGAAGGGGAGCGGTGACTCCCCCTCCGAGCGTGAGTGCTACGGGACGACGTGGCTCTTCACCATGCTGTGCTGTACGGCCTGCGTGAGATCCTTCGAGTTGAAGTGGCCGTACGGATAGGCCGAGTACACCTTCTCGCCCGTCTGCCCGGGGATGCGCGAGGTGTAGTCGTAGTAGACGACGTTGCCGTAACCGATGATCTCATCCGCCGTGGACCAGATGGAGTAGCGGTAGGCGCCCTCGTACCTGCTGGAGGACATCAGGTTCTCCAGGTACGCAGAGCGGCCCGAGACGCCAAACCCGGTATACCACCCCGGGTACATTCCATTCGTGGCGCCGCAGGTGGGCGTGGTGCCCCCAGTCTGGTAGCAGCTCACCAGGCCCCGGTTGGCACCTGCGATGCCCACGAACGTGTCCACCGACGAGGTGAGCGGCGGACCGATGTAGTACTGCCCGCCCTCCAGTGAGTCGTTCGCGTAGCCGCCGAGGATCGCCTTGCGCGCCAGCGTCACGCCCATCGAGTGCGCGATGATGTCCACCTTCGCCGCGCCCGTGTACGCCTTCACCGCCTCGATGAGCTTGCGGACCTTCATCACGTACGTCTTCGAGTGGTACTGCTGCGCCGAGAGCGCCGCGCTCGCCGGGCCCCACGTCGTCGCGTACAGCTCGCTCGTCTTGTAGCCCTTGGACAGGAAGTACTCGATGGAGGCGTTCCAGCCCGTCTGGCCCGCCGAGCCCGTGCCGATGGCCTTGTCCGAGTTGCCGTGGATGAAGATGACCGGCTGGTTCACCACCGTGTCCGTGCTGCTCGCCTTGCCGCCGTAGCTGCCGCCCGCCAGATCGCTGCGGATCAGGTTGTACTGGGGCTCGTAGCCGTTGGCCGACAGCCACTGGCGGAAGTGCGAGGTGAAGCCCGCGGTCGAGACGGCCGCCTGCTCCTGCGTGGCCAGCTCCGTCGCGGGCGCTTCGGGCTGCAGCTCGAGGGGCTCGGAGCCCTCGCCGCAGCCAGCGGACAGCGCGCCCAGGCACAGCGCACCCAGCAGAGACAGGGAAGAGCGCAGATGCATCGTGTTTCTCCTTGAGAGGGGGGATCGCCCGCTCTCAGAGTGAGCAGGCGCGTCGCGGAGTGTACGGACTTCCCTCGGAAACGCAGTCAGTCAAATGGCCGCGAGTTGAAGGGTGATTCACCCTTGCAGTGCGTCATGCAGAAAAGTTGAAGGTTGATTCAGTTTTGCGGTGCGTCATCGGTCATAATGTGGCCCGCATGACGGCGCGAAAGGTGGTCATCCATCGTCCGGGCGGGTACGAGCAGCTTACGCTCGAGCCCCTGGCCATCCCCCTTCCGAAGGCGGGCGAGGTGGTGGTCGCCACCGAGGCCATCGGCGTCAACTATGCGGACTGTGTCATCCGCATGGGCCTGTACGCCTCGGCCAAGGAGTTCGTGGGCTGGCCCATCACGCCTGGCTTCGAGTTCGCGGGCACCGTCACCGCCGTGGGAGAGGGTGTCTCGGATCTGGCGCCGGGCGCGAAGGTGTTCGGGGTGACGCTGTTCGGCGGGTACTCCACCCACGTCGCGGTGGCTCGGCACCAGCTCTTCCCGCTGCCTTCCCGGCTCGAGGCCGTGCAGGCCGCGGGGTTCCCCACCGTGTTCCTCACCGCGTACTTCGCGCTCTTCGAGCTGGCGCACCCGCACCCAGGCGCGAACATCCTCGTCCACTCGGCGGCGGGTGGCGTGGGGGGCGCGCTCGTGCAGCTCGGGCGCCTCGCCGGGTGCCGCGTGGTAGCCGTCGTCGGCGGCTCACACAAGGTTGAGACCGCGCGCGCCATGGGTGCCGACGTCGTCATCGACAAGTCCCGAGAGGAGCTGTGGCGGGCGGCGGAGCAGGCCGCGCCACAGGGCTATGACGTCGTGCTCGATGCCAACGGCGTCGCCACCCTGCGGCAGAGCTACGCGCACCTCGGCTCGCCCGGGAAGCTCGTCATCTACGGCTTCCACTCCATGCTCCCGCGTCAGGGCGGACGGCCGAGCTGGCTGAAGCTCGCCTGGGACTGGCTGCGCACCCCCCGCTACAACCCGCTCACCCTCACCAACGACAACAACAGTGTGCTCGCCTTCAACCTCTCCTACCTGTTCGAGCAGCGCGCCATCCTCTCCGAGGCCATGAGGCGCCTGCTCGCCTGGCTGGAGGAGGGAAAGCTGACGGCACCGCCCGTGAAGCAGTTTCCACTCGATCAGGTGGCCGAGGCCCACCGCGCACTCGAGTCGGGGACCACCGTCGGCAAGCTCGTGCTCGTGCCCTGAGTAGGACGATTCCCAAGCCGATGATATCAACCCGCTGCTGAAATTCCCGCGAACGCTCCCATGAAATTCCTGCGTGATCTGCGCTCGGTCCTGAACGTCACGGTGCTCGTCGCCGGACTCGGTTACTTCGTCGACCTCTTCGACATCACCTTGTTCGGCGTGGTGCGCTCCGCTTCGCTCAAAGAGCTTGGCCTCACTGACGCCGAGGTCACCAATCAAGGGGCGTTCATCTACAACTGCCAGATGGTGGGGCTGATGCTCGGTGGCCTCATCTGGGGCGTCCTCGCCGACAAGCGGGGCCGGCTGTCGGTGATGTTCGGCTCGATCCTCCTGTACTCGTTCGCCAACATCGCCAACGCCTTTGCGTGGGACGTGACGAGCTACGCGGCCTGTCGCTTCCTGGGTGGCGTGGGGCTCGCGGGCGAGCTGGGGGCGGCGATCACGCTCGTCGCGGAGTCCCTGCCCAAGGAGAAGCGGGGCCTCGGCACGACCGTGGTGGCAACGCTCGGCATGCTCGGCATCGTCGCCGCGTCGTTCGTGGGCCAGCTCCTGCCGTGGAAGACGGCCTATCTGACGGGGGGAGCGATGGGGCTGGCGCTCCTGTTTGCGCGCTTCAAGGTCTCCGAGTCCGAGCTCTTCGCCAAGAAGACCCATCCCTCCGCCGCCAATCCCCTGCTACTGCTGCAGGGCGGACGCCTCCCCAAGTACCTCTGGTGCATCCTGATCGGGGTGCCCATCTACTTCACCACGGGAGTCCTCTTCACGTTTGCCCCCGAGCTGGCCAAGGGCTTGAACGTCCAGGGCACGGTGACGGCCGGGAACGCCATCCTGTACGGGTCCATCGGACTGACGCTCGGTGATCTCCTGGCGGGCTTGGTCAGCCAGTGGCTCAAGAGCCGCAAGCGCGCGGTGGCCTTGAACCTGTTCGTGGGGTTCGGACTGGTGCTCGTGTACGGGCTCGTCCCGGGGCTCACGAGCACGGCCATCTACGTGTTGAGCTTCCTCATTGGCATCACCGTGGGCTACTGGGCGGTGCTCGTCACCATGGCGGCCGAGCAGTTTGGGACCAACATCCGGGGGACGGTCGCGACGACGGTGCCCAACTTCGTGAGAGGCTCGGCGGCCCTCGTCGTCTTCGGGTTCACGCAGCTGAAGGACCACATCTCGGTCGCGAACGCGGCGCTGACGTTCGGCACCCTCTGCTTCGGCCTGGCCCTCCTGGCGCTCACGCGCATCGAGGAGACGTTCCACCGCGATCTCGACTACGAGGAGACCGCGGCCGGCGCGAGGGACGCGAAGACGCAGGCGGTCCTCGAATAACCGGACTTCGCCCGCATGACGCACTGCAAAGGTGAATCACCTTTCAGCTTTATTTGCTCCCCTGGGACGCTCTTTGGTACTTGGCACGTGGCGGAAACCAGCAAAGGAGCAATGGATGGCGGCACTTCGCGTGAGCGGTCGTTTCGTAGTGGCGGTCCTCGGCGTGCTCGCAGGAGCTTGCGAGTCGCAGCAGGGAGGACCTGACGACGAAACTCCAGAGGAGGTGGTCGCCTGTCGGGATCGCATCCAGCAGAAGATCGACGAGGTGGAGGCGGCCGGCATCGACATTGACACCTGGTCCATCACGGACGCGCCGGAGATGGCGGAGATCACCACCACCGTGGCCCAGAACCAGACCAACTACCTGGACTATGACGGCCACTACCGCCCTCTGACGAACCACCCGGGCTGCACCACCGAGAACCTCTACTACGACAAGGGCAACACCGCCGGGACCACGCCGTACACGGACGGGAACAACGACGGCAAGTGGACGGGCGCCGTGGCCTTCGGCGGGCCCAACGCCGCCACGGGCTTCATCGACGGCGACAAGGCCGCCATCCCCGGCTATCCCTGCGCGGCCAAGGAGTACACCCAGCCCAACGAGGACACCTCCAAGCCCATCATCATCCTGGTGCACGGCAACTCCACGCGGCCACACACCTGGGAGAAGTTCCTCCTGCCGCCGGGCACCCAGCCCACCACCGCCTTCGAGAACGTCCAGTTCACCGCGGACGCCACCGCGCGTGAGCAGCTGGCCGAGAAGCTGATCGCCCAGCGCTACCGCGTCATCGCCGTGGACTTCCGCACGGACATTGTCACCAACGTGGACCCGGCGGCCAACAGCACCACGCAGAACGCCGCGGGCAACATCGACCACGGCTGGTCCACCCCCATCCTCCAGGGGATGCTCAAGGCGGTGATGAAGAACCACCCGAACCGCAAGGTGGCCCTCATCGCCCACTCGCTGGGCGTCTCCGTGGCGCGCGACGCGCTGCGCCGGATGTACGTGGAGCACATCCAGGGCAAGGCGGACGCCATCAACCCCTTCCCGCGCGTGAGCCACGTCATCCTCGGCTCGGGCGCCAACCACGGCGTGTCCACGTATGATCCGGCGCTCGGCGCGTTGTGCGACAACAACAAGACGATGCGCGGCACCATCGTCTGCGAGATGGGCAGCCGCTCCAACTACGTGCAGACGTACTTCCACAAGCCGCTCAACGGACCGCGCGACCTGTTCACCACGCCGTGCGCGGACGGCGACTACGCCTTCGGCAAGAAGGGCCAGTGCGACGGCAACGTCGTGAAGTACCACACCATCACCATGACCGATAAGGAGAAGGGGACCAACTACCAGGACCTCTACGTCTCCGAGGCTGCCTCGCGCATGGACATGGATGGCTGCGTGAACAACAAGCTCACGACGCTCAACGACTACGACACCAGCGGCTACTTCAACAAGGGCTTCATCGCCAACCACTTCGGCTCCATGCGCTCCGAGGCGGGGCTGGGCCTGGTGCTCGAGTACCTGGCGCAGTAGCGCGCAGTCCCTCTGAAGAGGCGGGTCCGGCTCGCGCCGCGCGCAGCCGTGGCCCGCGCTCGTCCTCCTTCCCCCTCATGCGCAGGCACGATTCCATGAAGCGACTCTCCGTGTTCCTCGTAGTGGCCCTGTGGACCTCTCATGCGTGGGCCCAGGCCGCGGGCACGAGCCCCGCGGAGCCTCCACCGGCACCCGCGCCGGCAGCGCCCGCTGGCACCGGGGCCGAGAGCGCGCCCTCTACGGGGAAGGAGGCGCCGGCCGAGGCCTCTGGCCAGACGGCGGCGGGGACGACTGCTCCTGCGAATACGGCGGCCCCGGCTGCGCAGGCCAGTCCCGCGGCCGAGGTGGGACCAGGAAAGTCGGAGCTGCTGACGCCCCCACCCCCGCCGCTCACCCGCCCGCGCCTCGCGATCGGAGACGACGCCTTCTACGTCAAGCCCCTCCTGGCCATCGCGGGGGGCGTGCACGTGGAGAACCTCATCCAGACGCTCAACAGGAACCGCGAGAGCCGTGCGACGACCGTGGCGCTCACGCGCTTCGGCCTCGAGGGCAAGCTGGGTCCCTACGTGTCCTTCCGCAGTGAGTTCGAGCGCAACCTCCGTGCGCACGGCTCGGGCATCTGGGAGGGCACCGCTTCCTTCAGCGCGCGTGACCAGTACATCCGCCTGCAGCGCTGGGGTGCCACCGCCGACGCGGGCATCATCCTGGATCCGGCCAGCGTGGACTACATCTCCACCCACATCGCGGACGTGCTGCTGGCAGACAAGTACACGCGCGACCCGCTGCTCTACAGCGGCTTCAATCGCGGGCAGGGCGTCGTGGCGGCGTACGAGTGGCGCGGGCTGCGCGCGGGCTTCAGCGTCACGGCCGCCAACCCCCTGAGCACCTCGTCTTCGTTCCAGGTGGGCGGCACCTTTGGCGGTGGCAGCCGCCTGTGGGAGCGCCCCCTGGGCAACTTCCGCATCGGCCAGCCGGATGACGATCTGCACTTCGTGATGCTCAGCCCGTCGCTCACGTACTCGCACGAGCTGTTCGAGGCCAAGACCATGCTCCAGTCGTTCGACGTGAACTACCAGACCAACGCGCGCACCGACCCGCGCATCAAGGGCTACAACCTGCGCGGCAACCTGCTGCTGAAGCTGCGCGCGAACCTGGGCATGCCGCTGCTCTTCACCCCCTTCGTCAACTACGCGCGCGTCCAGAACGACGTGACGAACAGCACCCCCGGCTTCGGTGACACGCTGCTCGAGACGCGCTACCGCGCCAACACCTTCTCCGCGGGCATGGACGTGAACCTGAAGGGGCGCTCGGGCGTGGGCTTCGAGCTCGCCCGCGTGTCGGACCACTCGCCCAGCTTCGTGGCTCCCAGCGGTGGCAACCCCGCGAGCGAGCCCGACACCCACACGGTGCAGACATACCTCAACATCGGTGGCACCTGGTGGTTCACCGAGGACGTGGCGCTCGGCGCACGCTACGCGCGCTACAAGAAGACGCAGACCGCCATCGACGACGAGATCGACGCCTCCTACTTCCTCACCCTCCGCATGGTGTTGTAGGCGGGCTCAGCGCGCGGTCCAGCCGCAGTCCATGACCTGGGCCGCCCCGGTGATACCTCCCGCGGCCTCCGAGCACAGGAACGTCACGTAGGCGGCCACCTCGCTCGGCTCCAGCAGCCGCTTCACCGCCGCGGGCGCGAGCATGATCTTCTCGATGACCTCGGCCTCCGAGAGGCCGTGCACCCGCGCCTGGTCCGCGATCTGCTTCTCCACCAGCGGCGTGCGCACATAGCTGGGGCACACCGCGTTCACCGTCACACCTTTGTCCGCCGCCTCCAGCGCCACCGTCTTCGTCAGCCCCATCAGCCCGTGCTTGGCCGAGATGTAGGCGGACTTGTACGGGGAGGCCACCAACCCATGCAGCGAGGAGATGTTGATGATGCGCCCCCATTTCCGCGCATACATCAGCGGCAGCCCATACCGCGTCAGCAGGAAGGGGCCGATCAGCATGACGCGGATGAGGTGCTCCCAGCGTTCCTCTGGGAACTCCTCCACCGGCGACACGTGCTGAAGGCCGGCGTTGTTCACCAGGATGTCCAGCCGCCCCCACTCCTTCTCCGCGCGAGCGATCAGCGCCCGGCAGTCCTCCCGCGAGGCCATGTCCGCCCGCTGGAACACTGCGTTGGGCAGGCTCTGCGCCACGGCGTGGCCTCGAGCCTCATCGATGTCCGCCATCAGCACCCGCGCGCCTCTCGCGCTCAGCGCCTCCGCGACTGCCAGACCAATGCCGTTCGCTGCTCCCGTCACCAGCGCACACTTCTCCGACAGCTCCGCCATGTCTCTCCCTCGGTGCCCGGTATGGTGGAGCAATCCCACCCGGAGTTCTACCCTTCTCCATGATGCCCATCGTCCATGACTGGCTGGCCCGGCGCGCCCTGCTGTCGCCTGACCGAGTCGCGCTCATCGATGCCCTCCGCGGCGATCGCCACATCACCTATCGGGAATGGAACGCGGCGGCCCACCGCACCGCTCGCCTGCTGCATGACACGCTGGGAGTGAGGCGGGGGGACCGCGTCGCGGTGCTCGCGATGAACTGCGTGGAGTACCTGGACGTGGTCTTCGCCTGCGCGAAGCTGGGCGCGATCCTCCAGCCGCTCAACTGGCGCCTCAGTGTGGAGGAGCTGAAGGGGCTGTTCGCGGACGCGGAGCCCGTCGTCCTCGTCTACGGCCCCGACTTCCAGGCCCAGGTGGACGCCGTCCGGTCCCACGCCCGCAGTGTGCGCCATGTGGTGCCGCTGGTGGACTCGCCCACGCGGCCCGCGGGCGACGTGCCTTTCTCCGCGCGTGACTCGCTGCCCGATACGGCGCTCCCTCCCGTCGAGCTGCAGGCGAGTGATCCGTGGGTGCTCTGCTACACGGGTGGCAGCACCGGGCTGCCCAAGGCCGCCATCCTCACCCATGGCTCCATCACCGCCAACGCGGCCAACACCGTGGTGAGCTGGGGCCTCACCGCGGAGGACGTGGCGCTGCTCAACGCGCCGCTCTTCCACACCGGGGGCCTCAACGTCTTCACCCTGCCGCTGGTGTACGCGGGCGGCGCTTCCGTGGTGTGCCGAGGCTTCGATGTGGAGCAGGTGTTCGAGTGGGTGCAGCGCGGCACGGTGAGCCTCGTCTTCGGCGTGCCCACCATGTTCATCGAGATGCAGCGCCATCCGCGCTTCGACACGGTGGACTTCTCGCGGCTCAAGCTGCTCATCAGCGGAGGAGCGCCGTGCCCCGCGCCCGTCTTCGAGCGGTTCTTCGCCCGTGGCGTGGACTTCAAGACGGGCTATGGCCTCACCGAGGCCGGGCCCAACAACTTCTGGCTCCCTCCCGGAGAGGTGCGGCGCAAGCAGGGAGCGGTGGGCGTGCCGCTCTTCCACGTCGAGGCCCGGCTCGAGGGGGAGGGAGAGGTGGGCGAGTTGCTGATTCGCGGTCCGCACGTGTGCGCGGGCTACTGGCGCCGACCCGAGGAGAGCGCCAAGGCCCTGGCTGGCGGATGGCTCCACACCGGCGATCTGGCGGAGCGAGACGCGGACGGCTGCTACCGCATCGTCGGCCGCGTGAAGGATCTCATCATCTCCGGCGGCGAGAACATCTATCCCTCCGAGGTGGAGAGCGTGCTCGCCGGCCACCCGGAGGTGGCGGAGGTGGCTGTCATCGGCGTGCCGGATCCGAAGTGGGGCGAGGTGCCGCGAGCGCTCGTCGTCCCGCGTCCGGGCACCCCACTGACCGCCGAGGCGCTGCTCGCGTACTGCCAGGGCCGGCTGGCCCGCTACAAGACGCCCAGGACCGTGAGCTTCGTGGACGTGCTGCCCCGTACCGCCGCCGGAAAGGTGGACCGGCGCGAGCTGGCTGCCCGGCACGGCGCACCCTGAGGAAGACTCACAGGCGATCCTCCCGGACCGAGGAAGAGAAGCGCGCGGCGAGCGCCCAGAGGTGCTGCGCCTGACGGTGCAGGTCCACCACCGACTGGGCGATCTGCTCCACTCCTGTCACCGCCTCCAGCGAGTGGTGGGAGATCGACTGGATGCGCTCGGCGATCCGCTCGCCGGAGGTGGACTGGCGGGCGCTGTCCACGGCCAGCTGCCCCACGCGGGTGTGGATCTCCTTGGCGCCCGTGACGATGCGAGACAGCGACTCCGCCGCGGAGGACGACAGCTGCATCCCCTCTTCCACCTTCGAGGTGCCGTCCTGCATCAGCCCCGCCGCGATCGAGATGTCCTCCTGGTTCCGCTTCAGCAGGTGTTCGATCTGCACCACCGCCTCGCGCGAGCGGTCCGCCAGCTTGCGCACCTCGTTGGCCACCACCCCGAAGCCCTTGCCGTGCTCGCCCGCCCGGGCCGCCTCGATGGCCGTGTTGACGGCCAGGACGCTCGTCTCGTTGGAGACGTCCTGGATGAGCTGGAGCATCTGCGCCACCACCGTGCCGGAGGCCTGCAGCCGCACCACCCGCTCCTCCGACTTCTGCACCACGCCGACGATCTCCGAGATCTTTCGCGAGGCGGCCTGCACCGCCCCGCCTCCCTCCTCCGCCATGCGTCCATTCGACGCCGCCGCATCGGCCGCGGTCATCGCCTGCTCCGCATCCTGGGAGAGGCCGCGGCTCATCTGCTGCACGGACTCCGCGAGCTGCTGGAGCTGATCGGACTGCTCACGGGTGGCTCGGGAGAGGTTGTCCGCGAAGCGCCGGATGCGGTCCGCGTCCGCCACCGTGGAGACCGCCACGTCGGCCAGGCCCTTCACCATCTCCCTCACGCCCTGCACCATGGTGTTGAAGGCGTGGCCCAGCTTGCCCACCTCATCATCGGAGTCCACCGGCACCGTGACGCTCAGGTCTCCCTGCTCCACACGATGCGCGGCGCTGGCCAGCTGACGGACCGGCCGCACCACGGCGCGGGAGAAGGCCGCCCCCACCAGCATGGCCAGCACCATCGCCACCCCCACCGCCAGGAGCAGCCGCTGCTGGAACTCCGACACCTCCCTGTCGATGTCCTCCACGTACACGCCCGTGCCCACCACCCAGCCCCACGGGGCAAAGAGCTTCACGTAGGACTCCTTGGGGAGAGGCGTCGTCTCACCCGGGCGAGTCGCGAGGTAGGAGATGAAGCCCTCTCCCTGCGCCTGCGCCAGCTTGACGATGTCCACGAAGACGGCCTTGCCCGCTGCATCCCGGTACCCCGTCAGGTCCTTGCCCAGCATCTCCGGCAGGTGCGGGTGCATCACCAGTCGGGTCGACAGGTCATTGACCCAGAAGTACTCGACGCCGCTGTAGCGGAGCAGTTGCAGCAGCCGCGCCGCCTCGGCCTGGGCCTGGGCCGTCGTCAGCTCTCCCGCGAGCACGCGCGCCTCGTTCGCCTCCAGCACCCCGTAGGCCGTCTCCACCACCTGCCGCAGGGCACGCGACCGGTCTTCGCTGAGCTGTGCCCGGATGGCTGGGAGGACGTAGAACGGCTGCAACAGGAGCAGCGGCAGGGCCACCACACCCATTGCGATGTACAACTTCGTGAGCAGGCTGCGACGTCTGAGTGCCAACGCCATCATCCCCAAGCCTAGGCCACTCTGGGCCTGCGTGGGGGGTTGGCTGCCCGCTCTCTCAGGCTTGGACACCCCGCAGTGGATTCATCTGGGGGTATCAAGTTCCCTGGTGATCCGGCTTTTTCGTGCACCTCTTGGGCAACCCTGCAGGTCAGATTCCTGTCCCAGGCCTTGCTGGGATGAGCGGCCGATCCAGCCGAGGAGACCTGTCAGATGTGACATCGGAGCCGACCGCCGTAGGTTGGGCTCCGCGACCATCGCTGCCGGAGGGAATTCGTTTCCCGAGCGAGAACACGTCTCCGCCGCCCGGCAGCTGGAGTGTCCTACACCGTAGGGACTGCGTATCCGACCTGAGAGGTCTTCCGCAGACGGCGGACGCTGCAGTGCGGCATCGTGTCGCCATTCGCGACCTGCCAGGTGAAGACGCGCAGATCTACCCGGCAAGTTCTGTCCGTCTGCCTCCATACATCCTAAGCCGTCAACCGCACCTTTCAGGTCGGGCAAGGAAGCATGGACAAAAAACTCGCATCGACAATCGGCGCTGCGGCGCGTGCCGCCCGGATGCGCCTGGAGCTCACGCAGGCAGATGTGGCGGAGCGCATCGAAGTGGCGACCGAGGTGTACGGCCGCCTCGAGCGCGGCGGCATGCTCCCCAGCGTCCAGACCCTGCTCCGGCTGTGCCACGAGCTGAACGTCTCCGCGGACGAGCTGCTGGGCCTGTCCCACCACGCGCCCAGCCCCCGTTCCTCGGAGGCACCCTCTCTGCCCACCGAGCGGCCGGAGATTCGGCGGCTGCTGCGCAGCCTGCGTCAGCTGGATCCCTCCTACGTCAAGCTGCTCGGGCTGGTGGCCAAGGCGTTGCTGCGGCGCTGAGCGCGCGCGGGCTCAACCACGGCGCACCTCCCGCTCCTCCCCACGGGAGCCGAGTCCTGCCTTGGACAGCGCGTCGCGGATGCGGGCGATGGCGACCTCCCGGCTCAAGGTGTGCTTGGCGAGGAGGGCCGCCGTCTCGCCCGGGTGCACGCGGGGGAGGGTGATGGTGAAGCTGGAGCCCTGCCCGGGCGTGCTCTGCAGGGTGAGCGCACCGCCCAGCATCTCCGTGAGGCTGCGCGCCAGCGTCAGGCCCAGGCCCGTGCCCTTCACCTTCTTGTGCAGGGGCGTGTCGACCTGGGTGAACTCCTCGAAGATGCGCTCGTGGAACTCCGGGGGGATGCCGATACCGGTGTCCGTCACGGAGAAGGAGACGGTGTCGCGAGGCCCTGCGCCACGCGGAGGGTGATAGCGCCCTGCTCGTTGAGCTTCACCGCGTTGGAGATCAGGTTACGCAGCACCTGGCTGAGCTTGGCCTCGTCCGTCTCCAGCTTCAGCCCCTCGGGGGCCTCTGGGGAAGACCAGCTCCACCATCGCCTCCGGGGGGAGCAGCGGCCGCATCATTCCGCGCAGCCCGCGCAGGAACTCGTTCGCCTCGAAGCGGGTATGGCGCAGCACGGCCTTGCCGGCCTCCACCTTGGACAGGTCCAGCAGGTCATTCACGCTCGTGGCTGACGTTGGCCACCACGCGGCTCTTCACGTGGGCGGCGCTGTCCCGGCTGCGCGGAGAGGAGGCGCTCGGCCCGCTCGTCCATCCAGGTGATGGTGCCGGAGGTGTCGCGGACGAGCGTGAATTGACACTGGCGTGCTGTGCGGGCAGGGCCCGTCTGCTTGGAAGCTGGAAGATGGCAGGGGGGGAGCGTTCTGGCCTCAGGGCTGTAGAAATGACCGGCCCTGTGTTGGAAAGAAGTACAGAGATGCCCGGAAGGAGGCTGCGGTCCTCATGGCATACTGGCTGAGCCTCAACCGTCCGTCGCCCAAGGGGGGCCTCTCATGAAGCCGGTCCGGGTGCTGGTGGTGGAGGACGACCCGGAAGACATGATGCTGATGGCGCTCGAGCTGCGACGCGGGGGCTTCTCACCCGAACTGCACCGGGTGGAGACGGCAGAGGAGATGCGTCAGGCGCTCGCGCAGGGAGAGTGGGACATCGTCATCTCCGACTACATGCTGCCGCTCTTCAGCGCTCCCGAGGCGCTCAAGGTGCTCCAGGAGACGGGCCAGGACATTCCCTTCATCGTCGTCTCGGGCACCGTGGGAGAGGAGGCGGGAGTGGAGATGATGCGGGGGGGAGCCAGAGACTACTTCCCCAAGGATCGCATCACCCGCCTGGCCGCGGCCGTCAGCCGGGAGCTGGCCGAGGCAGCGGCGCGCCAGTCAAGGGCGCGGGCGGACCTGGAGCGGGTGTTGCTGGCCCGGGTCGGGGAGGTGCTCACCGAGCCGCTGGACTTCGAGCAGTGGCTGGCGCGGCTGGCCCAGCTGCCCGTGCCCACGGTGGCCGACGGGTGCGCCATCTTCCTCGAGGAGGGGCAAGAGCTGAGGCTGGCGGCGCTGGCCCATGTGGATGCGGAGACGGTGGCGCAGGGGCTCGCGGCGGACCGGCGCACGCCGCTGCGCCCGGATGCCACCATGGGCCTCTCCTTCGTGCTGCGCACGGGCCAGTCCGAGCTCATCTCGGAGGTGGCGGGGAAGGAGGAGCTGCTCGCGCGGGACGAGGAGCAGCTGCGGATGCTGCGCGGGCTGAACCTGCGCTCCCTCCTCCACGTGCCCCTGCACGGCCGCCAGGGGATGATCGGCGTCCTCGCGCTGGCCACCACCGGCCGGCGGCGCCTCGCGCAGGAGGACCTGGTGCTGGCCCAGGAGCTGTCCCGCCGCATCTCCCTGGTGCTGGAGAACGCGCGCCTCTTCCGGGAGATGCAAGAGGCGGTGCGCCTGCGGGATGACTTCCTGACGGTGGCCGCCCACGAGCTGCGCACCCCGCTCACCACGCTGCAGCTGCAGGTGGGCGCGCTCACCCAGCGCGCGCGGAAGGAGAGGGCTGCGCCGGACTTCGCCGAGCGCCTGGAGCGGTGCCAGCGGCAGATTCGGCGCCTGGGCACGCTGGTGGAGGGGCTGCTGGATGTGTCGCGGCTGTCCAGCGGCCAGATGCTGCTCCAGCCGGAGCGCTTTGAGCTGGCGGAGCTGGTGACAGAGGTGGTGGAGCGCCATGCCGCGGAGGCGCAAGGCGCTCGGTGCGAGGTGCTGCTCCAGGTGGTGCCGGGCCTCCTGGGCCGGTGGGACCGGCTGCGCGTGGACCAGGCGGTGTCGAGCCTGCTGAACAATGCCCTCAAGTTTGGCTCCGGGCACCCAGTGGAGGTGGCAGTGACGCGAGAGGGAGGCATGGCGCGCGTGGAGGTGAGGGACCGGGGGATTGGAATTCCCGAGAGTCAGCTCGAGCGCATCTTCGAGCGCTTCGAGCGCGCGGTCTCCTCTCGCTCCTATGGGGGGCTGGGGCTGGGGTTGTACCTCGCACGGCGCGCCGCGGAGGCCCACGGCGGGCGGGTCTGGGCTCAGGTGCGGCCCGGCGGAGGTGCTACCTTCAGTCTGGAACTGCCACTGGAGTCGGTGGAGGTGCACTCATGACGGCTCGACGACCGCTGCTGGTGGTGGATGACGACGCGGACCTACGAGAGGCCATCACGGACGTGCTGCGGGACGCGGGCTACGAGGTGCTCGTGGCGAGCAACGGCCGGCAGGCGCTGGAGGTGCTGGCCCGGAGCAACCCCCTTCCAGGGCTGGTGCTGCTGGACATGATGATGCCCGTGCTGGATGGCGCGGGCTTCCTGGCGGAGGTGCGGGGCCACCCGCAGTTCGGCGAGGTCCCCGTGGTCGTCTTCTCCGCCAGCGCCCGGCCCAACCTCCAGGAGCTGGGAGCGCGGGGGTGGGTCCGCAAGCCCGTGGATCTCGATGTGCTGCTGGAGGTCGTCGCGACGCATGTGCTGACCTGAGCGTCGCAGGCCTTCTGGCTCGCCTGGGTCAGCTCAGGCGGCGCACCCAGTTCACCCACGCACCCAGCTCCCTGAAGCCCAGGCGCCGGTAGACGCCAAGGCCCAGGAGGGTGGACTGGAGGACCGCGGCGGCCTGGTTCCGCGCGCGCGCGTCCATGAGCAGGCCCCGCATCACCTCGCTGGCCAGCCCCCGCTTTCGCGCGGTGGTGGCGGTGGCCACCAGGTAGATGCCGGAGGTGTCCAGCATGTCGAAGGCCATGCCGCCCGCGACGAGCAGGCCCTGCTCGCGCACTCCTAGCAGGTGCATGGGGGCATGGGACTGGGCATGCCAGGCGCGGATCTTCATGGGTGCCACGGAGCCGAACGCCTCGACATTGAGGGGGACCAGCTCTTCCTGCGTCGGCAGGGGCTCCAGGGGGATGCTGGGAGGCGCCAGCGGCGTGTCTGCGAGGCTCAGGCCCATGGCCGCCGTGGAGCCCTCGGGACGGTAGCCCGCGCGGTCCAGCGCCTGCCCGGCGGTGTTCCCAGGGACGACCCACACCTGCCAGAGCTGGACGCCGTGGCTCCGGTAGAAGTCCTCGAGTGCCGGGAGCGCGGCCACCAGCTCCTCTGCCTTCTGGAAGAAGACCTGCTGCTGGCCCAGCACCCTGGGGTTCTCGGGCTGGGCGAAGGCCGAGAGGCCCGGGAGCACCAGGCTGCGCAGGGATCCATGGTCAGCCTGGAACTGCTTGTAGGCCATGATGTTGGAGAGCAGGCGCGCTTCGAGCTCGGCATCCGTCACGGGAGGACAGGGTAGGCCGAGTGCGCCTCTTGGAGAACAACCCAGGGGTGGAAAATCCCCGCGCGGAGGGGCAAGGCGGCTAGGTTCAGGGCAGCCCACCTATGGACTCGCGCTTCTTCGCCTTCAATCCCCGCCCGACCCGCGTTGCCCTGTTCCTGGGCGCCTGCGTGCTCGCGGTGCTCACCGCCTGGGCCATGGCGGCCGCGCGCCAGGCGGAGGAGCCCTTCGCCGAGGCCCGCGCAGGCATCTCCGCCGGCTTGATGTTCCTGTTCCTCTACGCCTTTCACCGGCTGCGCCCCCGGCCCGACTGGGGCATCACCCTGGGCCCCCGGGGCGTGCAGGTGGCGCGGCCCTTCAGCAAGGCGAAACCCCTGGAGTTGACCTGGTCGCAGATCGCCACCGTGCGCCGGCTCGGCCGCAAGGGGGACGTGCTGGGGCTCTTCCTGCAGGAGAAGGGCCGGGTGCTCGTTCCCAGGCATCTGTTCCCCCGCACCGCTGTTTTCAACGAGCTGATCTCTGCGCTGGAGGAGCGGCTCCCACCGCCTCGTCACGACGCCTGAAGGGCGTGTGGCGGAGACCCTCCTCCAGGTGGGGTTGGCAGGCAGGCGACCGAACGACTTTTCTGAATATTTCCGCTGCCTTGCGTATGGTCGTCCTCCTTGTCCGGGGTGCTGCGAGGTGATAGGCACGCACCCCTGATCCAAGGCAGCTTTTCGAAGGACAATCGCGCATGGAAAAGACTCCCTCAACCGGTGCTCTGCCGGCGCCCCCGCCCGTGGAGTATGGAACCGAGAGCATCACCAAGCTCGAGGGACGGGAGGCGGTCCGCAAGCGGCCGGGCATGTACATCGGCGACACCATGACGTACGGGCTGCACAAGCTCGTGTACGAGGTGGTGGACAACTCGGTGGACGAGGCGCTGGCGGGCTACTGCACGGACATTGAAGTCATCATCCACGTGGATGCCTCCCTGAGCGTCCAGGACAACGGGCGCGGCATCCCCGTGGGGCCGCACCCGGATCCGAAGTTCAAGGACAAGGACACGGTGGATGTGGTGCTGACGGAGCTGCACGCGGGCAGCAAGTTTGGCAACGGCGCGTACAAAGTCTCCGGCGGCTTGCACGGCGTGGGCGTCACCTGCGTGAACTTCCTGTCCGAGTGGTTCAAGGTGCGCATCCAGCGCAGCGGCAAGGTGTTCGAGCAGAGCTACTCCCGGGGGATCCCGGATGGGAAGGTGAAGGAGGTCGGTACCACCGACAAGCGGGGCACGATGGTGTGGTTCAAGCCGGATCCGCAGGTGATGGAGGTGGCGGACTTCGACTTCGAGACGCTGAGCCAGCGCCTGCGCGAGCTGGCGTTCCTCAACGCGGGCCTGCGCATCACCATCCGCGACGAGCGGACGAACAAGGAGCACGAGTTCAAGTTCGAGGGCGGCATCGTCTCGTTCGTGGAGTACCTGAACAAGTCGAAGCAGGCGCTGCACGACAAGCCCATCTTCTTCCGCGCGGAGAAGGAGGGGGTGTCGCTGGAGCTGGCCATGCAGTGGAACGATGGCTACGACGAGCGCATCTACACCTTCGCCAACAACATCAACACGCACGAGGGTGGCAGCCACCTGTCCGGCTTCAAGGCGGCGCTGACGCGCACCGTCAACAGCTATGCGGATAAGAGCGGGCTGTGGAAGGACCTGAAGGAGACGCCCACGGGTGAGGATGCGCGCGAGGGCCTGGCGGCCGTCATCTCCGTGAAGCTGCCCAACCCCCAGTTCGAGGGGCAGACGAAGACGAAGCTGGGCAACAGCGAGATCAAAGGCCTGGTCGAGCAGATGGTGAATGACCAGCTCGCCACGTACCTGGAGGAGAACCCCGCCAACGGAAAGAAAGTCGCGGCCAAGATTGGCGACGCCTGCCGGGCCCGCCTTGCCGCGCGCAAGGCGCGTGAGACGGTGCGGCGCAAGGGCATCCTGGACGGAGGGAGCCTGCCGGGCAAGCTGGCGGACTGCCAGAGCCGGGACCCGAGCGAGAGCGAGCTCTACATCGTCGAGGGTGACTCCGCAGGTGGCTCGGCGAAGCAGGGGCGGGACAGGCGCAACCAGGCCATTCTCCCGCTGCGCGGCAAGATCCTGAACGTGGAGAAGGCGCGCTTCGAGAAGATGCTGACGAGCACGGAGATCGTCACGCTCATCACCGCGCTGGGCACGGGGATTGGCGCGGAGGACTACGATCCGAACAAGGCGCGCTACCACCGCATCATCCTGATGACGGACGCCGACGTGGACGGCAGTCACATCCGCACGCTGCTGCTGACCTTCTTCTTCCGCCAGATGCCGGAGCTGGTGAAGCGTGGCCACATCTATGTCGCGCAGCCGCCGCTCTATCAGGTCGCGCGCAAGAAGCGCGAGGAATACGTGCAGAACGACGATCAAATGGAGGCCATCC
>NZ_DASPHO010000879.1:0-7049 GCF_035629615.1 Hyalangium sp. | reverse complement strand
TGATCCCCCCGTCCACCTCGATGTCCACCTCCAGCCCCCGCGCATCCAGCATCGCGCGCAGCCGGCGCACCTTGTCCACCGTGGACTCGATGAAGCTCTGCCCCCCAAAGCCCGGGTTCACGCTCATCATCATCACCATCTCCACCTCGCTCAGCACCTCCTCCACCGCCCCCAGCGGCGTCGAGGGGTTGAGCACCACCGCCGGCTTCGCCCCCAGCTGACGGATCTGCTGCAGCGTCCGGTGCAGATGCGGGCTCGCCTCCACGTGCACCCCCAGGACGTCCGCCCCCGCCTTCGCGAAGGCCTCCAGGTACCGCTCCGGCTCGACGATCATCAGGTGCACGTCCAGGGGCCGGGTCGCCACCCGCTTGATGGCCTCCACCACCACCGGGCCCATGGTGATGTTCGGCACGAACCGGCCATCCATGACATCCACGTGAATCCAGTCCGCCCCCGCGGCCTCCACGGCGCGGACCTCCTCCGCCAGACGGCCGAAATCACAGGACAGGAGCGAGGGAGAGATGAGGACGCGACGGCTCATGGTGGGCCCGCTTCATAGCCGCTCCCGGTTTCCAGCGGTACCGGACATTCCCTGCATGCACACCTGCAGACCCCTTGCTATCCAACCTATGAGGCAGCCAGGCAGGCCGGCTCCTCACTCGTCGTGATAGAACGAGGCGTCTTCCTGGCCCAGCCCATCACTCCGGAGCCTCTCACCGGTGCTTTACACGTCCGACGAAACCGCTCTGACCCGCCGTCTCCAGAAGCTCACGTCGATCCTCGACGTGACCAAGGCGATGAGCGCGGAGCGCGATCTCGACCTGCTGCTTCCGCTCATCCTCTTCGAGGCCTCCAAGGTCGTCGAGGCGGATCGCTGCTCGCTCTTCATTCTGGACCGCGAGCGCAACGAGCTGTGGAGCAAGGTCGCCCAGGGTGCCAAGCGGGAGATCCGCCTCCCGGTGGGCAGCGGCATCGCCGGCCAGGTGGCCGCCACCGGCACCCCCATCAACATCCCCGACGCCTACGCGGACGAGCGCTTCAACCGCTCGTTCGACACCTCCAGCGGCTACCGCACGCAGACCATCCTCTGCGCGCCGATGCGTGACGCCAATGGCGAGGTGACGGGCGTCATCCAGGCCCTCAACAAGCGCGGCGGCCGGATCTTCGATGCCGAGGACGAGGAGCTGCTGCTGGCCCTGGGCGCCCAGGCGGCCGGCGCCATCGAGAACGCCCTGCTCCACGAGGAGATCAACAGGCTCTTCGAGGGCTTCGTCTCCGCGTCGGTGGTGGCCATCGAAGCGCGGGATCCGTCCACCGCCGGTCACTCCGGCCGCGTGGCCGATCTCACCGTGGGGCTCGCCCAGGCGCTGGAGCACGTGTCCACCGGCAGCTACACGAAGACGCGCTTCACCCCCGTGGAGATCCAGGAGCTGCGCTACGCCTCGCTGCTCCATGACTTCGGCAAGGTCGGCGTGCGCGAGCCCGTGCTCGTCAAGGCCGAGAAGCTCTATCCCCACGAGATGGAGATGCTGCGCGCCCGCTTCGAGATCGCGCGCAAGGACATGCAGCTCCAGAGCTACAAGCGCCGCCTGGCCGCCGTGAAGGTGCGCGGCGACAAGGCCATGGCCGAGATCGACGGCGAGGAGGAGGCCCGGCTCCTGGAAGAGCTCAAGCGCCTGGACGAGGTGTTTGAGTTCGTCCTCACCTGCAACCGCCCCACCGTGCTGGCCCAGGGCGGCTTCGAGCGCCTCGGCGAGCTGCGCAAGGTCACCTTCCAGGATGCGCGCGACCAGGCCCAGCCGCTGCTGCTCGAGAAGGAGATCCGCTCCCTCTCGATTGCTCGCGGCACCCTGTCGCCCGAGGAGCGCAAGGAGATCGAGAGCCACGTCGAGCACACCTACCGCTTCCTCACGCAGATCCCCTGGACGCGCACCCTGCGCCGCGTCCCCGAGATCGCCTACGCCCACCACGAGAAGCTCGACGGCACCGGCTACCCGCGCGCCATCCCCGCGAAGACCATCCCCGTGCAGTCCAAGATGATGGCCATCTCGGACATCTACGACGCGCTCACCGCCTCCGACCGGCCCTACAAGAAGGCCGTGCCCTACACGCTCGCGCTCGACATCCTCAGCAAGGAAGCCGCCGCCGGGCAGCTGGACCGCGAGCTGCTCACCGTCTTCATCGAGGCCGAGGTCCCCAAGAAGGCCCTGGGCTCGGTGAAGTAGACGCTCTGCGTCACTCCCCAGGTGGCGTCCGCTCGCAAGCCTTTGGCGCCCCTCCGGAAGCCGGGATTTCGCGAGCAGTCAGAATGATCCGGTCATGCGGATCCATGATCTGCCGCTCCCCTCGTCCTGGTCGCGGCGCTCCTTCGAGCCTCAGCCCCGCTCCCCGAGCAACTCTGCCCTGGAGGCCGAGGTGCAGGCCCTGTTCCAGCGGCAGTTCGGCGCGCTGGCGGCCGCCAGGCAGCGGTTCCACGAGGTGATGCGCAGCAGCTTCGGCAACGGGTACGACGTCCGCAAGGCCGAGAGGTACCGGCAGCTGGCGCTCGCGGGCGACTTTGGGTGGCTGCCGCCCTTGCGGTGGGTGGATCCGGTGATCCTCGAGGGCGCTCGCAGCGCGTACTACGCCGAGTTCGGCACGGTGTTCCTCGACCGTGCGCTCCAGCGCTTCCCTGCGCTCGCGGCAGCCACCTTCGCCGAGGCGGCTGGCTGCGTGCTCGATGCACTGCTCAGCCCCGAGGACGCGCCGGACCACCGCGGGGAGCTGTTCCGGCGCTTCCTGGGCAGCGAAGGCCTGGCTTGAGCCCAGGCCCCGTGCTCAGGCGCCCTGGATGGTGTGCAGGCGCAGGCTGTTGATCTTCCCCGGCTGCCCCACCGGCGCGCCGAAGACGATGACGACGCGATCGCCCACCCGCGCCAGCCCGCGCGTCAGCAGCTCCTCCTCCACGCGCCGCACCATCGCCTCCGTGTCCTGGATGGGCTCCAGCACCCGCGGCACCACGCCCCACACCAGCGCCAGCCGGCGGCGCACTTCCTGGTTCGGGCTGAACGCGACGATGGGCACCGGCGGCCGGTAGTGCGCCAGCAGCCGCGCCGTCACGCCCGACAGCGTGAAGGCCGCCACGAGCGAAGCACCGCTCGCCTCCGCCGCCTGGCACGCCGCCCGGGCAATCACGTCCGGGAAGTGCGACGGCAGCCCCAGCGGGGCCTCGATCACCCGCTTCAGGTGCTGCGCCCGCGTCGCCGACTCGGCCGCCAGGACGATGCGGTCCATCATCTGCACCGACTCGATGGGGTACTTCCCGCTCGCCGTCTCGCCGGACAGCATCACCGCGTCCGCCCCGTCGAACACCGCGTTGGCCACGTCGCTGGCCTCTGCGCGCGTGGGCCGCGGGTTGTCGATCATCGAGTTCAGCATCTGCGTGGCCACGATGACAGGCAGGCCCCGCGCGTTGGCGCGCCGGACGATGTCCTTCTGCACTGCCGGCACCTCCTCGGGCGGAATCTCCACGCCCAGGTCACCACGCGCCACCATCACGCCGTCCGTCTTGTCCAGGATGGCGTCCAGCCGCGCGATGGCCTCCGGCTTCTCCAGCTTGGCGATGATGGGCACCTGGCGGCCCACCTCCGCCATGGCCTGCCGCGCCATGTCCAGGTCCGACGGCTGGCGCACGAAGGACAGCGCGATGAAGTCCACGCCCGCCTTGATGCCGAAGACGAGGTCCTCGCGATCCTTCGGCGTCAGCGCATCCGCGCGCACCGCCACGCCCGGCAGGTTGATGCCCTTGTTGTTCTTCAGCGTCCCGCCCACCACCACCTGTGTCCGCAGCAGCTGCTTCTTGTCCGTCTCGATGACCTTGAGCTCCAGCAGGCCGTCATCCAGGAGGATGCGGTCCCCCGGGTTCACGTCCGCCGCCAGGAGCGGGTACGTGGTGGAGACGATGTCGTCGGTCCCCTTCACGCTCTCGTCCGTGGTGATGGAGAAGGTGGCCCCTTCCTTCAGCTCCGTGCTGCCGGTGATGAAGCGGCCGGTGCGGATCTTCGGGCCCTGCAGGTCGCCCAGGATGCCTACCGCCTTGCGCACCTTCAGTGAGGCCGCGCGCAGCTTCGCGATGTTCTCCGCGTGCTGCTCATGGCTGCCGTGGGAGAAGTTCAGCCGGGCCACATCCATCCCAGCATCCAGCAGTGCCTCCAACATCTCCTGGCTCTGGCTGGCGGGGCCGAGGGTGCAGACAATCTTCGCTCGTCGCATAGGGGACCGGAGGATGGGGGGAGCGTCACGCTGGGTCAAGAACGCAACGAGCCGCCGGCGCTCGGTAAAACGGTAAAAGAGCTGCCAGGCGACAGAGGGCTCAGCCTCGCAGCAGCACGCTCAGGTTCTCCCGCTCCCAGCGCAGCGCCGCCAGGTAATGCGGGAAGGCCTTCTCGCGGTCCCGGAACGCCCGCGGGTGGTGCACTCGCCGGCCGCCTCGGCCCGTGCTCGGGAAGAGCTGATGCAGCATCTCGTGGAAGACGATGAACTCCACGAAGAAGGCCGGCACCTCCGAGCGATCCAGCGCGGGGTGGATGCGGATCTCCCGTGTCTGGTGATCGTACACTCCCAGGCGGATGGACTTGCGCCGGCGCCGAGGCGGCATGCGCCCCCAGCCAATCCGCGCCTGGATGCCGTCCTGGAAGTAGGTGCGGTTGACGCACTCGAAGAGGGCCTGCAGATCGAAGCAGCGCCCCACGGGGTTGAGATCCGCGTCCGTCTCGCGGCGGAACTGGCGGATGCGCGGCTGCTGGCCCCGGATGTACTCGTCCAGCACGCCCCCCGCGCCCCGGTGCCCCCGGCCCGCGTAGTCCGCCACCGCGCGCAGCACGGGCTCGGGCGCGTCCAGGAACATGTGGTGCAGCCTCAGCTGCAGCGCGCTGCCCCCTCGCCGGAAGGACACCATCGTCGAGCGGTTGTCCGTCACCGCCAGCCGGACGGGAATCCCCAGGTCCGCCGAGAGCCGCCATGCCAGCGACTCCGCCCGGGAGAACAGCTCGTCTCGCTCGGTGGCGACACGCGGCGCCTCCTCCACCAGCCGGTTGCGGACAGGCGGCTGCGGCTGTGGCGGCGGAGGCACCGGTCGCAGCGTCGGCGACGGGCTTCCGGACAGCGTGAAGAGCGACATCTGGCGGGGGTACTGGTTCATCTCTTGCCCAGCATCGTACCTGCCACCCCCACGGACTCAAGGCCGCTGGAGGCTGGCTGCCCGCACTCCGTCAGGCCGTCAACCGCGACCATGGCTCCGTGCTTCCTCTGCGAGCTGCGCGCCCAGCGCCTCCACCGTCTCGCGCGTGGTACCAAACGAAGCGAGGATCTCCTCCATCGACTCGGCCTCCTCCACGGCCAGGCACGCACCGCCCTCCGCACGCGCCACCGTGAGATCGCCGTGGCGCCCCACTGCCAGGCTCCAGCTTCCATCCGCCCACTGTTCGAATGGGTAGAGCTGGCAGGCAATCGGACGAACGTTCGAGGGAAGTGTGCACCCACCCCTGCGCACGAAGAAGACGCAGGCCCCCGCCCGAGCCTGCAGCACGATGCGCACGGGCCCGCGGCGAAAGTAGCCTCGGTAGAGCGGCCACCGGGTCTCGAAGTGCGCGGCCTCGGCCTCGGTCACGCCCTCTTCCTCGCTGAACCGGCGCGCGGGCAGGCCGGTGTGCTCGCGGATGCGGGCGACGTCGGCGTGGGTCAGCATGGCCAGCTGCTCCGTCCCTCGCGGCTCGCAGCACGTCTTGCCGAGCGCCTTCGCGCAGCGCGCACAGGCCGGACTCTCGGGCGTCCTCATGCGAGCGGAGGCTCCGTGTGCCGTGTCTTCAGCAGGCGCTCGAGCCGCTCGGGCTCCATGCGCACCAGGAAGGTCTTCTCCCGGCTGTAGAGCACCTGGCCCGGCGCTCCTCCCTTCACCTTGCGGATGAACTTCACGGGCACGTAGCTCACCTCGCCGCGCGGCTCCCCCTTGGCTCCCGAGTGGTGGAGCGCCAGGTGCGCGGCATCCAGCAACACCTCCTGCGCCACCTCCATGCCCTTCTCCAGGGGCACCACCACATGGCTGCCTGGCTGCCCTCGCGCATGGAGCCAGAGGTGGTACGGCCGCGCCACCTTGAAGGTCAGCTCGTCATTGTCCGCCGCCCCCCGCCCCACCCAGATGCGCTGCCCCCCGTGCCCCACATACTCCTTATAAGGACGCCCCTCCGCAGGCCCCTCCTCGCCCGAGGGCACGTGCAGCACCTCGGCCTGGGCCAGCAGCGCCGCCTCCTCCATCCGCTCGAGCTGCTCCAGGGCGGCCCGAGCCTGCGCCACCTCACGCGCCAGCTCCGCCTCGCGCCGCCGCGCCTGCTCCACCCCTCGCAAGAGCCGCTTGTACTGGTGGAAGTGCCAGTCCACCTCCTCCTTCGGCGTCCGCTTCGGGTCCAGCTTCACCTTCACCTCCTCCATCCCCGTCTCCGTGTACGCCGTCAGCGCCACCTCGGTGTCCCCGCGGCGCAGGCGGTGGAGGTTCTGGGTGAGCAGCTCGCCCACACGGCGATGCTCCTCCGCGTCCGGGCCTCGTGCCGCCTCCGCCCGCACCTTCTCCAGCGTCCGTCCAGAGCGCTTGAGCCGAGCCCGGTACGGCTGCGTGAGGCGCCGGCGGATGGCCTCCGCCCGGCTCTTCCGGTCCCTCTCTCCCAGGAGCCGCTCGGCGGCCTCCGCGTAAGGCGCGAAGGCTCCCGCCACGGGCTCCAGGCGGGAAGGTGCGCTCCGGGCCTTCTCCAGCGCCTCGGGCGCCAGCGGCTCCGGCGGCTGCCACTCCGCGCCCGGGTGCAGCCCCCTGCGCTGCGCCAGGCCTTCTCCGGTGAGCATCAGCACCCGGCCGCTCTCGCTCAGCAGCATCAGCCCGCCCGGCGCGGACAGCTCCAGCACCAGGCGGCGCGCCCCCTCCTCTTCCTTGTGGAAGTCGAGCACCACCACGCGCTCAGCCTCCCGCCACGCGGCCGCCTTCAGCTTGAAGCCCGTCAGCTCCTGGCGCAGCCAGCGCTGGA
>NZ_DASPHO010000878.1:0-3830 GCF_035629615.1 Hyalangium sp. | reverse complement strand
CCCGTGCTCCTGCAGTCCGGTCGCACGACGTATGAGCTCATTCGTCCGCTGGAGCACACCTGGCACGGTGAGCTGCTGCTGGCCCGGCGTCACTTCGACGCGAACACGGGCGACTACGTCGTGCTCAAGCGGCTGAGCCGGGACTGCCGGGAGGAGGACTACCGGCGCCTCATGGAGGAGGTGGCCATCACCGCCCGGCTGCGGCACCCCAGTATCGCGGGGATGCACGATCTGGAGGGCTCGGCGGGAGACCCCTACCTCGTGCTGGAGTACGTGGAGGGGAACCGGCTCGACACGATCCTCGAGCTCGCGACGCAGGCGGGCAAGCCGCTCACCGAGGCGTTCGCCTGCTACGTGGGGGCCGAGGTGGCTGACGCGCTTCACCACGCCCACCTGCTCACCTCCGAGCAGGGGCGCTGGCTGCGTCTGGTCCACCGCAACGTGGCGCCGAGCACCATCATTGTCGGCAGCCAGGGGCAGGTGAAGCTCACCGACTTCGGGGCCGTCTGGTCCTCGCAGCCGGAGCGCCAGCCCACGGAGGATGACGCGATGCCCGGCAACCTCGCGTACGCCTCGCCCGAGCTGACGCGCAAGGCGGCGATCGACGGGCGCGCCGATCAGTTCTCCCTGGCCGCCGTGCTCCTGCACCTGCTCACGGGCCGGCCGCTCATCGAGGGCTCCGATCGCGTCACCCAGGAGCTGCGCGAGCTGCGGCAGCGCATGGAGGAGGCCGTGGCGCTGGGGAGTGGGGATCGGGCCGCGGTCGCGCTCGTGGTGGAGCTCCGGGGGCGGATCCGCAAGCTCACGTGGGCATTCATCGAGCAGATCCGCGCGTTGAGCTCGCGGGATGTCGCCGAGGCCACACGCACCCTGTCCACGGGGCTGCGCCCCATCCTCCGCAAGGCCCTGGCCCCAAACAAGACGGACCGCTACCCCTCGTGTGAAGACTTCGGCCGCGAGCTGCGCCTGCACCTGTGGCGCATCGGACAGCTCTACGGCCGGCGGGAGGCGGAGCGCGAGGTGGCGGCCTTGAGTCGGCGTGGCCGGGCCCGCAGCGCCTCCGCCAGGGCCGCCTCCGCTCCAGCGGCGCGCCGGGCGGGAGGCGCTGCCTCCGGGCGGCGGGGTGCTTCCTCGGCGGAGGGGCGTCGCAAGCGGGAGACACCTCCCCGGTGAGCGGGAGGCAGGCGGGGTAGCACTCCCCGAGGAGCGTGCGCAGGCTTTGACGGTGATTGGCGGCGGGCGGACGCTGTGTTAGGCCGCCCCTCCCCCCTCCGAGGTGTCGAGGAGACAGGAGAACGTATGGGTCGCCGTCAGATCCGGGTCGTCGGAGCGATGCTCCAGAACGACGAAGGGCGCTACCTCATCACCCAGCGCCCGCCCAAGGCCACGCTGCCGCTGCTGTGGGAGTTTCCAGGCGGGAGGGTGGAAGAGGGAGAGACCGATCCCCAGGCGCTCGCGCGGGAGATCCGCGAGGAGATGGGGGTGGACGTCATCGTGCTCGAGCAGGCGATGCACACGCACCACGAGTACCCGAAATATGACATCGACTTCCGGGTCTTCCGCTGCCGCCTGAGCGACCCGACGGCCACCCTCCAGCACCTGCGCGTCAACGATCACCGCTGGGTGACGCTCGAACAGATGTCGCAGTACCAGTTCCCGGACGCGGACGCGAAGACGCTGGCGAAGCTGCTCGATCTGGAAGCCTGACGTGCTGCGACGCCTGGCCCCGGTGTTGCTGCTCGCTTTCCTGCTGTGTGCCTGCTCGAGCCCCAAGCCGGTGTCACCTCAGCCGGAGGTGGCCCCGGATGCGGGCATGGCCTACGCGCCCGCCGTCGGAGTGCCTGGCTGCCTCCTCTATAGCGAGCCCCGGCAGACGGGCACCGTGCCCCCCGAGCTGGGCGAGCTGTCAGGGCTGGCCGCCAGCGCCCGGCACCCGGGCTTGTTCTGGGCCCACAACGACTCGGACAATGCCTTCCGTGTGTATGGCCTCGAGGACAGCGGGAAGATCCGCGTCACCCTCACGCTGACGGGCGCCACACCCAGGGATCTCGAGGACATCGCCGTGGGCCCGTGTGAGGCCCGGGCAGAGGGCCCCTGGTGCCTGTACCTGGCGGACACTGGAGACAACTTCCAGCGCAGGCCGGCGGTGCGCCTCTACCGGGTGCCGGAGCCGGAGCTGCTGGAGGATGCCACCCTCCCCGTGGAGACGCTGGCGTTCACCTACCCGGACGGTCCCCACAACGCGGAGTCCCTCCTCATCGACGCGCGCTCGGGCCGCCTGGCCGTCATCACCAAGACGCCGGACTCGCTGGGAGACATGTACGCGCTGGATGGCCTGAGTCCCCAGCAGACGGTGAAGGCCGTGAAGCTGGGGACACTGCGCGCACCGCAGGATGTCGATCGGTTGACGACGGGAGCCGATCTCCACCCCTCGGGCGAGCGGTTGCTGCTGCGCACCTATACCCGCGTCTGGGAGGTGCGACGCCCCCAGGCCCAGAGCCTGGAGGAGCTGATTGCGGGACAGGTGGCCGAGGTGCCCGGCGCCAGCCAGGCCCAGGCCGAGGCCATCGCGCTGACAGAGGGTGCGCGTGGCTACCTGCTCGGCTCTGAGTTCGCGGGTCAACCGTTGTACCGCACGGACTGCCGTTGACCTGACGTTCTCATGACAACAACCCAAGAGGCACGTCGGGTTGACGGGCTGGCGCTGGTGACCATCTTTGCCCGGCAGGTGTGACGCCTCGCCACATTGCGCGCGAGGCCGTGGGGAGGGGCGAGCGTGCCGACGATGAAGCAGCAGGATCCAACACCTCTGGGTGGGCCAGGCCTCAAGGGCCGTAAGCCGGAGAAGCCAACGACACCGGGCAAGGGCTTCAGGTTCGGCTCACCGCTGGGCTACATCCTCCTGCTCGTGCTGGGCTTCCTGTTGTTCCGCAATGTCTTTCAGGACGCGGGGGTCCGCCGGGTCAGCTACAGCCAGTTCCGGGAGGCGGTGGAGTCGGATCAGTTTACCCGTGTCCAGATCTCCCCTGAGTGGGTGAAGGGTTTCCTCAAGGACAATGCCGCGCCGCCTCCGCCGCAGCCTGGGCAGGATCGGGCGCTGCGTGGCGAGCTCAACGCGCTGCCGTGGATGGCCTACCGGGTCTCTGGGGACGACGCGCTCGTGGAGCTGCTGGATGAGAAGGGGATCCAGTACGAGGCGGTGCCGCAGTCCGGCTTCTCCGAGGTGTTGTGGATCTGGCTGATCCCCATGGGGCTCGTGCTGCTCTTCTGGAGCTTCATGATGCGGCGGGTGACCGGGGGCATGGGCCAGGGGCCACAGAGCGTGATGAGCTTTGGCAAGACGCGCGCGAAGGTGCAGGCCGAGGTCGACACCGGCGTGGGCTTCAAGGACGTGGCCGGCGTGGACGAGGCCGTGGACGAGCTGCGCGAGATCGTCGAGTTCCTCAAGACGCCGGAGAAGTTCCGTCGCCTGGGCGGCCGCATCCCCAAGGGGGTGCTGCTGGTGGGCCCTCCGGGCACCGGCAAGACGCTGCTGGCCCGGGCCGTGGCGGGCGAGGCGGGTGTCCCCTTCTTCAGCCTCTCCGGTTCCGAGTTCGTGGAGATGTTCGTCGGCGTGGGTGCCGCGCGAGTGAGGGACTTGTTCGCCCAGGCCGGCGCCAAGGCCCCGTGCATCATCTTCATTGACGAGCTGGACGCCATCGGCAAGAGCCGCAACGCGGGCATCGCCGGCGGCCATGACGAGCGCGAGCAGACGCTCAACCAGCTGCTCGTCGAGATGGACGGGTTCGACTCGAACCGCGGCGTCATCCTCATGGCGGCGACCAACCGGC
>NZ_DASPHO010000877.1:0-6771 GCF_035629615.1 Hyalangium sp. | reverse complement strand
ATGACCTTGTCACTCCCCGTGACGTACTTGGCCTGATCAATCCAATTCATGACCCTGAGGGCATTGAACCAGAAAGGCGGCGTATAGACCTGGGAGGTCGCCAGCTCGCGGCCGATCGTGTAGTAGCCCTTGGCCTCTAGCGCGCCGGGGGTGCCTCCAAAGTCCGCTGGGTTCGAGCCCCAGCCATGAACGAACACGACGGGATCGAAGTTCCAGCCCATGATATTCACAATCAGGCTCTGCCCAGTTCGAGAGAGGGTTTCGGTGTAGTGGGTGTCCCGGAACGCGGCGGAGCCAAAAGTCCACTCTGGCTTGCTCGTCCTCAGGGTGTAGGTGCCGAGCGGCAGCCCCGAGAGAGTGTAATAACCAGAGGCATTCGTGACCGCGACGTGTCCGTTACCGTCAGCCACCGTCGCCCCGGCAATGGGGACGCCGTTGCGATCTCTCACCTGGCCTTGGATGACTCCTGTCCCTGCCGGCGGAGGGCAGTTCCACGGATTGGCGCTTTGATCGTTGATGGCGACCCAGAAGCGGCTGGCGCGGCTGATCGTTCCATCCGCATACCACGCATTCCCGTGGCCCCCATCATGATACTCCCCCATGACCCACTCAGGACCAAAGGCCTGTGCGCAGAGTTGATTCGCTGCCGCTCGAGACCTCAGATCATACCCGAGATGGGGTGGGGTCAGCTTGATGTACCCCCCCGCCCACCCAGCGCTCTCCAGAAACAGGTACCACGGTCGCTCCAGTCCCTCCTTATTCAGGCAGAGAATGGGGAGGGACGTCGCGCAGGAGGTATCTCCTTGGTAGGCATTGGTGAATGCGTCTGCACCTACGAGATCGGCGGATACTATGCGCTTCTTCCAAGTCCAGGTCATCCCCTTGCACTCACATGCAAACGCCACTGCGGGAGCCATCATCAGAGCCGCCCCCGCCAGTGCCGCCAAGACGTAAAGCTGCCGACGCATCATTCCAAGACTCATTGCTCACTCCCTCGCAGCAGGTGGAATGGCGCTACAGTAGGGCTCTGAGGCGGCTGCTGCTGTGAGGCAGCCCATAGGGAGAAAGTGAGCGCGCTCACAGCCTCGGTCGCACGGGTCTGGCGCGGAGTCGTGCTATGGCCTGTCTCCATGAGGCGGAGTGCCCGCCTGGGCGTGAGCACGAGGGAGGATGCGCCGATATGTCGTACGCACAGCTGCTGTCCCGGATTTCCATCTTCGAGGAGCTTCAGGCAGAGGAGCTGGAGCAACTGTCCTCGCTTCTGCGCTCCCGGCGCTACGCCAAGGGCGAGGTCATCTTCCACCAGGGGGATGTGGGCACGGCCCTCTACATCGTCCGCAAGGGTCAGGTGGCCATCCGCCTCAGCTCCGAGGAGGGCAAGGAGGCCATCCTGGCGCTGCTCGATCGGGGAGACTTCTTCGGCGAGTTGGCGCTCCTGGATGAGGAGCCACGCTCGACGGATGCCGTCGCGCGGGAGGAGGCCGACCTGCTAAGCCTCCAGCGGGAGGACTTCCGCCGCTTCCTGAAGGAGCGTCCCGAGGTGGCCATGAGGCTCCTGGCGACGCTGACGCGGCTGGTGCGGCGTGTCACGCAGCTCATCCATGACGCGACGTTCCTGGATGCTCGCGCGCGGCTGGTGCGCGTGCTGCTGGAGCTGGCCCAGCAGCAGGGCCAGCCTGGCGCCGACGGCGTGGTCATCAGCCAGCGGCTGACCCAGTCGGAGCTGGCCAACCTCTGCGGCCTCACCCGGGAGAGCACCAACAAGTGGTTGCGCTTCTATGTGCGCGAGGGCCTGCTCTCCTACGAGGGGGGGAAGATTACGCTGGTCAAGCCCGATCGGCTCGGCCAGGAGGCCGAGTGAGCCCCCCCTCGGCGCATCGAGGTGATCCCGCCATCGCCTCTCCCGCGCTCACTCACATGGCGGCGCTGGGTATGTGCTGCTGCGCCAGCCTCCGGGGCCCTACTGAAGGCGGAGGTCGAAGCCGAGGCCGGCCTGAGCGGTGAGAGCGAAGCGGTAGCGATCGTCGCGGCCGATGAAGAAGTAGTCGGCCCCCAGCTCCGCCAGCCCCACCATGCCTGCGGGCAGCGCGAACCGAAGCCCCACCGCCGGGCCTGCGCCGTAGCTCCTGAGGCCCGGCAGGAGGCTGGCCCGGAGGCCCACGAAGGGACGCAAGGCGGCGTGGCCGAACTGGATGCCACCTTGCAGGTGGAAGGCTGGGGGATCGCCCAGCAGCACGCGCAGGCTGCCCTCCAGGGACGAGCTCCGGAGCGTAGCGCCCGCTCCTACCGTCCACCGACCGTCGACGGCCTCGAAGAGGCTCACGGCCTCAGGCCTCACGTAGAGTGGGAGTGGCGGAGGGGGACGCCGCAGCGCTTCCTCGCGCGCCTTGCGCTCCAGCTCGGCGGTCCGGGCCGCGAACTGACTCTCGGACTCGATCTGCTCGCGGATGACCTTGGCCAGCTCGACCAGCTCGGGTGGGAACCAGTCCGGATCGACGCTCTGCTCGGGGTGCTCGCGAGCCAGGAGCTCCAGGTGCTTGCGAGCCTCCTCCACCTTGCCGAGAGTATGGAGCGAGGCGGCCAGGTAGAGCCGCGCTTTAGCGCGCTCCGAGGAAGCGCGCTGTGGGTCGGCCAGGGTCTGTTCGAAAGCGTGGGCCGCCGCCTCGTATTCACCGCTCTCGTAGAGCTGGATGCCTGCGGGATCCGCCCACGCGGCAAGAGGGAGGACCAGGATGAGCGCCAGTAGCAGCAGCAGCGGGGAGCGGATCATGGAGAAGGCGTGGAGGGCACCTGAGCGAGCGCGCTCAAGTCCACCGAGACAGGGAGGGTGGCGTTGGGAGTGATGACGATCTTCTGCCGGTGGGCCAGGCGAGAGTTCTTCAACTCGAGCTCATGCTCGCCCGCAGGCAGCAAGTAGGAGTGCTGCCCTGGCACGCGCCCCTGTTTCTGGCCATCCACCCAGACGTCCGCCCATCCCTTCACCTTCAGGTGGAGGGTTCCGGATCCCCCGCGCTCCAGGACAGGCTCGGGCGTGGCCACGGCAGGAAACGGAGTGGGGATGGCAGGAGATGGAGCCGGCCGTGAGGGGCCGGGCGGCTTCCTCTTCCTCACAGGCGCGGGGGTGGCGATAGCAGGCTTGGGGGGCTCCTCGGGCTGAGGGGCCGGGGCCGGAGGAGGCTGGAGCGAGGGGACGGGCTCGCTGACCGTCGGCATGGGAGGCTGCTGTGTGGGGGCGGGCGAGGGCTCGACGGGCGCGGGGGGAGCTGTTCCTTCGGGGGAATGAGCTCGGTTCAAGACCATTCCCACCGCGAGGATGGCCGTCAGCACGCCACCCACCACCGTAGCCCACCGCCAACCCGCCCGGCGAGGCGGAGGCGGCACCGGCGCCGTCACCTGCGCCACGGGCACAGGCACGGGGGGCGCGGGAGACAGGCTGACGGTCGGAGTGCTGGGGAGCGCTGCATCGGACGCGGGTTGCACTACGGGGATGGAGCGGGAGATCCGGGACACCAGCGTGCTAGCGCCGTCTCGCGGCTGGAGCAGGGCTCGCAGCTCCCGGGCCACCTCGCTGGCCGAAGCCGGGCGCTGCCGGGGCTCCTTGGCGAGCAGCCGCAGGACGAGCGCGTCGAGCTCTGCGGGTAGCGCCACCAGCGACGAGGGCACCGGCGGTGGCGTCTTCAGGTGGTGGATGAGCACCTCCATGTGCGCGCGGCCTGGGAAGGGCCGCTGCCCGGTGAGCAGCTCGAAGGCGATGATGCCCACTGCATACAGATCCGTCTGTGGCCCCACTGCCTCGCCGAGCGCCTGCTCCGGCGCCATGTACTGCGGTGTGCCGACGATGAGGTTCGAGTGCGTCTGCGCCGTGGTGCCGTTGGGAACGGCGGTGCGCTTGGCCAGTCCGAAGTCGAGCACCTTGATGTGCTCGGTGCCGTTGGATTGCCGGACGACGAAGATGTTGCTCGGCTTGAGGTCGCGGTGGATGACGCCCGCGGCGTGCGCGGCCGAGAGCGCGTCCAGCACCTCGCACAGCAGCGGGAGCGCCTCGGGGAGGGGCAGCGGCGCGCGCTCCTTGACGAGTTCATCCAGGGGCCGGCCCTCGAGGTACTCCATGACGAGGTATTGGCCGAGTCCCGGCTGCTGGCCGAACCCGAAGATGTCGATGATGCCGTGGTGGCGGATGACGCTGGCGGCGCGGGCCTCGGTCAACAGGCCGCGCGCGTTCGGGCCCTTGGCCAGCTCCTCGCGGATGAACTTGATGGCCACCTTGCGGCCAATGGCGATGTGCTCGCCCTCATAGACGATGCCCATCCCGCCGCTGCCCACGTACCTGCGGACCACGTACTCGCCGAGCTGCTGGCCTATCAGCGCATCCGGCTTCTCGGGCTCCGGTGAGAGGGGTTCCAGCCCGAAGAAGTCTGCGGGGGGGCTGTCTGGCGCGGGCGTGGCGGGCGGGAGGAACGTCTCGGTTCGCTCGGAAACCTTGTCAGCCACGGCATTGCCGTGACGGGGACACTCCACCGCTCCTGGGGGCAGGGGCTCGCCGCAGATCTGACAGGAGAGGATGGCGGGGTGGCTCATAGTCGAAGCATTGCGCCCCCCATTTCGTACCACACCCGCCAAGCCCCCGGCGATGCCAGGAAGCTCCGCCGCTCGTCTGGTGCCGCCCGCCTGCTTACGCCTCCTCCGAGAGGGGGCCTCCGTGTGGACGGCGGCGCCTGCGCAGCCCCAGGAGCAGCAAGGCCCAGGGCCAGCCCCGCCAGAGGGAGCCATCTCCCACCGAGCAGCTGAAGCCGTAGTAACCACTCTTGACCATGCGCCACGTGTGCTGGGCGGGGTCGGGGTCCACGTGGTCCGCCAGATCGCGTGCGCGCACCTGGAAGGTGTGGCTGCCGTCGCCCAGGTTCTCCACGGTCTGGGGGCTGGTGCAGGGGGTGAAGGTGGCGCCATCCAGGCTGCACTCGTAGGAGCGCACGTCCCCGTCGTCGGAGGAGAACTGGAAGGAGACGCTCGCCGCCGGCCCGTCCGGGGGGAGCTCGGAGGGCGAGGTGAAGAAGGTGTCTGGAGGGGCGAGGTTGCGGACGAGGATGACCTTGCCGCCGGTGGTCTGGCCGCTGGAGGTGACGTTGAGCAGGTAGTGGCCGTCCGGAAGGCGAGGCGGCAGGGTCGCGGTGACGGAGATGTCCGAGAAGCTCTGCTTCGGAGGGGTGAACCACTGGCCTGTCTCGAAAGAGCGCAGGCTCAGCAGCGGGAAGTCGACAGCGGAGGAGCCGGTGCCGCCACCACTGGCTTCGGCCCCACCCCGGAAGCGCTCCCCTGTCACAATCAGGGGCACGCCGGGCTCGAAGGAGTTTCGAGCCGAGTCGTTGGTGGGCTCCAGCCGGGTGATGAGGGGGCGCTGGGCGAGGTTGCCGCCCGGGACGCTGTACAGCTCGGCGGAGGAGAGCACGCCGGAGGTGCCGGTGCCGCCGAGCACGAGCAGGTTGCCATCAGGCAGCGCGACCAGGGCGTGTTCGGCTCGGGCCTCGAGCAAGGGAGGAGCCGGGGACCAGGAGTCAGTGCCCGGCTCATACAGCTCGGCGGTGGCGAGCGGAGCACCGTCTTGACCATACCCACCGGTGACGAGCACCTGCCCGGTGGGCAGCGGAATGGCGGCGTGTTGGGCGCGGGCCTGGGACATGGATGCGGAGAGGGTCCAAGTCTGGCTCGTGGGAGCGTACAGCTCGGAGCCACTGGAGGGCCGCTTCAGCTCATCGTAGCCCCCCACCACGAACACCCTGCCATCCGGCAGGAGCGTGGCGGTATGGGAGTAGTGGCGCAGCTTCGGCTTCCCTGTGGAGGGCGCGGCGGTCCAGGCCCGGGTGAAGGGGTCGTAGAGCGCGGATTTCAAGTCGACGACGTTATCGCTTCTTCCCCCGGCGAGGAGGACCTGGCCATCCGGGAGCAGCGTCGCGGTGTGGTCCGAGGACAGGGCACGTATGTCGTGAACGCTTGAGGGCTCCCACTTCTGGGTAGCAATGTCGTACTCCTCAGAAGATTGCAGTGCGCCCAACTTGCCGTCTCTCACTCCTATTCCTCCGGCCACGAGAACCCTGCCAGTCGGCAGCAGGGTGGCGGTGTGAGCGCCTCGGGCGTCATCGAGCTGGTTTTCGATCGAGGTGCAGTTGGGGGGAGAGGGCGCCGGGTCGTACAGTTCCGCGGAGTCGAGCGGCCTTCCATCATCCGAGAATCCGCCCGCCACGAGCACCTTCCCGTCCGGCAGCAGGGTGGCTGTGTGCCCATGGCGGGCTTCGCACAGCGAGGCCGTCGGAGCCGCCGACCAGGAACCGCCGTTCGAGGCGGCGTAAACCTCGGCGGAGCGCAGCGGCGTACCTCCAGCGGCGGGTGGTCCGGTGCCACCCGCCACGAGCACCTTCCCGTCCGGCAGCGGGATGGCGGTGAACTCGCGGCGAGGCTCGCCCATGCTCCCGACGGGGGACCAGACGCCGGTGTTCGCGTCGTAGAGGATGGAGGAGGAGTTGACGAGGCTGAGGCTCCTGTAGCCGCCTGTCACGAGGACCCTGCCGCCCGGGAGCAGTGTCGCCGTGTGGAGGACGCGACCCGTGACGGGCAATGGCGCTGCGGGGGACCATCTGTTGGTCTCGCTCTGGTTCGGGTCGTACACCCAGGTGATGTTGAGAGGGGGGGAGGTCGCATCACTCTCTCCGTCGAGAGAGACGTTTGTCGCATCACTCCCTCCGGTGACCAGCACCCTGCCGTCGGGAAGCAGGGTGG
>NZ_DASPHO010000876.1:0-6463 GCF_035629615.1 Hyalangium sp. | reverse complement strand
GTCCCACATGTCGAGTCGTGCGCACCCAGCCTTGCAAGGTCCCGTGTGCGCAGAGCCTTCGGAATTCCATGAGCGAAAACAGCGACAACACCGATCCCCGTGAACCCGTCCCGCCCCCCGCCGAGGCCGCTCGGCCCGAGCCGCCCGCCATGGATGACGATGGCGGCGACGATGGAGGGGACGACGACGGGCCCGACGACGGAGGAGACACCTCCGCCGCGTCTGGGCCAGGACAGCCTGGAGCCGCTGGCCAGCCGGGCCCCGGGGGTGGCCGCCGCCGCCGCCGCCGCCGCCGCCGTCGTGGCGCCCAGGTGCACTTCACCCCGGAGGGACAGGCCTACCGGATGCAGCCGGGGCAGGACGGGCAGATGGTGCAGGTGTTCCTCACGCCGCAGGAGCTCGAGCAGCACAAGCAGCGCCTGGCCCAGCAGCAACAGCAGCAACAGCAGCCGCCACCGCAGCCGCACGGCGGTGGCCAGCGGCAGCACCATGGCGGCGCTCAGGCCCAGCAGGCCGCGCCCCAGCCGAGCCTGGCGCCCGTGGAGGGCGTGCTGGACACAGAGGCCAAGGGCCCCAACGCCTTCCTGCGGCAGATCAAGAAGAACCTGCTGCCGTCGCCGGATGACCCGGAGATGCCGAAGAACCTGGTGCAGAAGCTCCGGCTGCGGCAGGGCCAGTACGTCACCGCGGGCGCGCAGATGCGGGGCACCAAGGGCGTCATCCAGCGTGTGGAGACGGTGGACGGCCGGCCGCTGGAAGGGGCGCCTCGCCTGCCGCACTTCGCGGATCTCACCTCGGTGGATCCGCTCGAGCGCATCAAGCTGGAGAACGGCCACCGCGAGATGGTGACGCGGGTGCTGGATCTGATCGCTCCCCTGGGCAAGGGGCAGCGCGCGCTGATCGTCGCCCCGCCGAAGACGGGCAAGACGATCATGCTCCAGCGGATCGCGCAGGCGGTCATCGCGAACCACCCCGAGATGCACGTGATGGTGCTGCTGATCGACGAGCGCCCCGAGGAAGTCACGGACATGCGCCGGACCATCAAGGCGGAGGTGCTGGCCTCCAGCTCGGACCGGCCTACGGGGGATCACCTCAAGGTGGCGGAGCTGGCGCTGGAGCGGGCGCGGCGGCTGGTGGAGTCCGGCAAGGACGTGCTGATCCTGCTGGACTCGATCACGCGGCTGGCGCGGGCCTACAACAAGGAAGTGGACAGCTCGGGCCGCACGCTGACGGGCGGTGTGGACAGCCGCGCGCTGGAGCGCCCCAAGCGCATCTTCGGCGCGGCGCGCGCCACCGAGGAGGCGGGGACGCTGACCATCGTCGGCACGGCGCTCATCGACACCGGCAGCCGCATGGACGAGGTCATCTTCGAGGAGTTCAAGGGCACCGGTAACTCCGAGGTGACGCTGGACCGGCTGCTGGCCGAGAAGCGCATCTTCCCGGCCATCAACATCGCCCAGTCCGGCACCCGCAAGGAGGAGAAGCTCTTCACCCAGAAGGAGTACGAGAAGGTGAAGAAGCTCCGGCAGATGCTCTTCTCGGTGAAGCCGGTGGAGGCCATGGAGGCCCTGGGCAAGCGCCTCACGCGGTACACCTACAACGACGAGTTCCTCGACGAGCTGTAGCCGGGTTCACGGGAGGGGGGCTGCCCCCTCCCAAGCGGGCTCCTCAGCTCCCGAGCTCGTGGGCCGTGTAGAGCAGGCTCACCGCCGCATACAGCACCGTCCCCTCCGGCTGCCTCCGCCGGGAGCGGCGGCGGTCATTGAAGCAACCCGCACCCGGCTTGTACGCTCGCGACCGCAGTGCGTGCACTGCACACCACACAGCGCGCCGCATGCCTCAAGGGAGAGGCCGCCATGAAGGTTTCCATTGTCCGCCGGTACGAGTCGAAGCTCGGTGACTCGGACTTCCATCCGTATCGCACCGGCGCATGGACACCGAACACGGTGGAGCTCGATGCCACCGACCTCGATGTGATCGAGGGTGAGATCCCGCGCGATCTGCAAGGGATCTATCTCCGCAACACGGAGAACCCCCTCTTCGAAGCCATCACCGGTCGCTATCACCCGTTCGACGGCGACGGGATGGTGCATGCGATCCGCTTCCGGGAGGGCCGCGCGGAATACCGCAATCGCTTCGTGAAGACCGCGGGGCTCCTCTCCGAACTGGAAGCAGGCTGCGCACTGTGGGCCGGGATCCTCGAGTCACCCGATGTCTCGCAGCGCGATGGCTGGGGCGCCCGTACACGGATGAAGGACACCTCGTCCACGGACATCCTCGTTCACCGGGGCGAAGCGCTCACCACGTTCTATCAGTGCGGGGATGCGTACCGACTCGATCCGTACACACTCGAGACACGCGGCACGGTGCACTGGAGCGAGCAGGCGGAAGGGAACCCGGGCGTGCGCGGTGTGTTCCCGAAGGGCGCGACCGTGTCCGCGCACCCGAAGGTGGACGCGCAGACGGGCGAGCTGCTGTTCTTCAACTACTCGAAGGAAGCACCGTTCCTGCACTTCGGCGTGGTCGACACGGAGGGGAGGCTCGCGCGCTACCTGCCGGTAGCCCTGCCGGGCCCGCGCCTTCCGCACGACATGGCGTTCACCGAGCACTACGCCATCATCAACGACTTCCCCATGATGTGGGACCCGGCACGTCTCGCGAAGAACCAGCACCGCCCGGTGTACCGCCCGGAGCTCGGTTCGCGCTTTGCGCTCGTGCGGCGCGATGGCACCGGCACCGTGCGCTGGTTCGAAGCCTCGCCCACGTACGTGCTGCACTTCTCCAACGCGTACGAAGAAGGCGACGAGATCGTCCTCGAGGGCTTCCACCAGGGTGCGCCGGTTCCGAAACTGCTCGAGGGCGAGACGGCCATCGATGCGTTCCGCAAGAGCCTGGACATGCACGAACTGAAGACGCGATTGCATCGCTGGCGGTTCAACCTGGTCACCGGCCGGACGCACGAAGCGTTCCTCGACGACGAGGTGTCCGAGTTCCCCACCATCGACAACCGCGTCGGCGGAAGGAAGCATCGCACGGTGATCGCCATGACGGGCGAGCCGGGGCACTTCCTCTTCAACGGCATGGTGGCGTACGACCTGGCGCGAGGGTCGAAGCAGTCGTACCGCTTCCCGGAAGGCGTCTTCGCCAGCGAGTCCCCGATTGCACCGCGCACGGGCGCACGCGACGAGGCCGACGGCTACGTGGTGACATTCGTGAGCGATGTGCGCAACGACGGCAGCGAGTGTCAGCTCTTCGAAGCGGGTGACATCGCCCGCGGCCCCATTGCGCGCATCCGTCTGCCACACAGGATCTCCAGCGGCACGCACGCCACGTGGGTGTCCGAAGCGGACCTCGCGAATGCTGGTGCAGAGGGGCCGAGGAGAACCCTTGGGGCAGCATCCGGCGCGGGCCGCTCAAGCGAGCGTCAGTAACGGCAGAACGTACGTCGTCGGGACAAGACTGGAATTGCCTGCAATACAGTGAATCATAGACTAGCAGGGAATCGAGCCTCCTGGGGACTCGCTGCACGACCCGCCAAGCGCCTGCACGATTGCTGGGAATGAACAGCGTCTCTCCGGTTCTCTCTACGCCGGGCAGGGGGCCCGCTGTCGTGATTATGGTTGATTCGAGAGCGAGTGCCGCCGGGCACTCAGTGCTGGTCGTTCCTGAGGAGAGTTCACCGTGCGGAGCCTGACACTCGTCCCTAGCGGAATTCCCGCCGTTGGTGACATCCCGTGGGGAAGCCACTTCTGCAACTTCTACGCGACGGCCCAGGATCTGGCGGACTCGCTGGTCCCGTTCTTCAAGGCCGGCCTCGAGCACAACGAAAAGTGCTTGTGGGTCACGTCCGAGCCTTTCCACGTGGAGGACGCCAAGGCCGCGCTGCGCACCGCGGTGCCGCGCCTGGAGTCGTACCTTCAGGAGGGGCGCATTGACATCATCGACCACCGGGAGTGGTACCTGCGCAGTGGGGAGACCCAGGCGGACGAGGTGCTCCAGGGGTGGGTCGACCGCAAGGAGCAGGCGCTGGCGAGGGGACTCTCGGGATTGCGCCTCACCGGGAATACGGCATGGCTCGAGGCGAAGGACTGGAAGAACTTCACGCAGTACGAGACTCAGGTGAATCAGGCCTTCCGCCAGCATGAGATCCTCGCCCTGTGCAGCTACTGCCTGCACCGCTGCGAGCCGATGGGAATCCTCGACGTGGTGCGCAACCACCAGTTCGCGGTGGCGCGTCGCGAGGGGGAGTGGGAGGTGCTGGAGAGCGCCTCGTTGAAGCTGGCCAAGGAGGAACTGCGCCGGCTCAACGAAGAGCTCGAGCACCGCGTGGTGGAGCGCACGGCCGCGCTCGAGGCGGCGCTCCAGGAGCGCCAGCGCGCGGAGCAGGAGGCGCTGGCCGCGGTGCGTGTGCGGGAAGAATTCCTCTCCATGGCCTCGCACGAGCTGAAGACGCCGCTGACCTCGCTGAGCCTGCAGCTGGAACTGGTGAAGGCGGGGCTGGCGGGCGCCGAGGGGCCGCTGGCCCAGAAGATGCCTCCGAAGCTGCAGACCATGGAGCGCCAGCTCTCACGCCTCAACGCGCTCAACGACAGCTTGCTGGACGTGACGACACTGAGCGGCGGGCAGCTTCGCCTGGAGCCCCGGCACGTGGAGCTGGTAGCGCTGGTGCGCGATGCGGTAGAGCGGCTCGAGCCGGACTTCTCGCGCGCGGGCTGTGAGGTGCGCCTGGAGGCGGAGGCGGAGGTGTGGGGCTGGTGGGACCCGCTGCGCCTGGATCAGGTCGTGGTCAACCTGCTGACCAACGCCAGCAAGTATGGCCGGGGCAAGCCCATCCATCTCCAGGTCCAGCGGCGGAGTGGGAGCGTGGCGCTGAGAGTGAAGGACCAGGGCATCGGCATCACCGCGGAGGCGCAGACGCGGCTGTTCCGCAAGTTCGAGCGCGCGGTGCCCTCGCAGCACTACGGCGGGCTGGGCCTGGGGCTCTACATCAGCCGCACGCTGGTAGAGGCGATGGGAGGCAGCATCCAGGTGGACTCCCGGCTCGGGGAGGGCGCTACCTTCACGGTGTCGCTCCCCTGTGAGTCAGGGCTACCACAAGTGTGACACCCAGGGCGGCAACAGCGGCTCGGCGCTGCAGAGCTGGGTGGGCAGCGATCTCTACGTGCTCGGCGTGCACAAGGGCTACCCGAACGCCACCGTCAACTATGGGCCGCGCTTCACTCAGCAGAAGGCCTCGGTCGATCTCTGCGGCTGGATCAAGCAGTGGCCGAGCATCTACGCGACCCGGAGCTGCAACTGACGCACGGGGTGGCTGTCCGGCCCACCTCTCTCTTGCCGCTACGGGCGCTCGGCTGCCGCCCGGCCCCGGCGCGCGGTGGTTCTCACCAGACTTGGCTCACCCCAGGTGGCGCCACCTTGACCGTAGTCCTGGGCCACCGCGGCGCGGCATCTCCGGTGTCTCTGCCGGCACTTCCCACTCCCTGGCCGTGAGCAAGGACGGTATTGCGGCGGACAATTACAAGCTGGAGGTGAAGACGCCCACGGAAGCGAGGAAGGGCCAGCCGGCCGTCGTAAGGGTGCACGTCGAGGGAACGAACGGGTACTTCGTGAACATTGATTATCCTATGTCGCTCGCCATCACGCCCCCGGCCGGCGTGACGGTCACGAAGGCCCAGCAGTTCCACCGGGATGCCGTGATGCTCAAGCCGTCCGGCATGGACTTCGACATCACGTTCACCTCGGCGGATGCGGGCAAGAAGGTCTTCACCGGCAACTTCAAGTTCGCGGTCGCCACCACAAAGGACGCCACCCTCGTCACCACGAAGATCGAGTTCTCCGTGGACGTGAAGTAGGAAGGGCTGGGCCACTGGATGGCGCTGTCAACCGTGCCATCCAGCGCACCCTGCCCCAGCGGGTGGCGCAGGGGAAGTTCGCCACCCAAGCGCGCGGCACGCATGACCCTTGAGGTATGGTGGCCATTCCCTACTCGAGGTCCCCATGCGGACTCCCCAAGCTCCTGCTCTGAACCCGGCGCTGCTTCCTCCTGGCACCTTGGTGGGCCCCTGGCTCGTGGTCGCCTGGGCGGGCCGCGGCGTCCACGGCGCCGTCTACCAGGTCGTGCACGTGGACAAACCCGAGGCCCGCCCCAAGGCACTCAAGCTCGCGCTGCTCCCCAGCGATCCTCGCTTCGTGCGCGAGGTAGAGCTGCTCTCCCTGGTGCGTCACCCCAGCGTCCCTCGCCTGTGGGACTCCGGGGATTGGCAGCACCCGAGCGGCGCCCTCCATCCCTTCGTTGTCATGGACTGGGTCGACGGAGCACCGCTCTATGACTGGGCCCGCCAGCACTCCCCTTCCTCCCAGCAGGTGCTCCGCCTGCTGGCCCAGCTCGCTCGCGTCCTCCAGACCTTGCACTCCCAGGGCTGTCTCCACCGAGACGTAAAAGGCGACAATGTCCTGGTGCGCC
>NZ_DASPHO010000875.1:0-19453 GCF_035629615.1 Hyalangium sp. | reverse complement strand
CGAGGACGCTGGCCGCCCTGTCCACGATGGCCTGCCCCTGCGCGAAGGCCCAGGGCGGGAGCGGACAGAAGGGGCTGTCGAACGTCACATCCGCGTGGGACACGCTCTGCTCTCCACTGGTGTGGAACAGGATGAGCGTCGCGCGCACCGCATCGGAGATGCGCCCGACAGGGTTGAGCCCGTGCAGGAACCACCCCAGTGGGCCCGGCAGCAGTGGCCCGCGCTCCTCCTCATCGGGAGGATCCGAGAGGACGTTGGTCCCTACAATCAGGTTGGCGCGATGGGACATCAGGACGCTCGCCGGGACACAGTTGATGAAGGCGCCATCGACGACCCGGCTGTTGTCGTCCGCATAGTCCGGGGAGAGCAGGCCGGGCATGATGCCGCTGGCGCGAACACCCGCGCCCAGGGTGCCTTGCTGGACGACCCACGCCTGGGACTTGGAGACGTTGGTCCCCACGGGGAAGAAGGGCAGCTCGGTCTTCTCCAGCCGCCGATGGCCGAGCAGGCGATCGATGAAGCGCGTGATGGCGCTCGAGTTGATGATGCTGGCGAGGACGACCGCGTTGAACTTGGCGCCCTCCTTCAGCAGCAGCTCCAGCCCCGAGTCTCCCAGCGCGCTGTAGAAGGCCCCTGCCAGGGCCCCAAAGCTCGTCCCGCTGACGACATCGATGGGGATCTTGCGCTGCTGCATCCCGCGGATGAGGGCGATCTCGGCGTAGCCCCAGGACCCACCTGCGCCCAGGGCGACTCCAACCATCCTCTCGGTGATGGCGCGCCCCCAACGCTGGAAGCTCGCCTGCTCCGCCGGGGAGCACTGGGCGAAGGTCCGCCGGCTGGAAAAGTTCCGGAAGTTCAGCGCGAGGCGCACCGTCCCGGACGGGAACGCCGGGCCTTGCAGGCGCTCCGTGTGGGGCGCCAGCAGCGCCGCGTAGAGGATGGACCCGTGGTCGAAGCCTGGCGGCGGCGGCACAGCCAGGGGATCGCGGGAGAGCTCCACCAGCTTCCAGGCCACCTCTCCGCCCAGGAACGGCCGGAAGCCCAGCGCACTCCCAGGAGGAGGAACGAGCCCCAGCCACAGGCGCGGGTCCACATGGACGAAGAGATGGTCCCACTTCCCACGGAGGGATCGAGCCAGCTCCTGGAGCGCGAGGGCCGCGGCATGTCCGTCGTGGGCCCGGAGGCGATAGAGGGGCACCTCTCCGGGGCGCGGCTCCGGCGGCAGCTCGGGCGTGCCCACCTGCGACGAAGGGACGAGTTCCACCCGCAGGATGCGGTCTCTGTGGCTCTGGTGGGTCGCCTCGGCCACGGCCTGGATCAGCAACTCCAGCGGCGCATCGGACGCATCGCTCCGGAACAGCACCACCTCGGGAGGATGGGCCAGCAAGGTGCCGCCATCCGCGATGCGCTGCCAGCTGTCGCTGGGAGCTGGAGAGACGGCATGCGCAAACAAGGGGGAGCGGTGGATCAGCTGCTCACTGCTCTTCTGGGGCAGGAAGGCCACTCGGGCCTTGCCGGTGTGGAGCTTCACCGTGGTCGGGTGGGGCCTGTCGCTGTGCAGCACCACGTCCCCGAAGATGCTCCCCGTGTAGAGGGGGCGGATGAGCACGGGCTCGGTCTCGGCACCCTGGGGATCCCTCCACTCACCGAGCTGTCCCTCCAGCACCAGGAAGATGCCCTTGTTCGCTTCTTCGGTGCTGCCCTGCTGGATGATGATCTCCCCGCCGTTGCCACCCTCCTCGTAAGAGCGCACCTCCACCGTGTCGAGCAGCGCGTGCAGGTGCCGGACCGCCGCCTTCCGGAGCTGGAGGGTCTTGCGGATCGCGAGGAAGAAGGCGCGCCGCGCGTGGAGGAGCGCCGTGGAGTCATCGAGGATCTGCTCCAGCTCCCTCGCCTCCTGCTCTGGGAGCGAGCCCAGCCCCTGCTCGGTCAGTAGCAGCACCTGGCTCGCGGAGACGGACATGAGGTGGATGGCCGAGGTGGGCCCGCTCCGCTTCGAGCCCGTCCGGTTCGGGTTGACCCACAGGTCTCCTCGGTAGAGGGCCCGGTGCGGCGCCAGGACCCCTGGCGAGAGCTGGGTGAGCGCCAGCTCCCCGGAGAGGATGATCGCGAGCCTCGGCAACGCTCCGGAGAGCGCCTCCTGGCTGCGGAAGATGCGGGTCTCCCTCGGGAAGGACTGCACCTGGAAGAACCGCGTCACGAGCTCCGGGTGGGACTCGAGCCACCGGCTCAAGGCGCTGGAGTGCAGCGGAGGAATGCCCCCACCTGGGCCTTCCAGGGCCCCAGCCTTCTCATGCTCGCTCGTCATGCGGTTCCTTCATTGTAGATGCTTTCAAGGGGCACCCGGGCTCTGAGAGGATGGGCAGGTGCTTGAGCCCTCAGGCTCCTGGCTTGCGCACCGGAATTCAACGACTTGGGTGACTCCATGCAAGAAGAACTGTCCTCGCTGGTGATGGCGCTGTCGAAGTCTGGAGACTTCGAGGATGCGGCCGCGCGGACACTGGCGGCCCTGATGAGCCTGACGGAGCGGGCGATCGCCGCCAGCAAGCTGGCGGGGCGGGGCAAGGTGCTGCGGGGCATGGTGCACCTGCGGCCCTCGGGGGGATACCTGAGGCTGGCCATCCTGGAGCAGGGCGCCACGGCGGTGCAGACGGCCGGCAGTGCTGGGGCGCGCGGGGCTCCGAGCCTGGTGTCGGCGACGGCGTGGCGCTCGGTGGTGCAGCACGGGTGCCCCGTCTTCATCGACGTCACGCTGGGGACACTGAGACCGTACTCGCCGCAGTCCCCGGACAAGGAAGAGGAGCTGCTGCCGGGCAGCTTCGGCAGCCAGGAGAGCCGCCAGAGCTTCCTGAGCCGGCAGGCCTCGCACGTGTGCGTCATCCCGCTGCCCACGCTGGGCTCGGGGATCGGCGGGATGATCTCGCTGGAGGCGGACAGCCCGGCGGCGATGGGCCAGGACTTCGTCTGGCGCGAGTGCGTGGAGCAGCTGCAGACGATCGCGAAGGTGTCTGCGCCGTACCTCACCGGCCTGCCGTTCCGCCCGGCTCCCCAGGTGGAGGTGGACGAGTACCTGCCCGTGGTGGGCGCGTCGATGGCGAACCTGCTGCCCATCCTGAACGTCTTCTCGCAGCAGGAGGAGAGCATCCTCGTCAGCGGGGCGACAGGGGCGGGCAAGTCGCGGCTGGCGCGGTGGGTCCACGCGCGCTCGAACCGGCGCAAGGGGCCCTTCGAGGTGCTGGATCTGATCGCGGTCCCCGAGGATCTGCAGATGGCGGAGCTCTTCGGGTGGAAGAAGGGAGCATTCACCGGCGCGGTGAAGGACAGCCTGGGGAGCCTCGGCCGGGCGGAGGGCGGCACACTCTTCATCGACGAGATCGACAAGCTGTCGCTCAAGGCGCAGGCGGGCCTGCTGCGGGTGCTGGAGGAGCGCTCCTACCGGGTGCTGGGAGATGGGGCGGGCGATCGGAGCGCGGACGTGCGGTTCATCATCGGCACGAACGTGGATCTGCGCGAGGCGGTGCGTGCGGGGCGCTTCCGCGAGGACCTGTACTACCGCATCAACGTGCTGCCGCTGCGAGTGCCCTCGCTGGATGAGCGCCGGGACGAGATCCCGCTCTGGGCCAACTACATGGTGGGCCGGCGGCACAAGGAGCAGTTCCCCCAGGGGCAGGCGCGGCTGACGCCCGAGGCCGAGCAGCTGCTGAGCCGGCGCACGTGGCCAGGGAACCTGCGGCAGCTGGACAACATCATCCGCCGGGCCTACACGCTGGCGCTGGTAGAGCACGGGGCCTCGCCAGAGCTGACGCTGTCGGAGGGCCACGTCTCGCGGGCGCTGGAGTACGAGGGGGCCACGGGCGAGCCAGGCAAGGCGACCAGCTCGGTGACGGAGGCGTTCCGCTCGGCAGCGAACGCGTTCATTGCGGAGGCGAAGCGTCGTGGCACGTCATTGGATCTGGGGCTGGCCGAGTCGCTGGTGGGCATCGTGCTCGGGCAGGCTGTCCAGCAGATGGGCCGCGAGGATGCGTTCCGGGCGCTGGGGCGGGAGAACCTGCTGAAGAACCGCAACCACCACAAGGTGCTCAAGCGGGAGCTGGAGAAGGTGGAGGCCCTCTACAAAGAGCTGGGAGAGGGTAGCTCTCCGTTCGCCGCGCTGCTGGAGGAGAACGAGGCCGCCTGACGCTTGCCAGCTGCTGGAGCGAGGCATCCAGCGCGGGGAGTTCCGCCCGATCTCGGAGTCTTCCGGCTCATCGACGGCAAGCACCGGCTCGTCCAATATGAGAAGTTCGTCCCCGTGCTCCTCCAGGCGCTAGGGTCACGGCCTGAGCGCCCGTGAGGCAGGCTCGCCCACAGGCTACGAAAGGAAGACAGAGGATGAAGACCCGGTTGCAGGAACGCTTCGAGACCCTCAAGGCTGAGTACGAGGACGGCAAGAAGATGCTCGCCGAGCTCGATGCCAAACGGCAGAACCTCTCCACCTCCCTCCTCCGGATCGAGGGCGCCATGCATGTCCTCCAGGAGATGATCGATCAGGAAGGCGGCGCCCCCGCGACCGAGCGGAAGCCCCTGGCGCCCGTGGAGAGCTGAGCCTACCGGGCACGTCCTCTCTGAACCTGTCTACCTGTCCGACAGGTTCGTGGCATGCTGCGCGTCCTCTCCGGGCACGTCACGACCTCCCGAGGATCCATGTCCGTACCCGCCTCTGGCACACCCTTGGCCGCGCTCTCCCTGGAGATCGCCGTCGCCCCTACGCTCAACTTCGCGATGGAGCAGAGCGGCGTCCCGCTGGTCCGGGACGTCCTCCTGCGGAACACTGGCGCGGAGGCGCTCGCCCCCTCGGAGCTGGAGCTCCAGCTCCTGCCGGATCTCGGCGACGCCGTTCGCGTTCGTGTCCCCGCGCTCCCCGCCGGCGAGGAGCTGAGCCTCGGCGTCATCGACCTGGGCCTGCCCGCTGGCCGCCTGCGCACCGTCACCGAGACGGAGCGGGCTCGACTCCGCTGGGCGCTCCACCAGGAGGACAGCGTCCTCACCGAAGGCTCCGTGGACGTCGAGGTCCTCCCCTACAACCACTGGCCTGGCTCGCGCGCGCCCTTGGGGCTGCTGGCCACCTTTGTCACGCCCAATCACCCCATCATCCCCGAGCTGCTCAAGGACGTGCGCGCCTTGCTGGAGAAGGCGGTGGGCGACGGCAGTCTCCCCGGCTATCAGAAGCGCAACCCCGCCCACGTGCACACCCAGGTGGCCGCGCTCTACGAGACGCTCCAGGCGCTGAACCTTGGCTATGCGGAGGTGCCCCCGAGCTTCGAGAAGCATGGCCAGAAGGTACGGCTGCCCGATCAGCTCCTGCGCGAGCGCATGGGGTGCTGCCTGGACCTCACGCTCCTGGCCGCCGCCGCGCTCGAGGCCATGGGCCTCTCCCCGCTCCTGCTCCTCGTGGAAGGCCACGCCCTGCCCGCCGTGTGGCTCATCGATGAGCGATTCCCCGAAGGCCTCGTTGAGGATGCAGCGCGACTCCGCAATCTCGTGGCTCTGGGCCACCTGCTCCCGTTCGATGTCTCCACCGCCGTCAGCGCCGGGCAGCCCGCCTTCGACCGGGCCCTTGCCGTGGCCCAGCAGTACCTGGCGGAGGATGCGCGCTTCCGTGCGGCGCTGGATGTGAATGTCCTGCGCTTCGATCGCTACCGGCCGCTCCCCTTACGAACCGTGGAGGCCCCTCCACCGCAGAGTGACTCCCCCGAGCCTGCCCATGCGCGCATCCGCGCCATCCTGGAGAGTGCCGCCGCCGCTCCGCCCCCGGTTGATGCGAAGCCCCCGCCGCCGCAGCTCGTCTCGCGCGTCGCCCGGTGGAAGGAGAAGCTGCTCGATCTCACGCTGCGCAACCGGCTGCTGAGCTTCCGGCTCGACACCCGGGGCGCCCTGCCGCTCCAGGTGCCGGAGCTGGCATCCTTCGAGGATGTCTTCTCCTCGGGGGAGACCTACGAGCTCCTCCCCCTCCCCGAAGAGGATGAGCGGGACGCGCGGGCCGCGAAGCTCCAGCAGACCCGCGGCACGGAGGAGGAGCTCGCTGAGCGGCGCCGGCAGGATCTTGCCAAGAGGCTGATCCACGCATCACTGCGGCAGGCCGAGCTGTGGTCCCGCGCACGGCACCTGGATCGAACCGCGCGCACGGACATGGAGGAGGGAGGGGCCAACACGCTCTACCTCACCATCGGGATGCTGCGCTGGTTCGAGGAGGGAGACCCCACGCCGCGCCTGGCGCCGCTGCTCCTCTACCCCGCTGCCTTCCGATTGGATCGAGACCGCAAGCGAGTGCGCCTCGTCAGAGAGGCAGAGGAGCCGCTCGGCAATGTCACCCTCGCCGAGAAGCTCAGGCGCGACCATGGGCTGGACGCCAGCGCGCTCACCTCCCTCGAGGCCGATGAGAATGGGCTGGACGTGGTCGGCATCCTCCGCGCGGTGCGCAAGGCCATCCAGAGCCGCGCGGGCTGGGAAGTCCTGGACGAGGCCCACGTGGGCCACTTCACCTTCACCCGGTTCCTCATGTGGAAGGACCTGGAGGACAACGAGGGCGTCCTGCTGGCCAACCCGCTCGTGCGACACATCGCCGCCGTCGGGGCCTCCTCGCCGCCAGTGACTGGCAAGGAGTACGCCCCCGAGCGCATCGATGAGGAGGTGGCGCCCGCCGAGCTCCCGAGTGTCGTCAACACGGACTCCACGCAGATGGCCGCGGTGGCCTCGGCGCTGTCGGGACGCTCGTTCGTGCTCCAGGGCCCACCCGGCACTGGCAAGTCCCAGACGATCACCCAGCTCATCGCCGCCGCGATGGCGCGGGGGAAGACCGTCCTCTTCGTCTCCGAGAAGATGGCCGCGCTGGACGTGGTGCATCGGCGCCTCAAGGAGGTGGGGCTCGAGGACTTCTGCCTGGAGCTGCACAGCCATAAGAGCAACAAGAAGGAGGTGCTGGCCTCCTTCGCCCGCGCTTTCGAACGCACGCAACGGACTCCTGAGCCACGCTGGGAGGAGCGCTCGGCCGAGCTGGGCACCTCGCGCGAGGCGCTCAATGCTTACGTCCGCGCGCTCCACAAGCCGTGGCCCCTGGGGATGAGCGTCTATGCCGCCACCAGTCGGCTGCTGGCGCTGCGCGAGCTGCCCGAGGTGCGCCTCCCGCTCCCCGCTGCCCAGGAGCTCTCAGAGGCCCGGCTCCGAGAAGCGCTCGCCGAGGTGGAGGAGCTCTCCCGGAAGCTCCAGGCCGTTCGTGCCCTGGGTCCCCATCCCTGGGGCCCGGTGCGGGGACTGACCTGGAGCCATGCCGTTGAAGAGCAGGTCCACCTTGCCCTCGTCGAGGCGCATGCCGCGCTGGAAGGTGTGGAGAAGGAGGCGGCCCCACTCGCCGCGACGCTCGGCATCGAAGTGCCTGCTTCGACACAGGGCCTGCGCACCCTCACGGAGCTGGGCGAGGTGCTCTCCGCGGGCCCAGTCCCCTCCGTAGCCCTCATGGATGACGTCTGGCCAGACACGGCCCGGCAGGTGAAGGCACACGCCCTGGCCCTGCGCGAGCAGTCCACCCGCGAGTCCCAGCTCGCCTCGCGCTGGAAGCCTGAGCTCTTCACCCTGGAGCTGCCTGCCCTCCACACGCGTTTCCAGAAGTGGGCCAGCGCCTTCGTGCTCCTGGCCTTCTTCTTTCTCTGGAGTGCGCGCCGGGTGCTCAAGGGGCTCGCGACGGGCGAGCTGCCTGGGAACCCGGACATCGCCAGGGACCTCGGCACCGCGCTGAAGGTGCTCGAGCAGCGCCCACGGCTCACCGAGCAGACCCAGGCCCTCACCGCCGCGCTGCGCGGCATCTCCGCTGCCGACGTCGAGCGGCCTGAGCCCCTGGAGTCACTCGTCCAGCGCGCCGCGCAGACGAGAGAACTTCGGAGCGCGCTGGGAGTGCCGCGCGTGCAGCTCCCCTCCAGCCCCGCGGAGCATGAAGCGCTGGCGCCTCAGGCCCGGCAGCTGCGCGCTTCCCTGGACCGGCTGGCCCGTGCCGAGGAGTCCCTGTCCGGGCTGCTGAGAGCACGCCCCTGGGAGCCGGCGACGTCCGCACAGCACCGCCCCTCGCTGCGCCGCCAGCTCGACACGTGGCGCCAGGGGCTCAAGGCGCTCCGCCCATGGTGCCTCTACCAGGCGCAGGCCGAGCGACTCCGAGCCCTGGGCCAGGGCCCATTCGTGGAGGCGGTGGAGGCCCAGGAGCTCCCCGCGGAGCGGCTGAGCCTCACCTTCGAGCGCGCCGTGCTCACCACGTGGACCCGGGATCTCCAGGACGCCGAGCCTGCGCTGCGAGACTTCGAGGGCACGGCCCACGGAGGGCGCATTGACCGCTTCCGCCAGCTCGACGGCGAGCACCTCGCGCTGTCGCGCCGCAAGGTCATCTCGGCCCTGGAGCGGCAGCTCCCCGCGGGCTTCTCGCTCGCGACGGAGACCTCCGAGCCGGGCATCCTCTCGCGCGAGCTGCGCAAGAAGACGCGCCATCTGGCGCTGCGCAAGCTGCTGGGTGCAATCCCCAACCTCGCGCGGCGGCTCAAGCCCTGCTTCCTGATGAGCCCTCTGTCGGTGGCCCAATACCTACCGGCCGAGGGACGGCGCTTCGACCTGCTGGTCTTCGACGAGGCCTCACAGATCGGAACCCACGACGCGATCGGCGCCATCGCGCGAGCAGAGCAGGTCATCATCGTGGGCGACTCGAAGCAGCTGCCGCCCACGGCGTTCTTCACTCGGGGCGATGACTCCGAGGCCCTGCCCGACGAGAACGACATCGTCGAGCTGGAGAGCATCCTGGAGGAGGCCCTGGCCAAGCAGCTCCCGCAGCAGATGCTCGGGTGGCACTACCGCAGCCGGCATGACAGCCTCATCGACTTCAGCAACCGGCAGTACTACGAGGGCCGCTTGCACGTGTTCCCCGCGGCGCGGGCCCACGTGGAGGACCTGGGTATCAAGTGGCACCCAGTCCCAGATGGCGTCTATCAGTCGAAGACTGCGGGCAAGACCGCGGCCATCAACCCACGCGAGGCGGAGGTGCTGGTCGCGGAGCTGGTGCGTTCACTACGCCGCTACGCGCCACACGAGCGGACCTTTGGTGTCGTCACCTTCAGCGTGGTGCAGCAGCAGCTCATCCTGGATCTGCTGGACGCGGAGCGCGCCAGGTCTCCGGAGCTGGAGGCCCACTTCAGCTCCGGCGAGCCCGTCTTCGTGAAGAACCTGGAGAACGTGCAAGGGGACGAGCGGGACGAGATCCTCTTCAGCATCTGCTACGCGAAGGATGCGGCCGGGAAGCTGCGAATGAACTTCGGCCCGCTGAGCCGGTCGGGCGGGGAGCGGCGGCTCAACGTGGCCGTCACCCGCGCACGCTGCGCCTTGCGTGTCTTCTCGACGCTGACGCACGACCAGATCGATCTGTCGCGCACCTCCTCGGTGGGTGCGCGGCACCTGCGCGAGTTCCTGCGGCGGGCCAAGGAGGCGGGCAACGCCTCTGCCGCGGCGGCGGAGCGCGAGCCCACGGGCACGCTGGAGCAGGAGGTGGCCTCAGCGCTCCGAGGAATGGGCTACTCGGTCCATACGGACGTGGGGTGCGGCGGTTACCGGGTGGATCTGGCAGTCGTGCACTCCGAGCGCCCTGGCGAGTACGTGCTGGGTGTGGAGTGCGATGGTCCGCACTACGGCTCGGCGTCGAGCGCCCGAGACCGAGACCGCTTGCGGGCTGAGGTGCTCCGAGGACTCGGCTGGCGGCTTCATCGCGTGTGGTCGCCTGACTGGCTGGAGGATCGAGAAGGACAGGTGAAGCGACTCGCGGAGGCAGTCCAGCACGCGCTGAGGGCCTCTCGGGAAGAGCCCCCGCCTCGCGCCCTGCCTCCGGTGGAGCCCTCCCCTCCTCTCTCCGACAGCGAGGACGAGGCACCAGAGCGCGCCACGAGCACTGCGCCCAGCGGGCCCGTGCCCACCCTTCCCGTGAAGCCCTACCTGCCCGCGAAGCTCCCTCCGGTTCGCGAGGGGGCCGACCTCTTTGCTCCCAGCTCCGCCGTGCGCCTCCGAGAGCAGATCGAGGCCGTGCTGGAACAGGAGGCTCCCATGCACGAGGACCTGCTCGGGCGGCGCATCCTGGAGGCATGGGGGTTGACGAAGCTGACGCCGCGGGTCCGTGCTCGCCTCACGGAGCAGCTCGAGCAGCTCACCCGGCGTGGTGGGGTGCTCGCACGGGGTGAGTTCCTCTGGTGGGCTGCGCGCGATCCGGAGCAATACACCGAGTTCCGTGGAGCGCATGAGGAGCGAGAGGCCTCCCTGCTCCCGCCGGAGGAGGTAGCCAACGCGGCGGCCTCCGTGCTCGCGCAGGCGCTGTCACTGGGGAAGGAGGACCTCTGCCGAGAGACGGGGCGCCTGTTCGGCGTGCTGCGACTGACGCGGACCGTGCTCCCCGTGCTCGAAGCGGGCCTCCTGCACCTGGAGCGCACAGGGCGGTGCGCATTCGAGGGCGAGCGCGTGGTGTGGAAGCGCTAGCTCGGCGCCTCCGGGAAGCCGCAAACAGTGCGGCACTCCAGGAGGTCCCGGGTGCCTGGGGTACAGTGGCTAGTTCGCGATGGCGATCTGCGCGTTCACCTGGATCGCGGGGCCGCTGGTCGGATCGACGACGGGGAGCGGCGGTGGCGCTGGCACGGTGAAGTGATCGATCGAGCCCGGCTGAAAGACCAGGCACATGCTCGAGCCGCCGTAGCTGAAGTAGCCCAGCTCGTCGCCCTTCGTGAGCCTGTCCCCCGCCTTCACCTTGATCGTCACCGATGAGATCTCGGTGATGCCAATGGGGATGACACACACCATCCCGATCTTCGGATCCGGGCTCTCGATGAAGACGAGCCCGCGGGTGTTCACGCAGGCGTCGTAGCCTTCCGACAGGATCCCCGCACTCGGATCGAAGCCGGCGGACTCCGCTTCGCTGAACATCAAGCCGTTCACGACACGTGCGTCCCGCACCACACCGTCGATCGGCGAGTGCCAGCGGTGATAGTTCGCCCCGCTCAGGAACGACTGGAACACGTAGCCACCCACGAACCGATCGACGTGCTCGCTCCTGTCCAACATGTCCGCAAGCGAGTACGGCTCGCCCTTGAGCCAGAACGTGTCGGTGCGTTGAACGCCTCTCGCGATCGTGACGAGGTTGCCATCGTTGGCAGAAACGATGACCTTCGGATCGTGCGGTGCCGTGATCGGGCGGGCGTCCTTCCGGATTTCGCGGTGGAAGAAGTCGTTGTACGACTTCCATCCCCAGTGAGGCGCCGTGCGGTCGAAGATGAACTCGTACAGCTTCATGTCCTGATACGCGAACTGCGAGAGCCAGCCGTACTCGCCCTCGTTCAAGACGTGCGCGCTCTCGGGGCTGTCCAGGTATTGGCACCACTCCTGGAGGATGTTCTTGATCGCACGGTTGAACTCGTCGTTCCGGAACACCGCCTCACCGGCGCGGGTCATCATCATGTACGCGAACAGCGAGGACATCGGAAACGCGTTCCGCTTGTTGGGGTCCGGGTTGTAGAGCGGGGCGGTCGCAGCGATGTGATCCAGCGCCGCCAACAGTTCGTCGGTGTTCTCAATCACCTTGTGAGCGCTCGGTACCTGCTCCAGCATCTCCGCCACGTACATCCGGACGATCGCATTCGCGTCGATCAACTCTTTGAGTTTGCGGACGGCCGCGCTGGGTCTACGCTCGGCGGCCCGGTAACGGAGCTGGTTCTTCAGGCTCCGGAGCCACTCATCGAGAGCTCTTCTGTCTCGCGGCAGGTAACCAGCGCGGTAGCCGAACAGGCGCTGGTACCGTACTTCGATCATGGCATCAACCTCATGACTCATGGGTGCTCCTCCTTGTCGTCGGTTTCAGTGGGAGCCCCGAGTGTAGCGCCAGCGACTGAAGCTGGCAGCCGCCTTGCAGCCGGGCACAGCTCTTCGACCAGAGCCTCCAGCACCCGGGCACCGGCCCGGTCCGTGAAGCGCTCCTGGGCGAAGCGGAGCGCCTCGATGGCCAGCCGGCGCCGCGCGTTGGGCTCTTCGAGTACCGACAGCAGCGTCCGCCGCCACTCCTCCACGTCTCCCATCTGGACGAACCAGCCGTTCTCCCCATGGCGGATGTAGTCCTCGGTGCCAATGCACCGGGTCGCGACCACCGGGACGCCCAGCGACATGGCCTGGATCAACGTCATCTGCCCGCTCGCCGTCTCCCGGTTGTTGACGGGAATGGCGACGAGTTCCGCCTCCGCGATGATGCGCAGGTAGTCCTCCTGGGGGATGCTGGTTATCACCTTGACGTTGGGTGGAACTGGACCGGCCGGCCAGCCATGCGGATGCGCCACGACCACCAGCTGCACAGGCAGTCCCTCCACCGCGCGGAACAGGGTGGTATAGTCGCGGCCCGAGGAGCCGAGCGCGCCGATGTAGCGCGGCGCCAGCCCGAAGCGCTCACGCGCCCCGCGGAAATCCTCGGCCTTCAGCTCCGCCCCAGTCAGGTACGTGAAGTGGAAGCGGGACTCCGGCAGGGCGAAAGCGCGTGCGTAGACCGAGCGCTCGTGCTTCGTATAGACGATGAACCGGTCCACGCACCGGTAGGCGATCCGTGACAACCACTTGCGGACCCCGTGGTACTCGTGGCCGCAGTTGAAGTACCAGACGACGTGCGGGGTGCGCACGAAGCTCAACAGGTTCACGAGCCCCTGGGTAAAGCCCCCCTGCGGGAAGGCCGTGACGATCAGGTCTTGCGGATGGCGAGCCAGATAACGCCGGGCTTTCAGGGCCAGCCGGAACAGCTGCCACCATTTCTTCCCGGGCGTGCGCTTCTGCGTCGAGTCGACAGGGTCCTCCAGCCCCACGTAGGAGCACTCGAAGCGCTCCGGTGGGAGGAACTCGCCCAGCCACCGGCGATCCGGGCGGAGAAACCACGCGACGAACAGCACTCGCACCTTCTCTATACTTTCCACAGGTCGACGCGACGGTAGTACTCGTAATCTTGAAAAAAGCAGGCGAGGAACTCTCCCTGATCGATGTCCCCGAGGGTCCGCCAACACGGATCTCCATTCCTGCGTCGCACTTGAGAGACATGCCGCTCCAAAGCCGCGCGCTTCTGGGCCAGCACTTCGTGGATGGCGACGGAGGTTCGAAGCTCTCGCAGGAACCTCCCAGCCGTACGCCAATGCCGCCAACTCCACACGGGATACTCGAGGAGCGTAGCCGCCAGCCCTACCCTATCGATGGCCTCGTACACGATCGAGTGGGTCGCGACATGATCGGAATGTTCACCCCGTGCGTACGGCAGAAAGATCTGCTCGGGGCGATGCCGTTGGAGCAGCCTGCTCACCCGTATGACTGCTTGCGCACGCCACAGGCTCAGCTCCCCATCGGGAAAATCCAACCAGGAGACATGCGCTGGCCCCAGCCCCAGGACTTCCACGGCCTCGAGAGCCTCCCTTTGCCGCATCAACCTCATCTCGGCATGCGAGATCAGGTGCGCATGCGAAGCCGCTCCGTCGGTCATGAAGACGATCTGCATTTCGGCACCGGATCGCCGCTTCTGGAGGATGGCCCCCCCACAACCCAGGGTCTCATCATCAGGATGTGGCGCGAAGGCCATCGCTGAGCGCCTGAGCTCGTCATCGTCCAGAGGCGTCGCCAGGCGTGCAAGCACCGGCCGGAGGAGTCCTTGTGAGATCCTACGCAGGAGCTCTTGCCTTCTCATTCAGGATTCCTCTGCTCGAGTACGGCTTGATAGATGCCGTGAAGGCGCTTGGCGACGGCTTCCCAGGTGAAGCGCCGGCGCACGAGCGCTGCCCCCGCCTGGGCCGCGGCCTCCAGCCGCGCTGGGATGGACAAGCACTGGCGCAGCGCTGCGGCCCACGCTTCCACTTCAAGGGTAGGCACGCGGAGCCCAGCCTCCCCGATGGCCTCCGCAAGGTCCGCCAGCCCGGACTGAACTCCGACGATCACCGGACAAGCCGCTGCCCATGCTTCCAGCACGATCAGCCCGAACGCTTCGTGCAGCGAGGGCACCATGACGAGCTTCGCCAGCGCGAGCAGGTCCGGGATCTCCTCATCGGGGTCCAGGTTTCCGAGCACGTGAACACGTGACGCCACTCCGCACTCTGCAATCTCCTGCTCGACAGCAGCCCGGTAAGCCGGGTCCACCACCGCTCCGGCCAGCACCAGGTGATGATCAGAAGGCGCACCTCTGGCGAAGGCCCGCACGGCCAGGAGCTGGTTCTTTTGAGGATGGAGCCGTCCGATGACGGCAACGATCGGCAGTCCGGCCCACTGCGGCCAGCGCCGGCGCGCACGGTCGCCGCAACCGGACTGCAGGCGCTCGAGATTGACACCTTGTTCAAGACGGACCACGCGATGACCGATGAGCTCGCCCAGGGCCACGCGCTCCTCTTCGTTGAAGACAATCACCCGCGCGGCGTCCTGGAGCACGCGGCGAGCCCCCAACAGCGCTCCGAAGGGACGACCGAGATCGACGAGCCCCGAGAAACGCTGCGTCATCTCCGCCTCCAGCCACGCACGCCGCGCGAGCAATGGCCCGTGGACGGAGATGACGTACGGCCGTCCCGTGAAGCGCATGGCGGTCCGCACGGCGCCACCGATACGTCCCGCTGTGTGAAGGTGCGCCAGGGCGATTCCTCGATCGCGCGCGAGGCGGAGCGGCTCATCGAGCGTCACCAGATTGCCTGCGTTGGAGAGCAGGGCTCGCCGCTTGCTCGCGCTTCCAAGAAAAGGGTTGAAGCTCCGGTAGCGCACCATCGGGACGCGGGGATCCAGCGAGCGATCAGGTGCAGCGGGCCCCTGGGGAGCGTGCACTTCGCAACCCCAGCCCATTTGCACCAGCTGCCGCGTCACTTCGACGACATGCGTCTCCGTGCCTCCCCACTCCCGTGGATCGTACTTGCGCAGCACGTGAACCACGCGTCGCCCGTCCCCCGCTGTCTTCGCCATGCCCGCACGGCAGGCAATTCCCAGACCACCAACCAGCCCTCTCTTTGGAGCGCCCTTGCCTCATCGAGGGACCTGGCTCGTCTCAGCCTGAGACACCTGAGACGATCCGAGGGGCGCTGCCCGAGGAAACGACGGTGGGAGAAGCGGCATGTGCTCTGCACATGTCTTGCGTGACGATGGCACGCGACAACTCGCCCCTGGGGATGACGGCCGACTTCCTCTCCATGTGCGCGAGGCATGCCGCCCAGACAGTGGCGGGCCTGCTCACGATCTCCCTGGTGGTGCACTCCCTGGGGCCAGAGGGGTTGGGGGCCTGGGCCTTGCTCGGAACGACGAGCTTCCTCGTGGGGCTGTCCGATCTGGGCCTCAGCAACGCGGTGCTGCGCGCCGCGGCCCGGCCGGATGATGCTGTCACGCGCAGGCTCGTTCGCCTGACGATGGGGGTGGTCCTCATCGTCTGCCCCTGCATGAGCTTGGGTGCATACCTCCTGCTCCTCCGTCTGCCGGCCTCGATGGGCACTCTCCAGGCGGAGCTCACCCATGCCGCGCTCCCAGCCCTCACGGCAGGGCTGGTGGGCTCGCTCGGGGCACCGCTTCGAGCCCTCCTCTTGATGCGCGGGGCCTTCACCTCACTTGCCTGGGCCCGGGCAGCGGCCTCGACGGCGCAGGTCACGCTGACTGCGGGAGGGTTGGCCCTGGCACCATCGCTGCTCGCGCCAGCACTGGGCCTGCTCGCCGGCGCCGGCATCGAGGCCCTGCTCCTCACGAGGGCTGCGAGGCAGCTCGACCCAGACCTCGAGCTTCGCCCTGGCTGGCCGAGGGAGTCCTCCGAGGTTCACGACGCCTTTCGCCAGGGCATGGCAGCCCTGGCCATCAATGTAGGGGTCGCAGCGGCCATCCGTGCGGACGTCTTCATTCTCTCGGCCTACCTGCCCCTGAGCACCGTGGGCGCATACCAGGTCGCCTCCCGCTCCATCGATCAGATCTTTTCCCTGGCGAAGCAGTCCAGCGGGTGGCTCCTCCATCGCCTTGGAGATCCGGATGGCCGCCCAGGTGCCATGCGACTCGGCACTGCGGTCCTGGGGGGGCTGGTTACCAGCGGTGTCGTGGCGTTGGCCCTGGATGGCTCAGCCCTCCTGGGAGCGTGGGTGGGCCCGCTCGCGCAGGATCGAGTCGTCGGGGTGGCCGTGGCGCTGCTAGGGACGGCCGCGATCATTGCGGCGGCCGAGGAGATCGCGTCCGCCGCCCTGACTGTGAGCAGCACCAGCACCTGGGACGTCGCGCGCCCCATGCTTCTGGGGAACGCCTTGAACATCGCGGTATCCCTCGCAGGGGTGAGGTACTTCGGCGTCTGGGGTGTGGCAGGAGGCACTGTGTGCGGCAACCTGCTGATCGCTCTGCTCATCTGGAGAAAGGCCCGCGCACTGGTCGGCTGGCGCGCCCAGGAGATCGCCTGGACCCTGGCTCCCATCGGGACGGCCGGACTTGTCTCGCTGAGCCTGGGCTGGGCGCTGGCTCCGCTCGCCACGGGTTCAGCCCTGGCCAGCGCGCTCATCTGCAGTGGGGTCACGCTCCTGGGAACCGCGGCGGCGCTCCTCACCTGGTGGCTGCGCGCCCCCCCCGCCGAGGCCAGCCCACCCCCTGCCGAGACTGAAGCGCCCTCGCCGCGCAAGGAAGGCTCCACGTGCACATCCTCGTCCTGAGCAACCTCTACCCTCCCGACATCCTCGGAGGCTACGAGCTCCTGGCCCGGGATGTGGCGGAGGTGCTGACGCACCGTGGCCACACCGTAGAAGTCCTCACGACAGGCCCCCGAACCGGGCAGGCCTCCGTGATACGAACCTTGCGTCTCGCCCGTCCCTTCGGGCGTCCCGCAGGCCGCGATCGTCTCCGCCATTTCTGGGCTGGCCTGCTCAATCAAGCGGCGACGCGAGAATACCTGCGAACCCACGCGAAGCCGCAGGTCGCCCTGGTCATGAGTCTTCGCAGGCTCGGACTCGCGCCGCTGCGGGTGCTGCAGCAAGCAGGCATCCCCTTCGTGCTGACGGTGAACGACGACTGGCCCGTCGCATATTCAGCCGGCCTGAGCCCTCGGGGCGGAACCTGGATTGGCCGGTGGCTCGATGAGGTGCTCGTGCCCGCACGAACGTGGAGAGGGCTCTCGGCCGCGAGCGTCCTCTATCTCTCGGAGGCGGTCCGCCGCGTGGTGCGCAATGCCGGCGTCCCCCTGGCCTCCGGGGCGGTCCAATCTCAGGGAGTGGATCTCTCCCTGTTCACCCCGCGTGCCTTCCGCCCCATGCGCTCGGAGCTACGGTTGCTCTGCGTTGGCCGGCTCCATCCGAGCAAGGCCCCTGAGATAGCCCTCGATACGCTGGCAGTGCTGAAACAGCGTGCTGTTCCCGCGACGCTGACCTTCGTGGGCGAGGCGGATGCGCCGAGCTTCCAGGCAAGTCTCCGGCAGCGGGCGCGGGCGCTGGGCGTGGAGCCTCTCGTCACCTGGGCAGGAAAACTTCCTCGCGAGCAGCTCCCCGCGCTCTACCAGGAAGCAGATGTGCTCCTGTTCCTCTCGCGGCTCGAGCACGAGGGGCAAGGCCTCACCTACCTCGAGGCAATGGCCTGTGGCCTCCCTGTGGTGGCCTCGCCCAGCGGTGGAGCCCGCGAGTTCCTCGAGCGGCACAACGTCGCGCGCCTCGTACCTGTCTGCTCGGGCGAGGCCTTCGCGGACGAGCTCTCCGCCCTGGGCGGCGACCGGAGCGCCCAGGAGGCGACCGTCAAGCGGGCCCTCGAGGTTGTAAGAGCCCATGCCTGCCTTGATGCCTACGTCAAGTGCCTGGAAGGCCAGCTGCGCCAGGCCGTGCGCCGGAGCACCGCGCCCTGAGCACGAAGCTTCATCGCTCACAAGCCAGGGCCTCGCGGCTCCTCATCACCCCCGTTTGAGGACCACCCGCTGGCCGATGCTCGTGTCCTGGCTTCCGGTCTTCTTCCTCCGCTCGCCCAGCGTGTGTCCCTTCCAGTAGGCCCAGTGGTACACCCACCGCCGGGGAAGCGAGAGCATGAGCCCCAAGAGATCACCCGCCACCAGGTGGGCTCCGGCATCGCGTGCCCAGGACTTGCACAGGCGGCGAAGAAACCTCGGGATCGACACCTTGTCCTGAAGGATGAACGCGTCCGCCTCTCCTTCGATGAAGCGGCGCCCGTAGAGTTGCCGGAGGGTATAGTTGTGCGAGTGCATGACCAGAGCCTCCGGGACATAGCGCGCGACGACCCTGTTCTGCCGCGCCCAGTGTCCCCACTCCGTGTCCTCGGATCCCCAGGCATCCTCATAGAAAGGATGCCGCTCCCAGGCCGCGCGCCGCATCGCCGCGAAGGGCAGCGAGTACACCATCCACGAAGGGGGGACTCCCTGGGAGGGAAAGGCCAGCGAGTAGTCTCGCCGGACCCAGGTGTGAGCCTCTGGGCGCGGGAGCTGCCGGGCAAAGGTCGCATCCGCCTGGCCACTCTCGAGGGGCTCCAGGAGCTGCTCGAGGGCATTGGGTGCCAGGGGCACCGCGTCGGAGTTCTGGAACACCAGGATCTCGCCCTGGGCCTGCTGGATGGCCTTGTTGAGGACCGCACCGGGGAAGTACTCCGTGGCTGCGATCTGGATCACCCGGCAGGGAAACCGCCTGGCAATGTCGAGCGTGGCATCCGTTGAGCCCGAGTCCACCAGGAGCAGCTCGAAGTCTCTGCGGTGCTGCGAGAAGAGGCCCGAGAGGGCCTGTCCGATGACCCACGCGGAGTTCTTCGAGCGCATGATGACCGTGACTCTTGAATTCATTGTCCGCGAGCCTCCAGGACCAGACCGAGCCTGCGTGCCATGAGCACGAAGTTCGTGTCGCTGACCTCTCCCCAGTACCGCAGGTATGCGCGCCGCAGCTCGGAGGCACTCCCCCAGACGCCCAGCGCGTGCCGCGTCAGCTCCCGGCCATGCTCCCCGCCCACCCCGTAGGCAACGCAGGGGAACATGGCGGCCAGCAGCCCTCGCGCCCCCCCCAGCTGGAGCCCCAGCTGCTCGTGCCACCCCAATCCCGGGAGCTCGGAGGGGCTGAAGCGCACCGCATTGCGCACCTTCCTCATCCACACCCGCGCTCGCAGGCCGCCCTCCACTAGCGCGTACCGGAGCACCCGCTCAAAGTAGCCGTCCCACTGAAGCCCTGGGGTGGCCATCCGGATCGCTTCACAAGCAAGGTGGACATCCGAGAGGTGCCTTCGCACCTCCTCCAACCACGAGGCCAGATCGCGCCCCATCATGGAGTCGTAGTCCGGCTCGAAGCGAAAGGCGCTGGCCTCTTCGTAGAGCTGACGGAAGCCTGCCGGCGCGTCATGCAGCTCCGCCACCCGTCGCCGCTTCTCGACGTAGCTCCAGTGATACCTGCCTCGGAAGAAGAGGAGGGTATCGCCATAGCCGATGATCGCCTTG
>NZ_DASPHO010000874.1:0-15070 GCF_035629615.1 Hyalangium sp. | reverse complement strand
CGCCCGAGCTGATCGATGAGGGCATGCGGCGGCTGGCCTCGGTGCTGGCGGCGCAGTAGCACCCAAGGTCCGCTCCTGCCCATGTCGGAGGCGCCGCGCGCGTCTCGAGCTGACCTGGGCAGCGCCCCGCTCTCCGGAGAGCTCAGCTGGCGGCGGCGTACCCGAGCCCGAGGAAGGCACGGGTCCGCTCGTGCCGCGGGTTCGCGAGCACCGCGCCCGGGGCCCCTTCCTCGATGATGTGCCCTCCGTGGAGCACCAATACCCGTACGGCGATGGCGTAGTAGCCCTCGCCCACGTCGCCCACCACGCGCAGCCCCTGGCGCGGCATGCCGTAGCGCTGGGCGATGATGTCGTCCATCAGCACCGCGTCCAGGCGGCCCTGCTCCAGATCGATGTACGGCTCCTGGACGCCCTCGTAAGGGACGGCCTGGGCCCCGCTGCGCAGCAGCAGCTCCCACGCCTGGGAGTTGGAGAGCGTTCCTACTCGGCGCGCGCGCAGCGACTCGAGCCCGGTGACGGAGGTGTCGTCCTGCCGCGCCATCAGCCGGAGGTTGAAGAGGTAGTAGGGGCGCGTGAAGAGCACCCGGCCGGCGCGCGCGGGGGTGATCTCCATGCCATTCAGGGCCACATCGAATGAGCCGCCACGCTCCAGCGTGGGGATCAGGCTGGACCAGTCGTTCTGGACGAGCTCAGCGCGCACACCCGGCTCACGGGCCAGGGCGTCGGCCAGCTCCACCTCGAAGCCCGGTATTGCCCCGGACGGTCTGGGTCCTCCATGGCATAGGGCTCACCGCCTTGCGCATCCGCGCCCCAGCGGAGCACCCCGTCCCGCTGCACGCGCTCGAGCCCTGAGCCCTCCTTCCCGCCACAGGACGTCACCCCGACCAGCGCCACCAGGGCCACGCAAGCATCGGAGAGAAAGGAAAAACGTGGGGGCCGAGGAGGAGGTTCGCCTGTCATGTCATGCAGGGGAGCAAGCCGCCCTACACATAAGGCAGAACGGCGCCCGCTTCCAGCATCGCTCCCCTCGCTGGCCGGGTGCGGCCCCCCCGAACCTGTCCAGTTGTATGACAGGTTTGCTCTGAGCTCAGCCGACAGGGAGGCCCCGCTGGGCTCGGTCCGCTCGAACCTGTCCGCTTGTATGACAGGTTTGCGCCAACCTCGGCCGACAGGGGCCCCCCGCCTGGGGCGCCGTCCGCTCAGACCTGTCTGCTTGTATGACAGGTTTGGGCCGACCTCGGCCGACAGAGGCCCCGCTTGAGGCTCCGTCCGCTCAAACCTGTCTGCTTGTATGACAGGTTTGCGCCGACCTCCGCCGAGGGAGTGCCCCCCTCAAGGCTGCGTCCGTTGGCTCCAGCCACCCACCGGACTTCAGCGACCCACAGCGCTCGGCGCCAGCGGCCGGAAGCGCACCACCAGGAAGGGCGGCTGGGTGGCGGCCTGGCCCTGGTTGAGCACAGCGTGGCGGTGGAGCTGGTTCACCGTGGCGTAGAAGTACCCATCGGGCCCGTAGCTCAGCCCATCCGGCCAGCTCAGCAGGGGATCCTTCACGGCCACACGGTAGCTGCCATCCGCAGACGTCACGCCGATGGCCCCCTCGCCCAGGTCGGTGACGTAGACGTTCCCCACGGAGTCGACGGAGATGCCGTCACTGACCGCCTTCTCCCCATAGCGGGAGACGCGCCTGCCCAGCTCCTCCGCCGAGAGAGCCGGATCCACCAGCTCGGACAGCTTCACCCGCCACACGGTGCGGCCGTTCATCGCGCCGAAGTAGACCCACTCGCCCGCGGGATCGAGCGCGATGGGGTTGAGTCCCAGCCGCGGCTCGACGGGACGACCCTGCGGATCGGAGACCGTGAGGGAGCGGCCCTCCACCACCATCGGAACCTCCTCCGGGTTGAGGCTCGGGTGACCCTGGAGGACCCGCCGGACCTCACCGCTCTTCAGGTCGACCACGATGAAGCCGGGCATGTTCTGGCCGATGAGATCTCCCCGGCCCATGTCGGCCAGGACGGCGGCCCCCCGGTCCGGGTCCACCACCAGATCCTGGATGAAGGAGTTGGGCACGGCGGCCGCGGTGAGGGGGTAGGTCCGGACGAGGCGCTCGTCGCGCGTGTCCCACGCCACCAGCTTCGCGCCCTCGCCACCGCCCTTGCCATTATCGAGCAGCCACAGCACGCCGTTCTTGTCGCACTCCACGCCGATGACGGTCTGCAGGCCCACCCCATCCGCACCGGGCGCCCTGGCCCACACCTCCGTGGGGTACGGGCGAGTGGCTCCGCCGGGCATCAGCTCCACGACTGCGACAGTGGGAGCACCAAAGGGGTGCTGGCTCAGGAAGACACGTCCCTGGGGGCAGATGGCAATGTTCCCTGGAGGGGCGTCCAGGCGCGCCACCACCTCCACACCCGAGTCGCGGCGCTCCAGCGCGGAGAACTGCTCCCGCATGGTGCCCTCAGGGGCAGCCTCACCCGAGCTCTTGCACCCGGCGAGCACCAGCTCCGCCGTCAGCACCAGGAGAATCGAGGTTCGCTTCATCATAGGGCATGGACCTCCAGGCCTTCAGCGCTGCCGGGCCAGCAGCGCGCCTGCTGTGGGGGGTACCAGGCGTGCCCACGCCCGTGTTCCGGTGTTGCTCCCGGTATCAAAAGCGCAGGTGTAGGTGTTAGCGAAGGTTGCTTCTCCTCTCAGAGAGAGACTAGGGGAGAAGGTGCACACCATGGCCACGCTCGCTCGCTACCCCCATCCCTTCCTCCCCACGACTCGCGCCGACATGCAGGCCCGAGGTTGGGAGCAGCTCGACATCATCATCGTCAGCGGGGACGCGTACGTGGACCACCCCGCGTTCGGGCCCGTGCTGATTGCCCGCTTCCTCGAGGGGCGAGGCTTCAAGGTGGGCATCATCGCCCAGCCCGACTGGCACTCGGCCGAGCCCTTCAAGGTGCTGGGCAAGCCGCGGCTCTTCTTCGGGGTGGCCGCCGGCAACCTGGATTCGATGCTCAACCGGCTCACTGCGCAGAAGAAGAACCGCTCGGAGGATCAGTACAGCCCCGGCGGGCAGACGAACTGCCGGCCGGATCGAGCCACCATCGTCTACGCCCAGCGCTGCCGCGAGGCGTACCCGGAGGTGCCCGTCGTCCTGGGAGGGATCGAGGCGTCGCTGCGGCGCATCGCCCACTACGACTACTGGAGCGACAAGGTGCGCCGCTCCATCCTCTTCGACGCCAAGGCGGACCTGCTCATCTTTGGCATGGGCGAGCGCCCGGTGTGGGAGGTGGCAGACAGGATGCGCCGGGGCGAGCGCATCGATCAGCTCCGGGACGTGCGCGGTACGGCGTACATCATCAACGACGCGGAGACGAAGGCGCACGAGGCGGATCCGGCGCGGCGGGCTGCCGATCGCAAGACGGTGGTGCTCCCCTCCTACGAGGAGGTGGTGGCGGACAAGCGCGCCTTCGCGGTGATGTCCCGGGACTTCCAGATGGAGACGAACCCGGGCAACGCGCGGCCCCAGGTGCAGCGCCATGGCAACCGGGCCATCTACATGAACCCGCCCGCGCGGCCGCTGGATGACGGGGTGGGCACCGGGGAGGGCTCGGTGGCCATGGATGAGATGTATGACCTGCCGTTCAATCGGGTCCCCCACCCCATGTACAAGGAGGGCATCCCCGCCTACGAGACGGTGAAGCACTCCATCGTGCTGATGCGGGGCTGCTTCGGCGGATGCACGTTCTGCTCCATCACCGAGCACGAGGGCCGCGTCATCCAGAGCCGCTCGGCGGAGAGCGTGCTGCGCGAGGTGCGTGCGCTGCGGCGGATGGGGGACTTCCGGGGGACGATCACGGATCTGGGTGGCCCCACGGCGAACATGTACAAGCTCAAGTGCAAGAGCGAGGCAATCGAGAGCAAGTGCCGCAAGCTGTCCTGCGTGCACCCGGGGGTGTGCGAGAACCTGCAGACGGACCACGGCCCGCTGATCGAGCTGATGCGCGAGGTGCGCCAGGAGGAGGGCGTGAAGCACGTCTTCATCGCCAGCGGGGTGCGGTACGACCTGGCCGAGCGCTCGCCCGAGTACGTGAAGGAGCTGGCGGCGCACCACGTGGGCGGACAGCTCTCGGTGGCGCCGGAGCACGTGTCGAAGCGGGTGCTGGAGAAGATGAAGAAGCCGGGCATCGAGAGCTTCGAGCGCTTCCAGACCCTGTTCGCCTGCGCGAGCGAGGAGGCGGGCAAGGAGCAGTACGACATTCCCTACTTCATCAGCGGGCACCCGGGCTCGATGCTGGAGGACATGGTGGAGCTGGCGCTGTGGCTGAAGAAGAACGGGAAGCGGCCGCGCCAGGTGCAGGACTTCATCCCCACCCCGATGGCGATGGCCACGGCCATGTACTACACAGGGATCGATCCGCTGAAGATGGAGCCGGTGTACACGGCGCGGGGACTGCGGGAGAAGAAGCTGCAGAAGGCGCTGCTGCTCTACTGGAACCCCGAGCACTGGCCGCTGGCGCGCGAGGCGTTGGAGCAGGCGGGGCGCAAGGATCTGATCGGCCGCGGGCCACAAGCGCTGGTGCCTCCTGAGAGCCCCGCCGAGGCCGATCGCCGCCGTCGGGCTGAGGATCGACGGGCGGAGTGAGCCAGGAGCTGCCATGCACGTCATCGTCCTGGGGTGTGGCGTCTCGGGGCTCTCATGCGGTATCCGGCTGCTCGAGGCCGGCCACACCGTGGAGATCCGGGCGCGCGAGCTGCCGCCCCACACCACCTCGGATGTGGCAGCGGCCGTCTGGGGCCCGTACCGGGCCTTCCCACAGGATCGGGTGACGGCCTGGGCCCGGCGCACGTTCAATGTGCTGTGTGAGCTGGCGGCACGCCCCGAGGCAGGGATCCAGGTGGTGCGCGGCGTGGAGCTCTTCAACGAGGCCCCCCCCGAGCCCTGGTGGGCGCCGTGCGTGCCCAGCCTGCGCGCGGCCACGGCCGAGGAGCTGGTACCGGGGTTCTCCCACGGCTACTCATTCGAGGCGCCGATCATCGAGATGCCGCGCTACCTACCGTTTCTCCAGGCTCGCTTCCGGGAGCGGGGCGGCCGCATCCTCCAGCGCGAAGTGCGCTCGCTGGACGAGGTATGGCGAGAGGCTCCCGTGGTGGTGAACTGCACGGGCCTGGGGGCACGCTCGCTGGTGGGGGATGACTCGCTCTTCCCTATCCGAGGCGAGGTGCTGCGCGTGGCCCCGCCCCCCGTAGCAGGCTTCATCGTCGACGAGAGCGAAGTCCGAGGGATCGGCTACGTCATCTCCCGCTCCGCGGACTGCATCTTGGGCGGGACGGCCGAGGACGGGAACGACTCGCTCGTGCCCGATCCAGCGAAGGGCGAGGCGATCCTCGAGCGCTGCCGGCGGCTGTTGCCCTCGGGAGCGCGGTTCCAGGTGCTGGAGCACAAGGTGGGCCTGAGGCCGGGCCGCCCCACCGTTCGCCTCGAAGAGGAGCGCGTGGGAGAGCACCGGGTCATCCACAACTACGGCCACGGCGGCGCGGGCGTCACCCTGTCCTGGGGCTGTGCCGAGGAAGTCGTGGCGCTCGTGGGCCCGGTGCACTGAAGAGTGGAACCGCACGCGGGCGGTCACATGTGACAGCCCGGCCCCCTGGGGACGTGACGAGACCTGTGACACTCGGAAGAACGGGCCACTAGGCTACAGCGAACGTTCTGAGAGGCATTGGCACCGCCATTGCTGATACATGGCTCGCGCGCTACGGGGCCCACGTGCTATGTGCGCCCTAATGAGTCAGGGGCCTGAAGATCCAAAGGATCCACCGGTTATCAGCCCTGAAGAGCGATCAGATCCAGTCCAGTACCCCTATGCCTATGCTGCAGCCGAGGCACGAGACGGCTCCACGCCCCCGCGTGCTCCAGGGGCCAAGCCCTTCGAGGAGCTGGTTGCCGAATACCGTGGCGTTCTGGAGAGGCGAGCCCGGCAGCTCTGCCGCGGGCACTTCGATCCCGATGATCTGGTGCAGGAGGTCCACGTGCGGGCGCTGCGTCACTATGGGACACTCCGCAACCACGCTCAGCCGCTCCCGTGGCTCCTCACGATCCTCAAGAGGACCTTCGTGGATCTCGTTCGGCAGCGCAGCAGCGAGCCGCTGAGAGCGTCGCTTGATGAAGTGGACGTACCGGAGCCGCCCCTCGAGCCTGCCCCCGTGTGGGGCACCATCACCGAGGAACAACTGCGCGCTGCCGTCGAGCGCCTTCCCGAGGACGTGCGAGACTGCTACCGCTTGCATGCGCTGGAGGGATGGGACTACGCGCTCATTGCCAAGACCCTGAAGATCCCCGGTGGGACCGTGGGAACACGCCTCTTGCGCGCGCGCAGGAAGCTCCGAGAACTGCTGCTGGCCCAGAGCCGGGGGAGCGAGCCTTGAGTGTCTGCGGAAGGGCAGATGAATATGTCGAAGGGCTGCTGTCCCCGAGTGAGGAGCAGGCGTTCCTCGCTCACCTGACGGGGTGCCCGCGCTGCCAGGAGGACCTGGAGACGGACACGCAGCTGCGCGCTGTCGAGGAGCGGGTGCGGAGCGCACGGGAAGTTCGCGTCCCCCGGCTGCGGCCCCAGCGGCGCAGAGTGCTCGTGGCAGCCCTCTCCGCGGCGGCAGCGGCGGCCATGGCCCTGGTGTACCTGGCCAGCCGCCCAGGAGATCCCCAGCATGCCCCCGCGCCACTCCTCGTGCTTGCCGAGCGGCGCGCGATCGAGGGCCGCCTCACGTACCCCGCGGCGGATCGTTATCGCCCGTACGACGTTGCTCGCGGAGAAACAGGCGCGGCCCGTGATGTCACGCCCCCCGAGCGGATCGCGGAGCTGTCGCAGCGCGGGGATTCTCGCGGTGTGGCGAGCGCATACCTCCTCGCCGGGGACTACAGGCACGCCGCAGAGTACCTGGAGCGCACCCCGCGCACTCCTGACGTGGACAGCGACCGCGCGCTCCTGAGCCTGCTCGACGGTCGCCTTGAAGACGCGCTGGTCATCCTGGACGACGTGCTCCGCCGTGTGCCGGATCACCGGCAAGCGCTCTGGAACCGGGGATTGGTCCTGCGCGAGCTGGGGCTGACCCTGGCCGCGGCCGAGTCCTTCGCTCGCGGGGCTCCCAGCGACCCTGAGTGGGGCCAGGAGGCCCAGGCACGCGCCAACAAACTCAGAGAGCAGAGCACCGAGCTGAGAGCCGCGTGGTGGGCGGCACGCCAGGCCGGCGACAAGATGATCGAAGGCGGGCCTCCGCTCCCACCGGAGGTGGCGCGCCGCTTCCCTGGGATGACGCGCGTCTTCTTTCAGCAGGCCCTGCGCCTGGCGCCGTCCCGAGAGCGGCTGGATGAGCTCGCCCTCCTCGCACAGGAGCTGGACCGCACCCACGGTAGCAACGAGCTCTCAGGGGCACTCTCACAGGCCCGCTCATGGCCGCTCGAGGCCCGTCGCCCGCTCTTGGCAGACTACCTGGACTTTGTCCGCCATCGAAGCAGGCTCGACGATGCGGGGTGGCGGCGCTGGATCGAGCAGGCCCGGAGGGCGGGCGCCGACGATCTCATCCTGGGCGCGATCGTTCACACGAGGCGCACGGAGAAACATCTGGACGAGCTCCGTCGCACGGCCAAGGCGGACGGCTCGCTCTGGATCGACCTGTACGCGCGCACCGAGGAGGCAAAGGCGCTGCTCCGCACCGGCGAGAGTGCCCGAGGCGAGCGACTCCTCTATGACCTCTTCGAGCAGTGCGATGCCAGGCGCGTTCCGTACCGCTGCATGATGCTCGAGATCGAGCTGCTGAAGCTGCATCTGTCGGCTCACCGGCTCCAGCCAGCGCGGGTTCATGCCGAGGCAGCGCTCAAGCGAGCACGCAGTGAGAACGAGTGGGGGAACATGTCATGGCTCGCCGGGCAGCTCGGCGAGATCGAACGGCTGCGAGGCAGCTTTGCCCAAGCCCGGGCCTACTATGAGGAGGCAATCCTTGGGGGCTCGGCGGAGCACTGCGAGACAGACCGCGATACCCGGCTGAGTCTGGCCGCGCTGTACGTCAAGGAGGGGCGCCCCGAGGATGCGAGGAGAGAGGCGGCGGCGGCCCCCACGTGCTCCTCCCCCCTGTCGTTGACCGGGCTCATCGTCCACCTCGATCTGCACAGAATGGGGCTGCCCGTTCTCTCCGAGAAGGCGCTTCGCCACGAGAGCGAAGGACTGCGCCACCGACGCGATGTCGCGAAGGGAGCGCGGCTCTACGCGGACTGGGCCGAGGCGCGGCTCGACATGGACCGCAACCCTGCACGCGGCGAACAACTTCTCCGCGCCGTCATTCAGGAGGCTGCGCGCCTTCCCGAGGATGTAACGGCGGCGAAGGTGCGCTCCTACGCGTACACCATGCTCCTGGTGGACGCTGCGCGACGAGGGGCGTTTGACCGCATGGCGCCCCTCCTGGTCGAGGAGCTGGGAGACGGAGAGCCTCCCGGCGCGTGCATGGTTGCCATTGCGCGCGACGACCTGCGGCTGGCGGTGGCGGTCCGCGGTCCCTCAGGCGATCTGGCCGGGGACTACGCGGAGCGTTTCCCCATCGGGACAGGTGCTCCCCTCCTCTCTCCCCGGCTCCTGGAGCTGCTGGCGGGCTGTCCTGTGATCCGCGTGCTGGCGCAGCCTCCCCTCACCGGCACGCCCCGCCTGCTGCCACCGGAGTGGGCCTGGAGCTACGACGTTGTCCCGAGCGCTCGGATGCCGGAGGCCTCAGGGACGGCGCGGCGTGTGATCGTGACCGGGGCCAAGGCTCCCCAAGAGCTCAAGCTCCCCCCGCTCGCGGACTGGGAGCTCCCCGAGGGTTCGCGTGGCCCCCAGGTCACAAGCCTGCACGGGGACGAGGCGAATCCCAGGCGCGTCCTCACGGAGCTCACGGACGCAACCGAGCTGCAGTTCCATGTCCACGCCCTCTCCGACACGAGCCTCTCGGACGCGCCCGTGCTCGCGCTCTCGCCGGATGGGGATGGGAAGTGGGCGCTCACGGCGGAAGCGATCCGCGCCCACCCGCTCCGGCGCCACCCGCTCGTCCTGCTGGCGGACTGTCGCGCCGGCCAGCTGGCGAATCGAGTGCACGAGGCGTGGGGACTCCCTACAGCGTTCCTCAGAGCCGGTGCCAGCGCGGTGGTGGCTTCACCGGAGGATGTCCCGGATCTCGAGGCGGTGCGCTTCTTCGATGCGGTCCTGGCCCACATTCGCAGGGGCGAATCCCCCGTGTCCGCCGTTGCAGCTGAGCGGCGCGCATGGCTCGAACGCGAGCCCGAGAGCTGGGTCGCCGACGTCCTCGTCTTTGAATGATCCGCGGAACCTGGGAGGAGCGCACTTCACTCCTTGAACAGGTTGACCGCGACGAGCGTGGTCTGCCCCGCACTCACCTGGATGCTCCGGGTCACTGTCTTGCCAAGCTCGGCGTTGACGACCTTCACGGTGTAGAGGCCCGCGGGCGCCTCAATCGGAGTGAGCGGCGTCTCTCCGAGCCTGTTCCCATCGAGGAAGATGGTGGCATAGGGCCGGACCCGAAACTCAACGGCGCCCTTTCCCACCACGGAAGGCTGGCCGGAGAGGACCTCCATGGGAGTGGGCCTCCCCGCGGGAGCAGGCAGCTCCGGCGCCCGGCGGGAGTTCATCCTCCAGACCAGAAGCCCACATCCCAGAATGAAGAGAGCCAGGAGTGGGAGCACCGCACCTGTGCGGGCCCAGCGCAGCTTCTCTTGGCCCTTGGAGGTGGACCCGCCCGGCGGGGACCTGGGGAGGGGTTCGCCGCTTCCGCTGGAGACCTGGGCGATGAACCGGGCCACCTGGTGAACTGCCACGGGCTTGCCTTGCGAGAGGATGAAGTCCTCCAGCGCCGCCTGAAAGCGGGGGCAGTCCGGGTAGCGACGCTCGCGATCCTTGGCAAGCGCCACTTCGAGGATCTCCTGCATGGCCTTGGGTAGATCGGGCCGACGCTTCACTGCGGGCACCAGGGGCTCGAAGAGGATGGCCCGCATGAGACTGGCCTCCGTCGGCGCGTTGAACGGCTTTGAGCCCGTGAGCAGCTCGTAGAGGACTGTACCCAGCGCATACACATCCGCACGCCGATCCAGAACCTGGGCACGCACCTGCTCAGGAGACATGTACGGCAGCTTGCCTTTGATGATGCCCGTCTTCGTCCGGTGGCGTTGCCCCGCTGCCTTGGCGAGACCAAAGTCCACGACCTTCAGGGCCCCTTGCCGCGACAAGAGGATGTTGTCTGGACTGAGGTCGCGGTGGATAAGCCCCAGCGGCTGGCCTGTCTCCGGGTCGGCGAAATCATGCGCGAAGGACAGCCCCTCGCACGCGCTGGCGACCAGCCGTGCACACAGTGCGGGCGGCGGGGCCAGGCCCCTCGCGTGGGCGCGCTGAATGAGCACGTGCAGGCTAGGCCCGTCGATGTGCTCCATGGCGAGGAAGTACTGGCCATGGGACTCGCCGAACTCGAAGATCTGGACGATGTGGGGGTGGCTGAGCTGGGCCGCCAGCGTGGCTTCAGAGAGAAACATCTCGACGAAGCCAGGCTCCCCTACGAGATGCGGGAGGATGCGCTTGAGCACCAGCGTCTTCTTGAGCCCCATGGGCCATTCGGCCTTGGCCAGAAAGACCTCCGCCATTCCGCCTGTCGCGAGCTTCCGGACCAACTGATATCGACCGACTTGTTCACCCAAGACGTGTCTCTCTCCGATGAGGACAACCACTCCGAAGTTCAGCACCTCTTGCAGGCTCAAGCACATGGGCTGTGCTCAATCCGGATGGGAATCATGTACCACTGAAGTGGTACAGCCCTGGTTCTGTTTTCACTTCCATGATTGAAGCAGGCCAGGAGGACTCTGCCTGTCACATTCAAAAAAGAATTCCAGGTGCCGTGAAGATCCGCCGCGTGCTCCGTCTGCTTCAGTGCAGTGCAAAGCGAGACACAGGGAGAGCACATGAAGGGTCTGATACCTCGATTCCGAATTTTTCCGGCTGTGGGGACTCACAAAGACGTGCCACGGCCCATCCATCAAGGGCCGGAGCCCCGTGGCACTCCGGCGCAAAGTGACTCACCCCCGCAGACGAACTCCATCGAGGTGGGCGGCGACACCAAACCGCCGGGCCCGTCGGGGCTCCGCGACGGTTTCGAATCCTGACCCAGGCCTGCCAGCCGGGTGAACCTATCCATCCCATCCCTCTGTCATCTCGCTCGAGGTAGGCGCGACTGACGGGGGCGTGGACTGACACGAGGCATCCATGCACCACGTGGGACCATCATCCTGGAGCCGTTGGAGCGCCCTGACAGGGCTGAGCGTGCTTCTTCTCCACCTGTCCGCAGCGGCTCAAGGCCAGAGGCTGGCGAAAGCCTATATCCAGGAGGCACGCAACCAGTATGAAGACCTTGAGTACGAGCGCGCACTGGTGGAGCTTCACAGCGCCCAGCAGCGTGCCCGTACGCAGGAAGAGCTCGTCTTCATTTATCTCTTCAAGGGCATCCTCCTTGGTGAGCTGGGGAGGAAGGCAGAAGCCTCCGCGGCCTTCAAGGAGGCTCTGCTCTTGCGGCCGGGGGCCCCGCTTCCGCTAGAGGTGTCTCCCAAGATCCGACAGCAGTTCGAGGCCGTAGATGCGGCACTGACTGTCGCGAAGCCTCCATCCCGCCAGAAAGCGCCAACAGCGGCGACTCCGCCCAGTCCTATGCCAGCCGGCGCTGTGACCACCAAGACCCCTTCTACGCAGGAACCGCGCCAGGCAGAGACGCCAACTGCACCGCCCTCGATCTCGGTGGTGGTGACACCGGAGGTTGTGGTGAACAACTCGCCACACATCCAGCAAGATACATCGCTCACGGTGGAGGCAACCCCTGGCGTAAGTGCTGCAGGGGTCTACGGAAAGGGAGCACTCAGCACTCGCGTGCTCGTCCCTGCCAGCGCTGGAGGAGCACTGATGATCACGGGCGGGATTTTCTGGGGCCTCGCCAAGAAGGAGTACTCGCGGCTGGAATCGGCCGATCCGAGCCTCGCGACGCTCTCGGACGTGAAGAGGAGTGCCTCACACGGAAGCACCTATCAGAAAGTGGGGTTTAGCCTCATGGGCGCCGGCCTCGTGGGGCTGGGTCTGGCTGTGGGCTTGTATGGAATGGGCGAGCCGGACTCGCCCATTGAGTTCGGCGTGGGGACGAACGGCACGCTGGCTGTCTTCCATGGAAGGTGGCGGTGATGACCTGGCTTCAGCGCTTGCTGCTGGTGGGTGCTCTGCTGTGCTGGGCGTCTGGGTGCATGGACTTCGCGGAGGCTGAGAAGAAGCTCTGTCAGCGCAACCCGTCGAGCTGCGGCATCGATATCGCTCCGCCCCCCCCGGACCCTCCGGACCCTCCGGACCAACCAGACCCTCCAACAAATACAGCTCCAGTCATCACGCAAAGCTCGCAGTCCGCCACCCAGGTGCTGAACTCTGATCCTGTCATATTCGATGTCACAGCACAGGATGCGGAGACGAGCCAGCTCACGTTCACGTGGGAGGCCAGTGCCGACACGCTCGGGAGCCCATCGAGCACAGGAACCACCAGCACCGTGTCGTGGACACCTCCCTCATGTGTGCCAGGGGATTCCACAGTCACAGTGACTGTCACGGTCCGTGATGACGGCGCGCTCACTGTCTCCAAGTCCTTTGCTTTCACCGCCAATCCCTGCCCGCCTCCGACTATCACGACCGGTGGCAATCACTCGCTGGCTCTGCGTGGTGATGGCACCGTCTGGACCTGGGGCGATAACAGCAAGGGCCAACTGGGGGAGGGCCCCATGGGCCTACTGGGCGCTGGACCGATTCCCCCCCGCCATACTCCCGCGCAAGTCCCTGGGCTGACCATCGTCACTGCCATGGCCGCTGGTAACGCCCACTCGCTGGCTCTGCAGGGTGACGGCACCGTCTGGTCTTGGGGCTATAACGATTCCGGCCAGCTGGGCGATGGAACGACGACTACTCGCCACTCCCCCTTGCAAGTGCCAGGGTTGACCAACGTCACTACCCTTGCTGCTGGCTCCCAGCATTCACTGGCGCTGCACAGTGATGGCACCGTCTGGAGCTGGGGCGACAACGAATACGGCCAACTGGGCGATGGAACGTGGATCAACCGCTCCCTCCCCGTGCAAGTGCCTGGGTTAACCAGCATCACTGCTATATCCGCAGGCGCTTCTCACTCAGTGGCGCTGCGCAGCGATGGCACCGTCTGGGCTTGGGGCCGCAGCTTAGGTGGCCAATTGGGCGATAGCCACGCCACCCCCACTCAGACATCAGGATTGACCAACATTATCGCCATTACCGCAGGCGCCTCTCACTCAGTGGCGCTGCGCAGCGATGGCACCGTCTGGGCTTGGGGCGACAACGATTACGGCCAACTGGGCGATGGAACGACTACGGGCCACTTTAAACCCGGGCAAGTGTCAGGGCTGACCAGCGTCACTGCCATCAGCGCAGGTGGCGCCCACTCGATGGCGCTACACAGCGATGGCACCGTCTGGGTCTGGGGCAACAATGATCAAGGGCAACTGGGCGATGGAACGACAGACCCTCGCCTCACCCCCGTGCAGATGCCAGGGCTGACCAGTGTCACCGTCATGGCCGCAGGTGGCAACAGTTCACTCGCGCTGCGCAGCGATGGCACCCTGTGGACGTGGGGTGCCAACGACTACGGCCAACTTGGCAATGGACTCCCCCTCTACCGCACTACCGCTACCGACGTGTCTGGGCTCAACAACGTCACCGCGATGGCTGCAAGCCACTCCCAGTCGCTGGCACTCCGTGGTGATCGCACCGTCTGGGCTTGGGGCAACAATGACAATGGCCAACTGGGCGATGGAACGACAGACCCTCGCCTCACCCCCGTGCAGGTGGCTGGGCTGACCAGCATCACTGCCATCGCCGCAGGTATGACCCACTCGATGGCACTCCGAAATGATGGCACCGCCTGGGCTTGGGGCGCCAACGGTTTCTACGGCATGCTGGGCGATGGGACAACTGCCCAGCGCCTCACTCCGGTGCAGGTTACTGGGTTGACCAGCGTCACCGCCATTGCTGCAGGCGATTCCCACTCGCTGGCACTCCGTGGTGATGGCACCGTCTGGGCTTGGGGCGGCAACGAACACGGCCAACTGGGCAATGGAACGACCAATGGCTACCGGACACCTATACAAGTGTCAGGGCTGACCAGCGTCATCGCCATCAAGGCAGGCTTCAACTACTCGTTGGCACTCCGAAATGATGGCACCGCCTGGGCTTGGGGCTACAACTTCTACGGCCAACTGGGCGATGGAACGACTACGAACCGCTGGACACCAGTGCAAGTATCAGGGCTGACCAGCGTCACCGCCATTGCCGCAGGCAACTTTCGCTCGCTGGCACTCCGAAGCGATGGCACCGCCTGGGCTTGGGGCTACAACTCCCACGGACAACTGGGGGATGGAACGACCACCCAGCGAAACACCCCGGTGCAGGTGACTGGACTGACCCACGTCACAGCCATGACTGCGGGCAAATTCCAGTCGCTGGCGCTGCGCAGCAATGGCACCGTCTGGGCCTGGGGTGGCAACGAGTATGGGCAGCTCGGCGATGGGACGATGACGGATAGCCTCACGCCCGTGCAGGTGCCTGGGCTGGACAGCATCACCGCTCTGGCCGGAGGTACCTCCCACTCGCTGGCGCTCCGCAGTGATGCCACCGTCCGAGCTTGGGGCAACAACTCTGAAGGCCAACTGGGCGACGGGACTGGACCCTACCAGCCCTTCCCGATGCAGGCTCTCCTTCCACCCCACCTCCTACGAGTGCAGGGCTCCATACACCGCCAGGGCCAGCTCACGCGGGAGGGTGTCCCGTGGACGCATCGGTCCAAGAAATTCAGGGTGCCGTGAAGATTCGCCGCGCCCTCCGTCTTCTCCCGTGCCTGGTCCCTGGATGCCCCAGGGTCTCGACAGCCCCACGGGAGGTGCGATGGAGGTGTACCCGGATCCACTCCTGAAGACACTCATCGGCCAGTACCGCATCACGCGGGAGCTGGCTCG
>NZ_DASPHO010000873.1:0-4669 GCF_035629615.1 Hyalangium sp. | reverse complement strand
CCGTGGGCGCTGGCGTTCTCCGCGGGCACGTTCCTCTATATCGCCGTGTCGGATCTGCTCCCGCACGTCAGCCGGCATGGCAAGGAGCGGCAGGGGCGCAACCTGGTGGCGCTCATCGCCGGCCTGCTGCTGATGCTCGCGCTGTCGCAGGTGGGGGAGCACTGAGCCGGGCTGCACGGAGCACCCGCAGCGAGGGAGCGTGGGAGCAGCCCTCCCCTGGGTGCTTGCCAGGGCTCGCGGTGGAGCCCACCGTGTTGTGGAGACACGGGGAGAGGCGTCCATGCTCACGGTCGGAGAACTCATGACTCGCGAAGTCGTCACGCTGGAGGCGGACGACGCGCTCATCCAGGTCGATGACCTCTTGAAGCGCCACCACATCCGGCACGTCCCGGTGGTACGGGACCGCAAGCTCGTGGGGATGGTGAGCCACCGGGATCTCATTCGTGCGCTTGCCCGGCAGCCCGTCGGGCAGGGCTCGCGGTCCCTCAGCGTGAGCGAGGTGATGACTCACGAGCTGGAGACCGTGGCGCCCGATACCTCCGCCCGAGAGGCGATCGAGAAGCTGCTGGACGGCCGCTTCGGGTGTCTGCCCGTGGTGGGGGCCCAGGGAGAGCTCGTGGGCATCGTGACCGAGTCCGACTTCCTGCGCCTCGCCATCGACCTCCTCGATGCGCGCGGGCCGTTCCCGGACCGCTACGAGCAGGTGCCCGTGAGCCCTCACTGACACGAGCCGCTTGGCTTTCGGCTCGCCGGGCTGGAGGATGCGCGCCCCTCCGAGTCCGGCCCCCCATGGAACGACGCTCCGACTGGTACACCCACCCCAAGTACTACGAGGCCATCTTCGGCACTGACACCGAGAAGGAGATGGACTTCCTCCTCGCGGTGAACCGGCTCCATGGCACGGGAGGCTCGCAGTGGCTCGAGCCCGCCTGTGGCGCTGGGAGGCTCGTCGCCGAGGCCGCGCGCCGGGGGCTCGACATCGTGGGCTATGACATCTCCGAGCCCATGCTCGAGCACGCCCGCCGCCGCCTCACTCCGGCCCGGCGGCGCCGCGTCCGCCTCTTCCAGTCCCGCATGGAGTCCTTCTCCGCGCCGGAGCTAGAGGGCCAGGTGGACCTGGCCTTCAACCTCGTCTCCACCTTTCGCTACCTGGACAGCGGGGCCGCCGCCCGAGCCCACCTGGAGAGCACCCGGCGGCTGCTCAAGCCCGGGGGCCTCTACGCGCTCGGCTTCCACCTCACCGACTACCCGCGCAAGACCTTCGAGAGCGAGCGCTGGGTCGGCCATGTCGGCCGAGACACCGTCATCTGCAACACGCGCGAGGGGCTGCCCGATCGCCGCCGCCGCCGCTCGCCCATGCGCAACCGCCTGCGAATCACCGGGCCTGGCAAGGACCTGCTCATCGAGACCGAGTGGTTCTTCCGTACCTATGATCAGCCCCAAGCCCGGCGCCTCTTCCGCTCCGCGGGCCTGCGCCTCCTGGCCACCTACGACTTCGACTACCAGGTGGACGCTCCCCTGGCGCGTGGCAGCACCCGGCTGGATCGGGTCTTCATCCTCCAGCCCGACACTGTGGTGTAAGGAAAAGAGGTATTTGCGTCAGAGTTGACGCAGCTGCGTCAGGGATCGACGCAGAACACGCCGCACGGACTCGCCAAGTCCTTGATTCCACGAAAGAGCAACAAGTCTCTCAGGCTGGCATGCGGCACGCATAGGTAGGTCCAGTGCTCCTCACCGAGCGCAATGCAGCCGGGGGGACTGAAGCGCGGAAGGAGGGGCCGCTCCTTCCGCGCTTTCATATTTGTGCGCTGTCCCGCCTTCTTGGAGCCCTCAAGGCTCGGAGGTGCTGGGCGCCGCCGGAGATGCTTCCCCCAGAGGCTCGCGCTCCTTGCCCCGCAGTCCTACGAGGACACTCGTGCCGTTGGGCGCGACACGCAGCTCGCCATAGCGGGCGGCTTCGTAGCGGCGGGCATGGCCCTCCTGGAAGAAGAACGCCTCCGCGCCCAGCCGGACACGCCTGTCACGCACGCGGTACCTCAGCAGGAGCTCGTCCGGGGCGAGCGGAGTGCCGGGATCGTGAAAGCGAACGAACTGGCCGACGCCGTCCTCGTCCAGGCGCAGCACCAGGCGGCCATCCCGGGGCCAGTCCTTGTTCCAGCCCCGCTCGCGGCTGACGACGTAGTCGAGCACCATGTAGTCGCCCTGCATCAACGACCGCGGATCCCTGGGCGCGAGCTCCAGCAGCACAGGCTTGCCGGTAGCCAGCAGGGACTCTTTCTGGGTGATGAGCGCGGAGGGCAGGAGCAGCGCGAAGGCCAGCCCGCCGAAGATGACGGCGTTGCGCATCATGGGACCTCCGCGGTGGTGGCGGGGAAGCGCCGCAGGAGGAAGAGCCGCAGGCCCAGCAGCACCAGCCCGCTGCCGAGAAGAGCGCCCGACTTGGCCAGCAGGGACAAGCTGAGATCGTAGTAGTAGAGGACACCGAAGCCGACGAGGAAGGCCACGGCCAGCCCCAGCATCACCACGCTGCGCCGGTGGAAGGCGAGCGCCAGGATGCCCGCGGCTCCGATGACGCCGGGGGTGTTGAGGGTGAGCAGGGCCGTGAGGCCGAGCGCGGCGAACACCGTTGCGCCCGCGGTCCCGCTGACCTCGAGTCCCACCTCCTGAAGGATCCGAGCGGCGGTGTACATCGTCACGACGGCGAGCCCGAGCGTCAGGACGGCGATGGGGCTCTCTGCTGTATCCATCCGGAAGTCGGCGCCCAGGCGCACGAAGCAGCGCCCCAGCAGGACGCAGAAGAAGACGAGGGCCAGAGCGAACGACACGGGCGAGACGAGGACGGCAAGAGGGCCGCGGAGGAACCGGGCCTGGTGAAGAAAGAGGAAGTGGAGGAGCGCGGCGAAGGCGACCAGCGTGAGGTCCACTGGCGCCAGGTGGTGCGACTGGTATGCGAGGAACAGCAGCGCCTGCGCGGCTCCCATCGTGGCGAGGAAGCGCAGGATGCGGTCGGGGTAGAGGAAGAGCAGGGCGAGCTCCAGGAGGAGGACTCCCAGGGCTGTGACGGTGGCACTGTCGGTGATCTGGGCCAGTCCGAAGAGGAAGAGGGCCTGGCCGGTGAGGCAGAAGGCCAGACAGAGCTGGGAGAGGAAGATCTGGCTCGAGACGCGCCGCAGGCCGGCGGTCGCGCCGCAGAGGAGGAGGCCGAGGAGCAGGAAGGCCACCTCCTCCCGGAGCTTGATCAGGAGGCCGAAGAAGAAGAGCAGGAAGCAGGCGGCCATCCACGCGCCGAAGCCAATGAGGACGCGCACGTACCAGGGCGTCGCCGCGGCGGAGCGCCAGTGCTCTTCCATGGCCGTCATGGCCCGGAGCTCGGTGCCCGGAGCGACGGCGCCCTGTTCGCGCAGGAGGGAGAGGACCTCTCGGAGGGAGGGTTTGAGCGCCATGTCAGGTGTCCTCCGTTCCCCGGGTTCGGGCTTCGTTCCGCAGCCACCAGACGACGATCGCAATCTCACCGATGAGCACGAGGGGCATGAACAGGAACGCGAGGACATCCTCCAGGCCGTCGAACAGGGCGCGCCCCACCAGCGTGGAGACGAGCGTCACCACGCAGGCGGCTCCCAGCGTGAGGAAGAACAGCTCGCTGCGGGCCTGGCGATGGAAGGCGTACATGCCCGCGAGCGCAAGGACGAGCAGGGCGACGCAGAGAATCTGCAGGGCGCCATCATCCGCTTTGAGATCCACGGCCATCTCCTCTGCGGCGCTCATGAGCGGGAAGAGAGTCATCACCGCGAGGATGCGCGGGAGCCATCGGCCTTGGAGCCCGCTCACCTGCCGGTGTGCGAGGAACTCGGTAACGATCCAGGCCGTGCCATTGAGCACCGCGAGCGTGAGCACCAGCGCGGCGGGGTTCTCCTCGTCCAGGACCTGCTCCCAGAAGAGGATGACGGCGGTGTTGGCGAGGATGAGCTCGAACAGCCACAGCGGAGCGAAGCGTGCGAGGACCACCCAGGGGAGGATGAGGGCTCCCCAGCCGAGGAACAGCTCATAGGGGTCCGCGCCGGTCTGGTAGGCCTGTCCGTAGACGGCGAGGAGCGGTCCTACCAGGACGGCCGCGAAGAGCAGGGCGAACTGGCTGGCGGTGCGCTCGCCCAGGCGCCACGCGGCGAGCGCCGCGGCGGCGATGGCGGCCATGAGCAGCCCGAACTTCCCGAAGCGGTGGAGCGCCGCCCAGTTGAAGGCGAAGAAGGAGATGACGCCGGAGAGCCCCAGCAGGGCGCCCAGCCCCAGCAGGGTGGTGGACAGGAAGCGCCGCCACCAGGACCTGGGTGGAGAAGCCACTGCCAGCTCCAGTGCGCGCTCCAGCGCTTGGGGTGGTAGTACTCCCGCGACGGCGAGCGCCCGGAGCCGCTCGGGAGTGGCGTCGAGGTCCAGCAGATCTTTCGTCACACCTCAGACTCTAGACGACCGTGTCTGGAAGCGACGTTACAATGCGGTCGTCATGAGATTCATTCCTCCAGCCATGCTGGTGGCCGCCGCGGGGTGGCTCGCCAGTCAGTGGGATGCGCTTCCAGAGCGGTGGGTGGTCCACTGGGGGCCTGGGGGCGTACCGAATGGCTATTCCTCGAAGACCTTCGGCGGAGTCTTCGGGCCCCTCTTGATCGCGGCTGGG
>NZ_DASPHO010000872.1:0-4714 GCF_035629615.1 Hyalangium sp. | reverse complement strand
TCGGCTCGACGGTTGTACGGCTGGGTCCCACAGAGACGAGCAATGAGAAGCAGGTCCAAGCCACCCTGGCGCGGTACCTGCCCGGCCAGAGCGTCCAGGTCGCCTACAACCCCAAGGACCCCACCGAGTCCGTGCTGGAGCCCGGCCTCCACCCTCTGGATTTCACCCGGGCCGCGGTGGGGCTGATCCTGCTGGTGCTGGCCTTCTCCATGGAGCTGATCGCCCGCTGGTTTGCTGCCCGGCTGTAATTATTCTCAGGATCAGAGAACCCTTGTGTCCCAAATGGGAGATAAAGATCGGGGCTCCGGCGCAACCCTGCTCTCAAGCATGCGATAATCCAAGCACTGACTCATTCCTTCGAGGTCGCTGTCATGTCCGTCCGCTCTACGAACTCCCCTGGCTCTGGTCTGGTTAACCGCAACACCACGCAGGAGAAGCCGGCTACCACGGCGGCTCCCGAGAAGAACACTGTCGCCAACAAGCCCTCGGGCTCTGGGCTGCCGGATCGCCTTCAGAGCAGCTTCGAGCGGAGCGGCGAGATCAACCGCAACTGGAACAAGACCTACAGCACCGACCGCGCGATGAACACCCCCAAGCTGGGCACCACCGGCTTTGGTGGCGCGCTGGCGGGGCTGCTGGGCAAGCTGCCCAAGCTCGAGAAGAGCGGCAGCTTCGAGAAGAGCGTGGCCGTCGCGAAGACGGAGGGCAGCTTCGGTGACCCGAACGGCATCGTCTCGGGCAACTACCGGGCCAGCTTCCTCGAGGCCGGGGTGAACGGCAGCGGCTCGGTGTCCTTCGAGAAGGGCGCCCTCAAGGCGCACGGCGAGCTGCACGCGCAGGCCACGCTGATCGACGCGGCGGCCGACTTCAAGGCGAAGCTCGGGCCTCTGTCCGCCGAGGGCCAGGGCCACGCGTGGGTGGGTGCCAAGGCGAACGCCTCGGGTGACCTGACCATCGACCCGGTGAACGGCAAGTACGCGCTGGAAGTGGGCGGCGACGCCTTCGTGGGCGCCAAGGCCGGCGTGCAGGGCCAGGTCAGCCTGGGCGAGTACGGCGGCGTGGGCGGCAAGGCCGAGGCCTGGGCCGGCGTCGGTGTCTCCGCCAACGCGTCCGTCAAGCTGGAGAACGGCCGCTTCAAGGCGCGCTTCGAGCTGGGCGCGGCGCTCGGCATCGGCTTCAAGCTGGGCTTCAACGTCGACATCAACTTCAAGAAGATCGGCGACGCGATCAAGAACGTCATCAGCAAGCCCATCGAGGTTGTGAAGGACATCGGCAAGAAGGTCGGCAGCTTCTTCAAGGGCGCGGCTGAGGACGTCGGCAACGCCGTGAAGGACGTCGGCAACAAGATCGCCGATGGCGTGAAGGAAGTCGGCAAGGCCGTGGGCAACGCGGTCAAGAAGCTCTTCAGCGGCTGGTGAGCTGAGTCCCATCGTCGAACCTCTTGAAGAGGGCCCACTTCCTATAGGAGTGGGCCCTCTGCTATTTGAGACCTATGAGCACTCCACGTTTTGAGACACTCCTGAAGAAGGGCGAGCTGGAGCAGGGGCGCGCCGAGGCGCAGGCGGCCCTCCAGAGCAACCCGCGCGATCGTCGCGCGCTGCTCGCGCTGGCGAAGCTGGCGGCGCTCGAGGGCCAGGAGGCCCAGGCTGAGTCGCTCCTGGCGCAGGCGGCTGGGGGCACCGCGGACGACGAAGCGGATGCCCAGCTGGTGCGCGCGGCGCTCCACATGCAGAAGGGGGAGTTCGAGCAGGCGGGCGCCATCTACATGAAGCTGTCGGAGGACCCGCCCCGCGCCGAGGCCCTGTACGGCGTGGGCTTCTTCCTGGCCGAGGCCGACAAGAACGAGCTGGCGAAGAAGGCGCTGGAGAAGGCGGTGCAGCTCGAGCCGGAGGTGGGGGTCTACCACTTCCAGCTGGCGCGGGTGCTGTTCGCGCTCGGGGAGCTGAAGAAGGCCTTCGAGCACCTGGAGACGTCGCTCAAGCTCAACCCGGGGCACATTCCTTCGTACGTGGTGTTCGCGGTGGCGCTGCAGGCGGGTGGCGAGCTCGATGCGGCCGAGGACATCCTGCGCCAGGGCCTGAAGGCGTTCCCGGATGAGCCGCACATGCTGGAGGCGCTGAGCAACGTGCTGGCGGGCAAGGGCGACATCGAGGCCGCGGCGCAGGTGGCCGAGCAGCTGGCGAAGCTGCAGCCCAACCACCCGAGCGCGGTGGGCAACCTGGCGCGCTTCCGGATGGCGCAGGGGCGGCTCGCGGACGCGATCTCGCTGTGCCACGCGCTGGCCGAGCGCGGGCAGGCGACGGCGCAGACGCGCTCGGTGGAGGCGATGGTCTACGAGGCCATGAGTCCCCCGGACCTGGAGGGGGCGGAGGCGGCCTGGAGCGCGGCCGTGGAGCTGGCGCCGGAGGAATGGAGCGCGGCCAACAACCTGGGGCTGCTGCTGATGCGCCTGCCGGATCAGCCGGAGGGGACGCAGCGGGCGCGCGCGGTGTTGGAGGAGGCGCACCGGCGCGATCCGGATCGTGCCGAGCCGCGGCTCAACCTGGCGCTGGCGTGCGTGAAGCTGGGCGACAAGGCTCGGGCGAAGGAGCTGGTGAAGGAGCTGGTGGGGCGGGCGCCGACGGCGCTGGATCCGTCCCTGCGCGAGCAGGCGGAGCGGCTGCTGAAGCAGCTCGGCTGAGCGCGGGGGCAGGGCTGGAGAGGGTCCGGGCTGCGAAGAGGCAGCCGAGCCGCTCCAGTGGCGCGCGTGCAGGCCGAGGGATTGCGAGGCCTCAGGGGGGGGCCGGCTCACGGCTGGGTGGAGATCTGATCGGGATCGAGGGCGGTGACGTCCGGGGTCGCGGCTTCCAGCAGAGGCGGGAGCAGGCGTTCTCGAGCGAAGCCTGCTGCTTCGGCCTTGATCTGGAACACCTCCTCCGCCACGTCCGGAGCCCCGTGATGGCCGAGGGCACGCAGGCGCTCGCGCAGGGCCCGCTCCAGCGTCGCGGCGGTCGCGTAGCGCTCCGCAGGCTCGGGCCGTAGCAGCTTGTGAAGGATGAAACGCGTCGGCTCGGGGACCTCTCTGGCGACCCGCTCCACATCCTCGAATCCCAGGGAGCGGGCGCGGTGGATGAGCTGGGCCAGCTCCTCCCCCGCCAGAGTTTGCTGGCGCCGGCCCAGCTCCTCAACGAATTCGTCCACGGCCGCCAGCGTCTCTGGGGGAAGTGCGGCCAGATCCTGCCCGAGCCGTCGCAGGTCCACGTCCTCCAGCAGCCACAGCAGGTGCTGGCCGGTGAGCAGCTCCAGCATCACCAGCCCCAGCGCGAAGAGATCCGAGCGCCCGTCCATGGGCTGGCGGAGGATCTGCTCGGGAGAGGAATAGACGCCGCGCCCGCCCATGCGTGGCAAGGAGGACGTCTGCCGGCCAGTCAGCAGGGAGCGCGAAAGCCCGAAGTCCATCAGCTTCACCTCACCTTGGGGCCCGATGCGGATGCGCTCAGGATGGAGGCCGCGGTGGATGATTCCCAGCGACGCTCCCTTCGCGTCCGTGAGCGTGTGAGCGTGGTGCAGGGCGCTGGCGACCTCCGCGGCCACAGAGAGGACGAACGGCTCGGAGCAGTAGCGTCCACACAGGAGCGCGTCGTTGAAGACGGAGTCCACTGAGTCTCCCTCGACGTACTCCGTGACGGCGTAGAGGGTGCCCGCGTGCTCGTGCAGCGCGTACAGGCGAGCGATGGCGGGATGCGAGAGCCGGGTGGCCATCCGCGCCTCCTCCTCCAGCCTCCGGCGGACCTTGAGCTCCGCCTGCGGTGGGACGGCCTTGAGCACCACCTGCTCCCCCACACGGCCCTTGCGGTGGGTCCGCGCCAGGAGCAGCCGCTCGCCGCGCGCGCCTTCTCCGAGCTCTCGGACGTGCTCGTAGCTGACCTCCCCCGCGCTGAAGAGGATCTCTCCGGTGGCTGTAACGGGGGGCTTCTTCATGAACATGGGCAGGCTCCTTCGCGGGTGGGCGAGGGGCCTGAGACTACCGTGCGCATGCCGCGTGAGCGAACAACCTGTGAAGTAGGAGTGAACCCCGAGCCGCCGGGGTTGCTGTCAAGCGTCTTTACTTTCCGTCATACATATCGAGCTGGTGTCCCCACCGCGTGGTGCCACGGGCGGGGACGGGCGTCGAGAGCCTGGGAGCGTTAGGCCTGGACCCTGGGGCCCACATGAGGGGCCATGAGACGAAGCAGACCGGGACCTTGCGGCCATCCGGGAGCTCAGCCTCGGTCCATCGGGCAAACGCAGCCTTATCGGCCGGGTCCCCCGTCCAGAGTCTCCCGTGGAGGAGCGTTCCCACGGGCAGGGATTTGATGAACGTATTATCAGCGACACGGCTGATCAGATCCCCACCCTGCTGGACCTGATCAACCTGCTTTGGATCAGGACCCACCGGCGCTGTGGTCCCAGTGTTGCCAAGGTGTATGAAGAAGTCTGGACCATGGTTCTCTCCTTCAAATAGCCAGCCGCGCGCCCTCATGGCGGCGGTGGTCTCGGGCGGACAGTCTCCAGGGGGCGGCCTGGCCTGCAGGGTGGCGCAGCCCGAGGTCATGGCCACCGCGATGGGGACCATCAGGCACCATTGAGGGGTGCCACGGGCGGGAGCAGGGGTGCGCTTCGCGTTGGGGGGGGGCTGGGCCTGGGACGGCTTCTTCATGGGGCGATCATCCTCGCGCGCTACAAGTGGGGCGGG
>NZ_DASPHO010000871.1:0-15019 GCF_035629615.1 Hyalangium sp. | reverse complement strand
ACGAGCTCTCTCAGGCGTGAGAAGCCCTGGGGCGCTGCACGTGGAATCCCCTGGTCTACCGCAAAGCCCGCTCCCCTGCAGCCCGCCTCCACCTCCGAGGACGAGGCCAACCCCAGCACCTGCACCCGCGCCGCCTCCAGTCCCGGACGCTGGCGCACCCGGGCCAGCACCATCGGCACCTCGGCCGCGAAGCTGCGCGGCATCTTCCCCGGCCGCATCACCACCGCCACCACGTCCGCGTTCACCGCGACGATCCACCCGTACTGCGGCCGGCTCGCCGCATCCCTCACGGTGCCTGTCTTGGTGGCCACGCCTGCATAGGCCGCCGATACCGGGAGCTCCGACAGCGTCCCTCGCGCGGCGTTGTCCTTCATCAGCTCGATGAGCTCCGGACGTGCCTCGGCCAGCAGCCGGTATGCCTGCGCCATGCCCCAGGGAGAGAGTGCCAGCGTGGAGCGCAGGCCAATGGCGTCTGCCATGTCCGCTGGCTTCCCCGTCAGCCCCACCGCGGCCAGCACCGCGCCCCAGGGACCGAAGTCCGGCGAGGCGCCACCCCTCGCCTCCCAGTCCAGGAAGTACCCATTGCACGAGCGCAGCAGCGCCGTGCGCCCGTCCACCTGCCTCGGCAGCTCCGGACCACACGCCCACTCGGGCACCCCCGAGCGCGGCGTGAGCAACGGCAGCGGCCCGGGGCTCCCAGCGAGCACGAAGGGCTTGAGCGTGGAGCCATAGGGCAGTGCGCGCTGGACATCCCCCTCGGAGAACAGCACCTCGCCCGAGTGGCGGCTCACCACCACCGTGGCCTCGGCCACTGCCCGCACCTCCACGTCCGCCAGCTCATCGATGGTGACGGGCACCACCCACCGCGCCCCGTCCTGGCACTGGCGCAGCCGGCGGGAGAGCGCCTGAGGAAAACCTCGGTCCTCCCCAAGAATCCTCGCCAGCGCTCGCCTCGCCCGGGGCGTGTCCACCGCCGGCGCGCGGGCCAGCTCCCTGGCCGCCACGCTGAGTGACTGGTAGGGCCCCTCTCTCCAGACGGGCAGCTCGCCGCTCACTACCAGCGCGAAGGCCTCGTGGAAGAGCCGATCCTCGGAGGCCGCGGGGCAGGCCCACCACAGGACCTGGTGCGCCAGCTCGTGCCGCAGGGCCAGGCGCAGGCGCTCGTCCAGCACCCCTGCCGTGTTCTGCCGCAGCTCCACCAGGCCGGGCTTGCTCTGGGCGTTGCGCTCCGGAGGGAGGCTCACGCCGCGCTGGAGGCGGATGGGAGCCGGGGCCTGCGCGGGGCTCCCACCGGCCTCGGCCACGTACCGCGCCTCCAGCTCCTTCCAGGCCGTCTCGGCCTCGGCACGCAGGGCCTCCTCCGGCGTGACGTCGCCCTGCGTGAGGAACACCGGGGTAGCCGCCAGCAGCGTGGCGGTGATGACGGCCCACCCCATCTGCTACCAGTCGCCCCGCGGCTTCTGGGACGGCTTCACCGCCAGCACGTCCGACTTCGTCCGCCCGCGGATGCTGGCGACGTACATGTCCTCGATGGAGGCCGGCGGCGCGGTGAACGTGCCCGCGAACTGGGCCCGCATCACGTAGCCCACCGTGCGCGGGCTGTCGCTCCACCACGCCGGCTCCTCGAAGAAGAACGTCGCCCGCTCCGGGGTGAGCACGCGCCGCTTGAGGGCCTCGGGCGCCAGGCTGAGCGAGTGCGGCTCCCCTCGGTACTCCTTGTCCTCGATGAGCGGCACGAAGCCCGCGGGCACCGCATCCTCCACCACGTAGTACGCCGAGCGTGCCTTGTTGTCGCCGCGCGCATCGATGACGAGCTCGACGAAGACCTCCTCGCCCTGGGAGACCTCCTCGCCGGACGCCAGCGGCACCTTGCCGCTCTCACGCAGCACCCAGTAGCGGCGCTGGATGCTCATGCCCTCGGCGCGCGGCTGCACGTCCGCCAGCGGCGTGAGAGCCGTGGCGCGCAGCGTGGCCACGCCATCGAAGGAGGCCACGTTCACCGAGCGCGTGCCCGGCTCCAGCGTGGCCACCAGGCCCATGCCCCGCGGCGAGAAGCTGATGTTGCCGTTGGCCCCCTTCACCTCCGGCGGCGTCAGCTTCTTGAAGGCCTTGGCATCCCGCTCGATGAGCCACAGCGAGTGCAGCAGCGCCGTGCTCCGATCGAAGGTGGAGAGCTCCGGCTGGCTGAGCAGCTCCAGCAACCGCCGCCGCGCCTTGTCCACGTCCAGCTTCCCGAACGAGGCCGCATGCGCCAGCAGCGCCGTGAGGCCCACGCGCCGCAGCGGGTAGTGGAAGAAGGCCTCGGACTCGGGCTCCGTGTTCAGGCTCGCCAGCTTGACGAAGCCCTCGTTGCTGGCCGTCACCAGCGCGTCCATGCGGGCCTGCAGCGCGGGCTCCTTCATCACCTTCGCCTTCTCCGCGGCCAGCACCGAGAGCGCCAGCGGGTAGAGATCTCCCGCCGTCGCACGGTCAATGAGGGCGCGCACCCGAGCCGCCTGGCGATCGCCGTACATCCGCGCCAGCACGTAGGCACGCGTCGCTTCGTACTCGAAGGGCAGGTTCTCCTGCGCCTCCAGCCAGCGCGCGGCCTCCGTCAGCCGCGTGTCATTCGCGTCCACCAGCCCCGCCTCTACCGCGTAGGCCAGCCCGTCCAGGGCGATGAGCGTCATCGCCACGTCCGGCGTGCTGTACCCGCCGAACCAGGTGAAGCCGCCGCCCTTCACCGCCAGGGCGAGGATGCGGGCCGTGCCCTGCACCGAGCGGCTGCGCGCCTCGGCCAGCAGCGCCTGGCTCTCCGGATCCAGCCGGCCGAGCATGTCCACCTTCTTGATCGTCTGGTACAGCGCCACGTTGGGCACGGTGGTGGAGACGAGCTGCTCCAGGCATCCGTACGGGTAGGTGAGCAGCTCGCGCACGTTCGAGAGCGCCGCGTCCACCATCGAGGGCTGCAGCACCAGCTGCACGTCCGTCAGCGTGGCCGAGCCCGCCGCCTGCAGCGACAGCTCCCCTCCACCCCAGGAGGACACCTTCACCGGCTCCTCCAGGGCCGCGGGCCGCACCGGCACTGCGCGCCGATCCTTCAGCGGCTCCTTGCCGCCCGTCACGTCTACCGCCAGCTCAGCGGCGCCCGTCCCCGTGGCCTTGATCTGCAACGGAATGATCTGCTCGCCGCCCTGGCCCAGCTCGATCTTCTGCTGGGCCTGGTTGGCCTGGAGCGCGCCCGTGGAGGCCAGCTTCACCTCCAGGACCTGGCTGCCCTTGGAGGCCTCGCCCGCGGACAGGCGCACCGTGGCGAGCGCCTCGTCCCCCACCCGGAGGAACTGCGGCAGCGCCGCGTACAGGTTGAGACCGCCGCGGGCGGCGAACTCCGCCGTGCCCTCGCCGAAGCGCCCCGAGGTGTCCGCCACCACCGCCGTCACCACCCACAGCGTCTGGTTGGAGGGCAGCTTGAAGCGCACCGTGGCGCGCCCGTCGCGATCCGTCACCACGTTCGGCTGCCAGAAGGCCGTGTCCCGCTCCTCGTCCTTCGCCTTGCGCGTGGGCGGCTTGATGGAGGCGAACGCGTGGTCCGGCAGGCCCGCCATCTTCCGCGCCAGCGCCTCGCCGTAGCCGTAGCCCTGGAACTCGGCGGAGTAGAAGTTGGACACGTTGTTGCGGGCCGGCGGGTAGAAGAAGTCCAGCACCTTCGGGCGGAACTCCGTCTGGATGGCGTAGACGGCCTTGTCCACCACGCCCACCGAGACCTGGGACACCACGCCGTTGCCCTCGTGGTCCGTCACTCGCAAGTCGATCACCTGCTCGGTGAGTGGCGCAGCCTCCGCACGGCGAGGCTCCACCTTCACCGCGAGGGTGCGCTCGGCCGGGACGATGCGGTAGGACACCGTGCGCTCTTCCCAGCGGCCCGAGCTCGTCGGGTACGCCACGGACACGTACACCGCGCTGCCGTAGCGCTTCTCCACCGGGAAGCTGTGCACCAGCGTGCGGCCCTCGAGCTCCAGGAGCTGCGTGCCGTAGAGGCCCGCGCCCGTAAACGTCAGCCACACCGGGCCGCGATCCTTGCCCTCGGGGCCCCAGCCATCGGGGAAGAGGCCCACGAGCTGCCCCTTGTCGCCCGGCGACAGCGTGCCCGAGAGCGAGGCCAGCGTGAGGTTGGCCACGCGCGCCACGGGCTCGTCGTTGCCACCGATGACGAGCATGGACTGCTCGCCCGTCCACGCATTGCCGTTCTTGTCCTCTACCGTGAGCCGCGCCAGCACCGTGCCCACATCTCCCGTGGGGACCTTCTCGCGGGCGATGCCGTCCGCGCCCGTGGTGAGGGAGTGCTTCGCCAGGCTCTTCTCGCTGCCGTCCGCCTTGCGCAGCACGAACTCCACCTCGGCCTGCGTGACGCCGTAGGGCTTGCCGGACAGTGTGGTGGCGCGCACCGCCAGCGTGGCCTCGGCGCCCTTCTTCACCACCGCGTCGGAGAAGCTCCCCGCGCCGAATACCTCCACGTCCGACAGGAAGAAGGGGGCGCTCGCGTTGGCGAACGTCTCCTGATCATCCCGCGCGCGCACCGTGAGCGTGTACCGGTACGGCAGCCGCTCCTCGCCCGCCGCCAGCGCAGGCACGTTGATCTCGATGATCGCCTCGCCGTTCTCGTCGAACTTGGACGCGCTCTCCCACGGGTCTCCCTCCGCACCGCGCTCGGCCACGGAGGAGTAGAGTCGCTCCGGCACGCTGAGCTTGCCCTCGGTGGTGGAGGCGGTGCCGTACGTCACCGCGCTGCCCTGCCCACCCTTGCCCGAGTCATCCACCCAGGCGGGCGCGTCCAGCAGCGAGCGGTAGAGGAACACCTCGTACTTCGCGCCCTCGGGCACGCCTCCCGCGTAGCGCCGCGCCCGCACCGTGGCCTTCAGCGACTGGCCCGGGACGATGTTCTCCTTCTCCGGGGTGAGCTCCAGGTAGAAGGTGGGCTTGACGTAGTCCTGAACGCGCGCCTCGCCCTGGTGCGACTGATCATCCACTTCGGCATTCACGCGCAGCACGCCGGTGCCCAGATCCTCCGGCACCTCCATCTTGCCGTGGAAGCTGCCGAACTCGTCCACGCCGACCTGCGTCTTCACCTCGCGTCCCTCGGCGGACTCGAGCTTCACCGTCACCAGCTTCTTCCGCGGGGTGAACAGGCGCGCGAGGAAGGTGTCCGGCTGGCGCAGCAGGCCGCGGAACTTCACCTCGTCGCCCGGCTTGTAGATGGGCCGATCGCTGTAGATGAAGACGTCCGGCGCCACCGCGAGCGAGGAGTAGAAGTCCGTGTCCACCAGCCCCGTGTCCTTGCCCACGGTGGCTGTGGCGAGGATGCGCGGTTCATTCACCTCGAGCGTCACCTCGCCCTTCTCATCCGTCTTGCCCTCGGGCCCCTTGCCCGTCGGCAGGAATATGCGCACCTGCGCGCCGGCCCGCGGCTTCTGGTCCCGGCCCGCCACGCGCACCAGCACCTGCCCGTCCGTCTGCTTGAGCTGGACGGTGAGGTCCGTGACGACGAGCACCACCTGGCCCTCTACCTTGCCTTGGACGAGCTGAAGCACGTAGGTACCCGCCGGCAGCGGCGCGAGCATCACCCGGCGCTCCTGGAAGCCACGGCCTCCCCACGAGGAGAAGCCTGGGACGTTGAAGTCCACCCCGCCGCCGCCCAGGTCCAGGTTCAGCCACTGGCTGCGCACGACGGTGAAGCCGGGCGGCACGCCGATGAGCTTGTCCGGGCCCTCGGCCATCTGGTTCAGCGTGGGCGCCACATCCTCGGGCCCGCGCGGCGGCAGCGCCGGAGACACGGCGTCCCGGAACTCCGTGCTGAAGGAGTACAGGAGAAACGTGGAGGGCACCTTCGCCGCGTTGAGGCCCCGGCTGAGCGCGCGCCCGGGGTTCTTCAGCACGGGCGGCTCCTCGTAGGCCCGGCGGATGTCGCCCTGCGCCTGGATGAAGGCATCCAGATTGTCCGGCTTGAGCACCCGCAGCTCCACGGGGCCCTTGCTGTTGAACGCCACGTCCACCGCCACCGGCTCCTCGGTGCCATAGGCGCGAGGCACAGTGATGTAGAGCGGCTTGGCCGCCGCCACGCTGGCCAGCGTCACCGCGGCGAGCAGGGAAATGCGCGTGGAGTACCTCATGAACCAAACCCTCCCGGAACCAGCGAATTGCCCTGCACCGTGCCGCGCAGGCCCACATATGGCAGCGTCTCGAGATCCTTCCGCGCGGCCTCGATCTCCGGCGGCGCGGAGCCCGTCACCGGCGCGTTCTTCCCGAGCTGCTGCTCGGACCAGTACCCATCCGCCAGCAGCTGGCTGAGCAGGTGGCCCGTGTTCAAGCCGATCGTCACCGAGCCCGGCGCGCGCAGCCCCTGGACCACCGGGCCCGCCGCGTTGAGCAGGTTGGGGCTCTTGCCCTCGCAGGCCTTCTGCAGCCGCTGGAGCACCTCCGGCTCGGAGGCCAGCACCTGGTGCTTGCACAGCGTGGCCTTCACCAGCGGGTTGCCCCCGTTGAACATGGTCTCCAGCGCGGGCGCGTCCTCCACGCGGCCCCAGAGGATGGCGAACTCGTGGCCCAGGTCCGCGTCGCCGCGCGGCGTCCACAGCAGCGCGATCTGCCGCGTGCGCACCTGACCTGGATCCTCGCCCTTCCAGTACGCGCCGATCTTCGAGCCCTCCAGGGACTCGGGCAGCTTGAGCTGCAGCGCGAGCAGCACTGGCGTGTCCGCGGGCACCAGCTTCAGCAGGTCATCCGAGAGCGGCGCGGCATCCAGGCGCACCTTGTCCATCAGCGGCCCGGTGATGCCACGGGCAACGAGCCGGGTGCCCTCGGCGCCGAACTGCAGCCGGGTGCCGTTGGCCAGCCCCAGCGCGTGCGTGAGGAACACCGTCTCGCGCCCGAGCACCTCGCTGTTGAAGCCCAGCTCCAGATCCACGCCCGGGGGCGCCTCCTGCTTCACCAGCTCCGTGCACAGGCCTCGCAGCACCATGGAGGGCTGCCGCGCCACCACCAGGCGATCCGTAGTGCGGGCGGCGTAGAGCGACTGCTCAGCGACGAGCCAGCGCACGATCTTGAAGCCGCCCTCGGGGGGCGTGATGGACGCGCTCGCGCCGGACGGGCACTTGTCGGCGGTGAAGCCGCCACGGCTGGCCACCTTCTCCATGGCCTCGTAGGCGGCGACGGCGCTGCCGCTGGGCGTGGGGACGATGAAGGTGGGAGCGTTCGTGTCACTGCCCCCGGCGAACCACAGCGCGCGGAAGGGCGAGTCCAGGATCTGTCCGGCGACCACGTCGAACACTGCCCCCTTGAAGGAGGCCTTCAGGTCCTCGCCTGTGGAGCCGAAGAACGCGGCCCAGGAGCTGGCGAAGCCCTGGCCGAGCGGCTTCCTCAGCTGCTCCTGGAGCCAGGGGTTCTCCACGAGCGCGTTGCGCACCTTGGCGGGCTGGTACACGTCCACCCAGACCGCGGGCGTGCCCTGCGTGGGGGGGGACATCGGCTGCATCGGCGGCGGCGGCGGCATGCCCTCCACCGTGGCTCCGGCGCTCGGCGTCCCCGGGCCGCTCGACGCAGGGCCATCCAAGGTCCCCGAGCCCGGGCTCACAGTGCGGCGACCGAGCACGAAGGCGCCCACCGCCACTCCACTCACCACCACGGTGATGAGCGCGATGAGGATCGCCTTGGGGAAGCCACTGCCCGATGGAGGTGGGGCCGGGGGCGGGGCCTCCGAGGGCGGAGGCGTGCCCGGCGGGTTTTCGGATGAGCTCATTGCATCCACTCCTTGAAGCGGAAGAAGCCGAGGAAGGCGGTGTTCTGGGGCACGGGGCGCCACTCTATCGGCGCCTCGGTGGCGAGCCGGTGCAGCACGCCGGTGCGCACGGCAGCCCCCTTCTCGCCCGGGTGATAGACGACGCGGGCCGGCGCGTGGGCCTTGTCCTCCGGGCGCACCACCATCATCAGGTGGAAGACGGGGCCCGAGTCCTGCTCCTGGCGGAACGCCAGCAGGTCCCCGGTGCGCAGCGCCTCGCGGGCGGCCTCGTCGCGGCCCAGCGGCACGAAGCTGCGCGTGAGCAGCGTCTCCGCATCCGCGAACTCCGAGGGCCGGCCCTGCACATCCCGCCACAGGGGCCGGTCGAGCCGCTCGGGGAAGAAGCGCTTGTGCGCGCTGCGGTAGGCGAAGCGCACCAGCCCGGCGCAGTCCCGCTGGTCCGGGTGCCAGAGCGGATCGAACTTCTGGAGCTGCGCCAGCGCCACCTGGGCCACCTCGCGCCGCAGCAGCACGTCACGGGCCTCGCGGGACTCGGACACCGGGGGCGTCACGAGCACGGCGGGAGCCGGAGGCGTGGAGGCGGCGAGCGCCAGCGTGAGGGACAGGGCGAGCATGGGCACTCCGGGGAGCGTCACTCCCCTCCTTCGTAGCTGTCGCCCTCATCGCTCTCGCCTTCGCCCTCGTAGCCCTCGCCTTCGTCCCCGGAGCCGGCGCCGCCGGCGGAGACCGCCTTGGCGACGTCATCGAGGTTCTTGGGCCACGAGGCCGCCGTGGGCCTTGGATCCTGCGAGGGCACGTACACCTCGGCCTGGCCGTCCCCGAAGATGTTGATCCACGCCAGCACGCGCGTGGTGCCCGGGATGGCCAGGGGGATGCGCACCATGCGGCGCACCTCGCCGGGCGTGCCCTCGAAGAGCGCCACGTTGAGGGTGGCCACCGTGTGGGCCTTGTCGCCGCTGGGCCAGTAGTTGGTGGCGATGAGGTAGATGCCCTTGGGCGGCGCCCGGTGGACATAGAGGTAGGGGCCGTAGGCCGGCTGGTCGAAGTCTCCGCCCTGCTCGTTGAGGAAGAAGGTGCCGCCGCTGGGGCTGGCCGTCTCCGCCCAGTACACGTGCGCCATCTTCTTGCCGTCCACCGTCACGCCCTCGGCCGTCTTCGTGGCGCTGTCGTTGGTGGGCTCGTAGATGTGGAGGTCCGTGTAGACGCCCTCGGTGTCGCTGGTGAGGATGGCCTTGAGGGGCACGGGCGGGATCTGCGCGTACGTCGTCACCTGGGTGCGCGACGTGCCCGCCTTGTTGGTGGCCATCACGGTGACGATGTTCTTGCCACTCGCGGCGGGGAACTTGCGGCTGAAGCGCCCGTTGTAGGTGCGCATGAGGTAGCGGTCCCCGTTGATGGAGACGACCACCGGATCAATGGAGGTGTCGCTGATCGTGCCCTCCACCAGCATCATCCGATCCACCGTCCAGCCGCCGGAGGGCGCGGTGAGGGTGACCTTCGCCAGCTGGGTGCCCTTGCCGATGGGAACGCCTTGCTGGCGGGGGTTCGCGTTCGGCGTCTGGGTGAGGAGGAGGGCCAGGAATACAGGCAGCATCGGGGGCTCGTCCTGGAGAGGTGGGAGACGGGAAGACAGTGACGGGGCGACAGCCTGCGGCAGCAGAGCGCCTCATTTCAAGCCGCCTGCCAGCCATGACGGGGGGTACAAAGGGGCCAGACTTATGGCATGGGTGCCCCCGCCTGTGGGTGGGAGGCCACAAGCGGCCCTTCCAGGCGCGTCCTAGGGGACACAGTCCGCGGGCTTCGCTTCGATGCGCGGGCTCGTTCATGATGGGCCCGCTTTGGCTGAGCCCCCCCCTTCCAGCGAGCGCCTCAGCAGGGCCCGACGGGCCTTCCTGCTCTTCATGGTCCAGGGCCTGCCACTGCTGGGGCTCGGCTTCGGGGTGTGGCTCTTCCTGCGTGAGGGCATCCGCGCGCTGGACGTGGGGCTGCTGGTGGGGATGTACCTGCTCACAATGACGGGCATCGAGCTGGGCTTCCACCGCTACTTCTCGCACCGCACCTTCGAGACGACGCGTCCGGTGCGCGCCCTGCTCCTCATCCTCGGCTCGATGGCGGGGCAGGGCTCGGCGCTGCTGTGGAGCGCCATCCACCGCTGGCACCATGCGCACACGGACGTGCCGGGGGATCTGCACTCGCCGACGCTGGGCCGACAGGGGGGGTGGCAGCGGGTGCGCGGGTTCTTCTGGGCCCAGTTCCTCTGGTACCTGGACTCACCGGCCGTCGTCCGCTTCGGTCGCTTCCTGGGGCGCCACCACGCCGCGCCCGAGGCGGCGCTGGCCTCTCCCGAGGACACCCAGGAATACCGCCTCGTCCGCACGATGCCGGATCTGCTGCGCGACGCGTGGCTCGTGCGGCTCAACCAGCGCTATGGGCTCTGGGTGATGCTCGGCTTCGCGCTGCCGGCGGTGGTGGGCGGACTGGCCACCGGCTCGTGGGAGGGCGCGTGGCGAGGGCTCGTGTGGGGCGGCTTCGTCCGCTTCTCCCTGGTGCAGCAGGCCTCCTTCGCCATCAACTCGGTGACGCACACGATGGGGACCCAGCCGCTGGCGAGCCGGGACGACAGCCGCAACAACGCGGTGATGGCGGTGCTGACGCTGGGCGGTGGGTGGCACAACAACCACCACACCTTCCCCGGCTCGGCCTTCACGGACTTCCGGTGGTGGCAGGTGGACCTCACGGGACTGGTGATCCGCCTGCTGGCGCGGCTCGGGTGGGCCTGGGATGTCCGCAAGCCCTCCCCGGACGCCATCGCCGCGCGCGTGCGCCACTGAGTTCGAAGGGAGATCTCAGTTGACGCTCGGATCCCGCTTCTGACGCTCAATCCAGTCATAGAAAGTCGAAGAGATCAGCCGCTTCCTTGAGGACATTGATCGCGGCGTCCAGTTGTGACGGCGTCGTGCCCGCGGGCAGGACGATGTTCACCCGCAGCGGGATCCCCTCTGGCGTGAACGATCCATCGAGCGCCAGGGGGATGATGATCCCTGGGTCCTGGCTGCCCTGCGGCAGGTGCCTGGCGATGTTGTCCTGCCGCAGCAGCGTGGGGCGTGACACCCGGAGGTGGCGATCCTTGGCGATGCGCTCCAGGCGGAAGATGAACGGGAAGAGCCTCAGGACCCTCCGATCGAACTCCTCCAGCTTCATCATGACGAGGTGCGCGCGCTCATCCGCCCCCACCTTCATGGGCTCCTGCTGCCTCGCCTCGGGAAGGGCCTGGAGCCTGCCCGTCTTCCGGCGGGACTCCAGGAGCGCTTGCAGCTCCTCCTCGTAGTCCCCCCGCGCCGGGGTACCGAGGCTCCGGACACGCTGGAGCCAGAGCTGCGCGGTCAGCGGCTGCTGGTGGCGAACCCGCGCATGCCGGGCGCACGCCACGCCGAAGTCCTCGAGCAGTCCCACCTCCAGCAGCCGCTCGGCGTAATAGCGGGCCAGCGCCTCGAAGGTGGCGGTCGCGGACTCCGGTTCCCGGAACAGGTCCTGCCGGGCGATCTCCCTCAGCAGCGGCACCAGCGCGGGCGAGCTCGGCGGCTGAGCCAGCGCGGTCGCCAACTGGTGGATCAGCCTTGCTCCCTCCTGGCGGAACCTCGCGCGGTAGCCGGCCAGGATCAGCGGGAGCTTCTGGGAGCTCCGGAGCGGCTCGGGCGCCATCCGGGCCAGGAGGATCCACTTGTCCAGCCACTGGGCAGCCCAGGCCACCGGCTGGTTCGAGCGCTCCAGCGCGTCCGCGGCTTCCCCCAGCAGCCGCTCGTACGGCTCGCCGCGGCGCTCCCCGCCCGGGACAGCCGAGAGCGCTTGGCCGAAGAGGTTCACGGCGTCATCCTCCCGGTCCATCACGAAGGCCTCGCCCGCTTGTTCCTGAAGCTCCTGCCAGGAGAGCGGCTTGAGCACCGTCTCCAGGCTCCCGTGCACCTCCGAAGCAGAGGGACGAAGCGCCGGATCCTGTCCCAGCATCTGCTGGAGTAGCCCCGCAAGCCGCGGGGGCACCTTCGCCTGCTCGCAGAGGCGGCTCACTCGCTCCGCGCTGATGACAGCCTCGCTCGGGTCATGCCCCGTCAGGAGTCTGAGGAACAGGCTCCCCAACGAGTAGATATCGGCGGCCAGTGTCCGCCGCCCGCCCAGGACCTTCTCCGGCGCGATATAGCCCGGAGTGCCAAGAACCGTCGTCTCCCCCTGAGGCGGCTGCAGGTCGAGCCCGGAGAGCCCGAAGTCGATGAGGGTGGGCTCCCAGATGCCCAGCTCCTGGGCCACCATGATGTTCCCCGGTGATAGGTCCTTGTGGACGACGCCCTCGGCGTGGCACGCCTCGACGGCCCCCGCGATCTTCTTCAGGAGCTGAACCTGCACGGTGAGCTCTCCGCCAGGAAGCAGGGGCTGCGCCGCAGCGGGCTCCGCTTCCAGGAGCCGCGCCAGGGTATGGCCGTGGACGTAGTCGAGGACCACCACTCCCCCGTGCCACTCGTCGATGCTGGCACCCAGAAAACCGACCACGTTCGGGTGGCGGATCCGCGAGAGGAGGTTGCGCTCCCGCTCGATGCGCTGGTGGAGCCCGACAGTCCCCAGGGGATAGATGCGGAGGACCACATCGTGGCCGCCCTCCTGCACGTTCTCCGCGAGCCAGATCCCAGCCTCGCCCCCCTGACCGAGCTGCTGCTTCTTCCGGTAGCGGCCGAGCACCAGGTCCGGATTCGAGCGCGAGGTGACGGGCTGGAGCTGCACCTTCCCAGGCTCCAGCGCAGCGAGTTGCCGGCAGAGCCACTCGCCCCTCAGGAAGTAGCGTCCCCCCTCGCGCGCCTGGAGGAGCCCTGTCTGGGTGAGCTCGTCAAGCTGGCGCCGAGGCTCGTCCGGCTCGAACGCCACGCCATGGCGCTGAAGCCAGGCCTCCACATCCGTGAGGCGGACATACCCGTCGAAGTCGCCGCGCTCCTGGAGCAAGGCGGCCACGGCCCGAAGCACGGTGAGCTGGCGGAGCGTCGCGGCCCCGTCGTCCTCATCCTCGTGCAGCATGTACCGGACGAACTCCGCCAGGCGCCCCATCTGGGCCTCATCGTCCAGCAGCAGCGCATCCACGTCCGCGGCCGTGCACCAGGTGCGCCGCTGGTGGCGCAGCAGCTCCAGGAGACCGCCGCTCAGACGGTTCAGGACATAGGGGTTGCCACCACTCATGCTGTAGAGCCGCCGGCGCGTACGCCCATCCAGCTCCAGCGGGACCCGCTCCCGCAGGTAGCGATCCGTCTCCTCCTGGGTCAGCTCGCGCACCTCGAAGAACTCCACGGCATTGGCCAGATCCGTGGACTCCTGGACGAGCCCCTTCAGGCTCTGGAGCCCGCTCAGGACGAAGGACACCTCGAGCTTCCCACCGCGATCATTGAAGTGCCGCAGCGCCGAGAGCAGCGCCAGCCGTTCCTGCTTCGAGCCCAGCCCCGCCAGCCACTTCTGGAACTCGTCCAGGAGGATCAGGACGCGCTTCCGCTCCTGGATCGAGTCTGCCAGGGTGTCGAACCAGTAGAGGAACCGCTGGGACAGCTCCTCTGCTCGGGAGAGATCCGCGACCTCGAGCCTGGGGACGTCCACGCCGGACCGGGCCAGCGCGGCCACGAGCAGCTCCGAGATCGTCGAGAAGGCCGTAGCGACCGTGGTCATCCGTGTCCCGTTCCACACGTGATGGCGGATGGAGAACTGCTTCTGCACCTCCGGGTCGCGCTCGAGGGAGGAGCAGATGGAGCTCTTTCCTCGCCGGCGGCGCCCGAAGATGACGGCGCGCACGGCCTTGCCCTGGTGGAGCCTCTCGCGCAGCTTCTTGAAGCAGTCCCGCACCGAGGAGGAGGACACCCGGAAGGTCTTCTCGTCGCTGAGGTCGAGCGGCTCGCCGCTGTAGCCCGTGATCTCGGCGCTGGCCGGGAACGCCTCCTCGAAGCGCAGGGGCAGTGTGTAGGTCTCGTCATGAGCGCCGCCGAACCACGAGGAGCGAAGCGCCAGCCGCAGCTCGTGGGACTGCTCGACCCTGTCGGGATCCAGCTCGAGCCGACAGCCGATGATGACGGCAGAGGTGTCTTCCAGGTTCTGATCGCTCAACCAGGGGATGTGGAGCTCCCCAGGGAGCGAGACGATCGGAGAGTCCCCCTTGGCGGGCCTGCTCACCAGGATGCTGATGCCCCCGGCGGCGGCGTCCCCTCCATTGCGGACGAGGATCGGCACCTCCACGTGCCTGGCACCCGGGGTGAGGAAGAGCCCCTTCTCGGCGGCCTTGGGAACCGAGACGCCGAGTCTTGGCACGGAGGCGCTTCCCCTGCCCCGCTCCCAGAAGCGGCTGCCCAGGGCCGCGACCAGGTCCGTGACGAGCGGCTGGGCGGACTTCAGGCGAGGCACCTCCGGGCGTGAGCTCCGCCGGGAGTGCCGCTCCGCGTCCTCCAGGAAGTCCTCGATGGCGTCGGAGTCCTGAGGATCGGCCCCGAGCGCCTGCAGGAAGGCGGCGCGACAGGCAGCCCCCCTCTCCCGGCCGATCAGTGCGACGGCGGTGGCAATGCCCTCCAGGAGCCTGCGGGCGGTGGCCAGTGAAGAGCTCGAGAGCGCGGAGATCGTCTCCGCCAGGGGCGCATGGAGGCCGAGCGCCACCAGCTCGACGCAGGCACGTGCCAGGGCCGGCGAGTGGCTGGCAGCCTCCGCGCACTCGGAGAGCCCTCGCTCGAGCTCATGGACGCTGCTGGAGGCGAGCAGGCCCGCCATCCGCCTGCGCCCTCGGGCTGTCAACCGATCCGTGGCCGCGCAGTGGAGCGCCATCCCAGCGAGGGCCCTGTCGAAGAAGCGGGCAGCCGCGTCCCCACGGACGGCCTCACGTACCTTCCCGGCCTCGCTCAGGAACTCGAGGCACTGGGCCAAGGGGCGCATGGGGCTGTCCGCCCTCGCCACCGCCGCCCAGAGCGTCAGCAGGTTGCGGGCCACAACGTTCGCGGCAGCCGCATGGGAGGCCGTAGCGGGGAGCTCGCCGAGGACAGGCTCCGTGGCCCTTGCATCCACTGGCAGGAAGGCCACAGGCTCAAGCGCGGGCTCGCGCCTGGCCTCCTCGCGCAAGCGGCCCAGGAGGCCAGAGGACAACGGGGCCTGGATCGGTCCCGCGGCCCGAAAGGCCAGCTCGCCCGGCTCTTGCGCCGGCACAGGGAGGCAGGCCGGTTCTTGCTTCGGAGGCTCGGGCTGCTG
>NZ_DASPHO010000870.1:0-8779 GCF_035629615.1 Hyalangium sp. | reverse complement strand
GTGTGTCAGGGGAGGGCGGGTCTGGGACTTCGGGGGGCTGGAGGGGACTTCCTACTTGGGAGGGGGTGCCATGACGTCCTGGCTTGCGGGGTTGAGGCGGGCAGTGTTGAGTTGCACCCCCGACGCCCACGGACCCAAGGAGACTGCATGTCATCTGCCTCACCCGCTGAATGGAAGGGACCTCCCACGAACCGCGAGTTCATGGGGCACCCGGTCGGTCTCTTCGTCCTCTTCTTCACCGAGATGTGGGAGCGCTTTTCGTACTACGGCATGCGCGGGCTGCTGAAGCTCTACATGGTGAACTACCTGTTCATCTCCGTGCGCCAGACGCTCCAGGGCAAGGCGTACGACGGGGTGGGCAACCCGGATGACGTGATCGGCTGGGGCTTCGTCAAGTCGTTCCTCCCGACGATCGAGCCGGCGGCGCTCCAGCAGTGCGTCGGCGAGAAGGTGAAGGCCCTGGTCGCGGAGAACGCGGGCATGGCCGCCGAGCTGGCAACGACCATCGCCACCCAGAAGTGCAGCGTGGAGCCCAACGCCTCGCTGCTGTACGGCCTCTATACGAGTCTCGTCTACCTGACGCCGGTGTTCGGCGGTCTGATGGCCGACCGGTACCTGGGCCAGAAGAAGGCGGTCTACATCGGCGCGGCGACGATGGCGGCGGGGCAGTTCGTGCTCTTCGGCTCGGACAACCTGTTCTTCATTGGCCTGCTGCTGCTCATCGTCGGCAACGGCTTCTTCAAGCCGAACATCTCCACGCAGGTGGGCAGCCTCTACCCGCCGGGGGACTCGCGCCGCGACGGTGCCTTCACCATCTTCTACATGGGCATCAACATCGGCGCGTTCATCTGCAACTTCGTCTGCGGCACGCTGGCGGCCGTCTATGGGTGGCGCTATGGCTTCCTCGCCGCGGGCATCGGCATGTGCATCGGCCTCGTGGTGCAGTTCCTCGGCAAGAACTACCTCGCGCCGGACACGCTGCAGGATCGCAAGACGGGCGCGGCCCAGGCCCCGAAGGAGAAGCTGACCCGCAACGAGTGGAACCGGGTGTGGGCGCTCGTGGCGCTGTGCATGCTCAACATCGTCTTCTGGGCGGTCTACGAGCAGCAGGGCAACACGATGCAGACGTGGGCCGACGAGAAGACGAAGTGGCCGGAGTGGGCGTCCTCGACGTGGTTCCAGTCCGTGAATCCGTTCTTCATCTTCCTCTTCGCGCCGTTCCTCGATCGCTTCTGGGCCCGGCAGAACAAGGCGGGCACGGAGCCGTCCTCGGTGGCGAAGATGGCCATTGGCTGCTTCATCCTCGGCGGCTCCTTCGTCGTGATGGTGCTGGGCGCCCGCATCGTGGGCGATGGCTCGGGCAGCCTCTTCTGGCCCATCTTCTGCACGATGCTGCTGACGGTGGGTGAGCTCTACCTGTCGCCCGTGGGCCTGTCGCTGGTGACCAAGGTGGCGCCCGTGCGCATCGTCTCGCTGATGATGGGCATGTGGTTCCTGTCGAGCTTCGCGGGCAACTTCCTCTCGGGCTACATCGGTCAGTTCTACACGACGATGTCGAAGGAGACGTTCTTCCTGATGCTCATGGTGCTCGGGATCGCCGCAGGCATCGCCATCGCGCTGTTCAACAGGCCGCTGAAGAAGGCGATGCAGCCGGAGCAGGCACCCGCCGTGGGCGGCGCCAGCTCGTAACGGAAGCGGCCGCTCTCTCAGTTGGAGCGGCCTCTCCGCCTTGCGTTCTCCCCTCGAGCCGGGGTTGTTCACCCGGCTCGAGCTCACTGCGTCTGTTGCTGCCTTGCTCGCGCTCTCCACCGAGTGGGACCATTTATAGGCGATGATCGCTCCCAGGGTGGGAAACGTGAGCAGGGGCACGATCCAATAGGCATCTCCGCTGGCCAGCCCCAGGAGGAGCGCGGTGGCACCGCCCGCCAGGTTTCCGAGCGTCGCGCCGACGAGCGCCGGGAGAAATCGCCCCTCACCTCCCATCAGCTTCCCGATCGCGTAGACCCCGACCGCCGATCCGGCCGACATGCCCACGAACGCCAGTCCCAGCGACGCCAGGATGGCGTCTGCCCCTTCGCTGCAATCCAGGCAGAACGACCCCCAGAGGACCACAGCCCCTGGAATGGTGCCCGCAAGCCCCAACCAAAAACCCCCCACGGACTCGAGAAGGATGCGCGGCGCCTTGGAGTCTGAAGCTCCCGAGCGCTCCTCCCACGTGCGGGGGATGATCTCGCCCCGGGGCTCCTCCTCACCCTCGTAGCCTCCGTACGGGTCTGCCCCGGAACGAGATCCCTTGGGATCATAAGGCTCCTCCTCGGGGGCATGGGCTCCGGGGTGCTCGGGGGCTCCGGGAGGGTGATTTCCCCCAGGCCGGAGGTATCACTCTCCTCGGCAGGGGACAGCGCCGCCTGAGCGTGCTCCCTCGCGCTCGCTGAGGGGGACTGTTCCAGCAGGGCATGGAGCAGGCCTCCCCCACCGGCCACCAGCAACACGCCCATGGCCGTGGCGCGGAACCACACGTGCCACGGAAGAACCGCTCGTGGTGGGAAGGGCGGAGCCTCTGGCTCAGCTTGGGTGGGAGTCATGCGCAGGCCGATGGGCCGGTCCGCCTCAGGGCCCTCGCAGGTTGTCGCCAGCTGAAGTCCCGATGGAGTCCTCCGGCGGAAGACGACGCCATAGGAGCCCTGGGAGCCCCTAGCCCGCAGGCGCCACGAGCCGACGATCGAGCCAGGAGGAAGGGAGGCCGGGTGCATCGCGTGAGCAGTCTCCAAGAAGGTACCTCCAGACAAGAGAAGACCGTACAGGTAGTCTCATTCAACCCGACTTGGGAGGTAAAGCCCATAGCGTTCATCAAACCGGCAGGCGGTGGTTGCATCGGCGGGAGGGGGAGGTCCACTGCCAACGGGTTGGCACTGACGAGGGGGGGTCGGAGGCCTACTGCCAACGGGTTGGCACTGACGAGGGGGATCGGAGGCCTACTGCCAACGGGTTGGCACTGACGAAGGGGGCTGAGGTCCACTGCCCACTGGTGGGCACTGACGATGGGGTCGAGCTCAGTGCTAACCGGTTAGCACTGACGAGTGGAACCGGGAGCCAGTTCTTTCAATAGGTTAGCAGTGGGTAGGGCAGGAAGGTGGCCCAGTGCTAACTGGTTAGCAGTGGCCAAGTGGTGCCGGAGGCCACTTCCAACTGGTTGGAAGTGGCGAGTGGGCAGGGGGCTACTTCTAACTGGTTAGAAGTGGCGACGAGAAGGCAGGTTCAGTCCTTTCAGGGATTTAGCCGCCGAAGGATGGGCGAGGGCCAGGGCTGATCAGGATGTAGTGGGTAGAAACCACACCATGTGAGGACGAGCACCGCACAGTGCGGGAAGGGGAGGCACATGCGCGCGAAGCCTGCACAGAGAGCACTGAGCTGGGTACTGGTGATCCAGTTGCTGGTGAATGGGTGCGCCACGGTGCCGCTGGACGGCACCGGCGGCAGCGGCAGTCCTGTCGATCATCGGGCCCTCTCTCCTGGAAGCGCGCAGTGGGAGGAACTGGAAGAGGCACGGCGTGCCGAACTCGAGTCAGCGTTGGCGGGGATGTGGGGCGTAGCCAGCGAGGTGAGGGAGATGGGAGCGGTGCTGGAGTTCACCTACTGGGCGGAGGGCGGAGCCTTCACGTTGGTGTCCCTGCGCAGGCCCGAGCGGGGAAGGGGCCTGGGAAGCGTGCTGGAGCAGGAGTTTTTCGTGAGCAGCCTGCGTGAGAGCCTGTCCACCTACGCCGAGGGGACGGCGGGGTTGATGCGCCTGACGCTGCGGAGAGAAGAGCACCGCTGAAGAGCTTGAGATGCTTCTGAGGAGCCGATGACAAGCGACACCATGGATACAAGCCAGCAGTTGCCTGGGCTCAAACGTCTGCTCGAGGTCTGTCGAGCGCATGGCATCTCCGTGGACAGCTTGCCGCCTGGGGGGGGCCGCGCCCAAGGCAGGGGCCTTGTTCATGGGCCAGCGATTCGATCCGCTCCTGGCCGCCGCATTCTCGACCTTTGGAAAGCTCTCGCTCAGCCCGTCGCACTCGCTGTTGATACGATGTGATGATGAAGTGAGCGGCCTCGTGATAGAGAACGAAGATTCAAGAAAGTATTGGCCTGAGCGTTTTCATAGGCCTGTCGTGTTTGGCAGAGACATGCGCTATTGTTATGCGACTCTGCCAGAGCTGGTGGGCGATGAGGGCTTCCAGCCTGTCATCTGGATCGATCCATACGAAGAGATATACGCACTTCCCATCGCATCGGACGTGAATCGCTTCTTCGAAACGGTCTCTCGATATCTGGATGTCGTGGCGGACGAACCGGATTTCAAGGTGCGACAAGTGCCTTCGGTTGCATTTCCATGGGAGGTTCCGGAGCTCCTTGCTGCGGATGCTGCACTGGGAGTCATGATCCGTGCAGGGAAGTTTGATCCATGGATGTACTCGGGGGACGAAGCTTCCGCACGCGCCATTCGCGATTGGGTGGGAAAGATTCAGTCAGCCCGGCGAAATCCGTGAGAAGTGCAGCGCCATGGTGGAGAGTCTTGAGAGGGGTTGGTCATGGAGGGGCGAGTTAGAGCGAGGAGGGGTTACATATGCGAGTGAGGCGTGGCTGGAGAGCGCTGAGCTGGGTGCTGGTGGCTCAGTTGCTGATGAACGGGTGCGCCACGGTGCCGCAGGGGGGGACCGGCGGCAGCGGCAGTCCTGTCGAGCAGCGGGGCCCCACTCCAGGAAGCTCGCAGTGGGAGGAACTGGAGGAGGCGCGGCGTGCCGAGCTCGAGTCGGCGCTGGCGGGGATGTGGGGCGTGGCCAGCGAGGTGAGGGAAGTGGGAGCGGTGCTGGAGTTCAGCTACTGGGCGGAGGGCGGAGCCTTCTCCTTGCTGTCCCTGCGCAGGCCCGAGTGGGGAAGGGGCCTGGGAAGCGTGTTGGAGCAGGAGTCCTTCGCGAGCGGCCTGCGGGAGAGCCTGCCCCCCTACGCCGAGGGAGCGGCAGGGCTGCTGCGCCTTGTGCTGCGCAGAGAGGAGCACCGCTGGCGGGCGGACTTCCACCTGGACACCGGGGCAGAGTTCCCGCTGGAGGCCAAGACATGGCCGATCCAGCAAGTGGGAGTCCGCGTCGAGGTGCTGGAGCGCCTGGCCGCCACGGGGCGTGAGGTGGCCTCCAGGGTGTGGGCCCCCGAGGGAGCGCAGGTGCGGTGGCAGGTGGAGGTGGAACTGGAGGACGAGCGGGTAGGGGGCCTGGAGACCCGCCCGCCGCGCTCGCTGCCGGGGGGCAAGTCCGTGAGGGCGGCGCCGGAGACGGTGGGCACATGGGTGAACGTGCTGGCGCCCTTCACCCAAGGAATGGGCCCTCGGAAGGTGCGGCTGGAGTGGGAGGGCGAGCACATCGCGGGGAGTGGGCTGTCGCGCTGGAAGATCGTGGCCGCGGAGGTGGTGCGTCCACCCCCGCCTGCGCCCCAGAACGCCGAGGTGGCGCTGGAGTACCGGGCGATGCACGAGCAGATCCAGCGACAGTGGCGCGAGCAGACGCGAGAGGGCTTCCAGACCATGGGGATCCTTGGCGCGGAGCAGGTGGCGCTCTTTGTGGTGGCAGGGTGGGCGACGCGAGGTCTGGCGGTGGTGGTGAAAGCGGCGACGCCAGTGATCGCCCGGATGCTGACAAAGGGCGGCACGTATGCGGTCGGGTGGTTCCGCTCTCTTTTCGTTCGGGCGTCCCCTGCCGAAAAACAAGCCTTTGCCCGGCTGATGGCCAAAGCGGAAACTCAAGGCCTGGAGGCGCTCACAATTGGCGAGCGCAACGAAGTCCGAGCTTTCTTGACCCGCCTGGATGGGCTTGCCTCTGCTAAGTTGAGCTCGGGCGCGAAGGATGAACTGCGTAGGCTTGCGCGAGAGGATTTCCTCAAGATTCATCCCGATCTCGTCAAGAGACTCAAAGAACTCTTGAAGGGACCTGTTGATGTACATCATCGGATCCCATTGGACTTTGCGCATTTCTTCCCGGCCAGAGACATCAACGCCATGGACAACCTTGTTGCAGTGGAGCCACGCGTGCATCGGCTCATCAACAGGGTTTGGGGAGAATATACGCAGCGTGCTGGCGCAAGGGCGACTGCCACTGAGGTCGAGGCGGTTGAGAAGATCGTTAAGAAACACTTTGAGCGTTGGTATAGCAATACTCGAGACGTGCCTGCTTCCGAGGAGATGCTCGTGCGATCAGCGCAGAAAGCACTTGCGGAGCTAGAGTCGCTGTTCGCTGGTGTTGGGAGGTAAGAGTGAGCGCAAGAATCGAATTGGCGGGCTTGCAGAAACTGAAGGCGGTCTGTCAGCGCCATGGACTTCCGTTGGAAATCCTACCACCGGCGAATACAGTCTCCGGGCCTGGTGAGACATACCTCGGGCAGCCATTCGACCCGATGTTGTCTGCCCTCTATAGGGAAACGAACGGAGCCATGCTGGGGGATTTTCAGACCTATCCATTGCAGGGGGATGAAAATGTACTTCAGCGCATCAACAAGGGGATGCGTGTTCTTGGAGATGAACCCTACGTCTCCTCACTCTTGTTCGGACAGGTCCCGTTGTTGGCATACTATCTTGCGACCGTTCCGAGTTTGGCCGACTCAAGAGGGCTCCAACCCGTTATCTTCATCAACGGCTACGAAGGCGATCAAGTACTGCCTGTCGCTTCCAATGTCGATGAGTTCTTCAGGACGTTCTCCATCTATCTGGAGCGAGCGGTCCTCGAGCCAGAATTTGTTGCGGAGCGTCGCATAGGCTTACGTTTCCCAGAGAGCATCCTGGACGTTGTTGCGCGTGATCGGTCCATGGTCGATGCAATGTCTGCCGGGCGATTCAACTGGTTGATCAAGACCGAGGAGAGTCGTGAATGGATCTCTAAGGTTGTTCAGGCAGTACCTTGAATGCCGTGTTCGCTCCTTGGTCGTCCATGCCAGCCTACGATCGATCAGGTCTGAATCGCTTATTGGAGGTCGTGCGCAGGCGCGGTGTGCCTGTAGAGACGCTGCCAGCTGGCCGTTCTCCTCCGCACTCAGGCGAGAGGCTGTGCGGAATGCCGGTCGACCCACTCCTGGCCGCTGCATTCACCCGTTGTGGAAAACTCGTTCTTGGCTCCACTGGCACCCAATGTCCTCTGTTGACCCGCTGTGATGATGAGGTCAATGGCCTCCTCTTGGAGAACGAAGAGTGGCAAGGCTACTTTTGAAGAGAATTTCCGTGACACCAAGGACCTGAGGTTTGGCATGGGCCTGTCCTCGATGAGCATCGCTGAGCCAGAGCGCAGGGATAGGCTGTTGCTGCTCAGCGCCTTGGCGTGTGCCCTCCTGACTCTGTTAGTCGCCGCCGGGGAGAGCCTGGGCATGGAGCGCCAGCTCAAAGCCAACACCGTCAAGCGCCGCACCTACTCACTGTTCCGCCAGGGCTGCATGTACTACGAAGCCATTCCCAAGATGCCAGACCACAGGCTTCGTCCCCTCCTCGAGCGCTTCGCTCAACTCGTTAGGGAGCAGCCCGTGTTCTGCGGAGTCTTCGGGCTCATGTGAGGGGATACCTCAGTATCTGGGGACCAGGAGCAGCGAAGCCACTTGCTCCCGCAGCGCGACCGGTACGAGAGCTTGAGCCATGGGCCCGCGGTGCTCATGGTGCGCTCATCCGTGCACCCTGCCGATGGCCCTCAAAGCCTTACTTCGTTAGGCGCTCTAATCCTCGTTGATCGAAAACGCAGTGAATGGCTCATCAGGTGCGGTGAATAGCTTGGCGCAAAGGTCGTCCCAGGTAGCCCGACTGACGCTTGTGGCGGCCTTGCGGGATGAGAGAATTAGCTGACAAGCGTTTAGATATGCCTGCAATGGTGCAAGTTCTCTGAGTCTCATCGGGCAAAGCTCTTGAGGAAGCCTCAAAATGGTGGTTAAGAGGTTATAGGACTGATCCTGTAGTCCGCGAGCGGCATTCAATGTTGGGCGTAGGTGATAGAAGCGCAGCGCTGTTTGAAAGAAGTCGACACTGAAATAACGAGATGCGGTGAGCTTCTCGCACAGGGGCATCATTGTGTTTTCGAGAAATATTTCGAAAATCTCTTGTGGCTTGCGAGGGACGGAAGTAAGGGTGGCAGCGAAAGTAGGATCGTTAGCGAGTGAGCACACATCCTGAACGCTATGCAAGAGGCTGGGATTGAAGTCGCGATCGAGCTCAAGAGTTAACTCAAGGGCAGTTGTAACGGCGCGGTCGGGGTGGGTGACCTCGTAATTGGAATCAACTTTCATGTCACGAGTGGAGGCGATTTTGTAGGCGCGCTCGATGATGTGGTCGAAGGCAAGGGGGACGCTGAGTGAGAATGCAAGGCGTGCAGTGTTCAGTCGTACATCTCGTACGGAGTGAACTGATTGGTGTACCCAGCGCAGAAGTTGGAAAGTTCTGGGAGCAGAAACTAGTAAGTTCCTGGCTGATGCCAGCATGCGGGTCAGCAGGCCATCTGCCTTGCCGATAAGTCCTGCAACGAGAAGAAACACCTCGCGCCAGCGAGGGTCATTTAGCCTACCTTATTCGTCAGAAGGAAGAGGGGTGACCCAAGAAGTAGGATGACGCGCCCGATCCGCCGAGTGTAGAGGGGAGTTGTTCAGGCAACCCGCTACCCCCGCCAGGAGGCGCGTCATGGGTGAAATCCTCAAGGACTTTGCGCTGAAGTTCAACGGTTCGATTCGGCTGGAGGCGCGAGAGGAGCGGCTGACGGCGGAAGCCGGGGCGCTGGTGCTGCGG
>NZ_DASPHO010000869.1:0-11794 GCF_035629615.1 Hyalangium sp. | reverse complement strand
AGCCCATGTCTTCATGTGAGCGCAGCAGCTTGAGGGCGATGCGCCGATCCAGCCGCGTGTCATAGGCGGCCAGCACCACGCCCATGCCGCCCTGGCCAAGCTGCTCGAAGACCATGTAGCGGCCGGCCAGCGTCTGACCGGGGGTTGGCACGGAGAAGGTGCCCGGGGATCGCGCCGAGCTGGAGACCCAGGTGGTCTCCTCACCCGCGGAGATGGAGGAGGAGGACCGGATGACGGTGGGAGCCTCCAGCGGAAGGCCGGGCGCTGGGGCCGTCTTCGGTTCCTTCTCGGAGTCACTCATGCTCGGAGGCAGTATCCCAGAGGTCCGGCCAAACGGCACTTCCGAGCCCCAGCCACTCCCTGCGGTGGGTGCCGGAGGCCTCAGGGTCCTGGCGAGGGCCGAGGCCCGCGAGGCTCTGGGCGATCCGCTCTACCTCGGCGGCCTCCAGTCCGCTGGCGCCCAGCCAGTCCCGCGCCTGTTCCAGCACGGTGGCCTCCTCCAAGCTGGCAGGCAGGCGCGCCACGAGCATCGCCATCTTCGCGCTGATGCGAGCCACCGCCGGACGCAGCTCTGTCTCCAGGGAAGGGGAGGGGGCTCCTGCCCCGAGAGGGACGCGCTGTTGGACACCCTTGGCGGCGTCCATCTGCGCCTGGAAGAACGCGTCGAGGGCCTCATCCGGCGGGGGCCTGGAGCCCAGCGCGGCCGCTGCCTTCTGCACGTCGGCTCGGAAGGAGGCCAACACCCGGGCCTCCTGCGCGGGATCTTCCACGGGCATGCCCGCGCGCTGCTTGGCCGCGGCGACCCACGGCATGAGCGCCAGCCGCTCGGCCGTGGCCGCCAGGAGCGCCTGCACGGGCAGGGCGGTGGGTCCTTCGGCCCCGGGACCCAGGAACCGGGCGCGGAGCGAGCTGAGCACTCCACTCTCCTCCTGTGCGAGGAGCCATGCATCCCACTGGGCGGCGAGCTCGGGCCTGTCGGGGTGGATGTAGACCGCCACCACGTCCCGCGTCAGCGGTCCCAGCAGCTCGATGCCGGTGAGGCCCTCGGCCCAGCGCGGGGCTTCTAGCGTGTTGCTCAGCGCCGCATCGGCCTGGCCTGTGGCCAGCGCCTCGCGCACCGCTGCATTGTCTGGGATGGCCTGGATCTGGGCCTGACGGAAGAGGCTGCGTGCCACCCGCTCGAGGTGTCCGCCGCGGTTGACGGCGACCCGCAGCTCGGGCCGGTCGAGCGCACGCACCTCGACGAGGGCAGCCCCTGGAGCCGGATGGGAGCCGGTGGCAGAGGGTGACGCCCAGCTTGGGCGCCGGAGCAGGAGCACGGCCCCATTCCGGAGGACCGGGACGGTGAAGCGTCCGGCCACGGAGCGCTCGGGGCGAATGGTGAGGCCACTGGCGGCCAGGTCGAACTTGCGGGCCTGGAGGTCCTTCACCAGCTCGGGCCAGCGGAAGCGCACCCATGAGGGCTGAAGCCCGTGTGCGGCGGCGAAGCTCTCCACCAGCGCCACGGAGAAGCCACTGGGGCGCTCCTCCTTCCAGTCGCTGAAAGGAGGGTAGTCACCGCTGGTGCCCACCCGGAGCTCGGGCTGGGGAGGGCGTGTACTTCCTGAGAAGCAACCGGCCACCGTCCCGAGCATCAGGGCCAGCGCCAGCAGAGACGGAGTCTTCGGGAGGGGGAGGAAGGAGCTCATGGACTTCTGGCCCATATCGTCCTCTGGCTGACACGCACAACCGCCTGGAGAACGCCTGGAGAACGGGCGCCGCGGTTCCACCTTTGGCCCCACCCCGCGCGCTTCGCGCAAGGACCGGTGCCTCATGCGCTTGCCTGCCACACTCCTTCGGTCGTTCCCGCTGGCCCTCGCTCTGGGGCTGGCCTGCAGTGGGCTCGCACTGCCTGCCGAGGAGCCACCCACGGACGTGCAGTCCGCTGAGCGCCAGAGGGTGGAGTCGGCTGAGCCCTCCAGCTCTCTCGGCGAGCCGCGCCGAGTGGAGGACATCGTCTCCGGCCGGCTCAGCTCCGGCCCGTACGCGCTGAGGGACGTGGCGGGAACGCTCTTCTTCGGCGCCACGGACGCCGAACACGGCACCGAGCTGTGGAAGAGCGACGGGACGCCCGGCGGAACGCGTGTCGTGGAGGACATCCGCCCCGGGCCGGAGGGCTCGGGGCCCCAGGAGCTCACCGTGGCGGGGCGGCGAGTCTTCTTCGTCGCGGATGACGGCACTCATGGCCCGGAGCTGTGGACGAGCGACGGGACGCGTGCGGGCACTCGGCTCGTGAAGGACATCGGCCCTGGAGCCGATGGCTCGTTCCCCCTGGGGCTGACGGCTCTGGATGGAGTCCTCTACTTCTCCGCGCTGGACCGGGCCACCGGCTACGAGCTGTGGAGGACGGAGGGCACGCCTGGCAGCACCCGGCTGACGGGGCTGCCGGTCGCACCGGAGCGGATGGTGGTGATGGACGGCCGGCTCTACTTCTTCGCGGAGGATGCGCTCTACCGCAGCGATGGCACGCCCGAGGGCACCGTGCTGTTGCAGGACTTCTCGGGGGGGCCCGAGGGGATGTTCATCGTGGACCCGGTCGCCGGGGAGGGGGTGCTCTATTTCATCGTGGGCCTGGCGGAGGTGGATGACCTCTCCGTCAATCCGTTCCTGCCCTTCACGGTGTGGAAGAGCGATGGCACGCCTGAGGGCACGGTGCCCGTCGCTGAGGTCTCTGCCCAGCTGGATCAAGGCTTCCTCCAGAGGATCATCGCCGTGGGCCGCCGGCTCTTCTTCCTCGCAGACGATGGCGTGCACGGCACCGAGCTGTGGACGAGCGACGGCACTCGCGAAGGGACGGGCCTGGTGAAGGACATCGCTCCTGGATCGGGCAGCCCCTTCATCCGAGAGCCGACGCCGCTGGACGGAGTCCTGTACTTCTCCGCGTACACGCCGGACGTGGGAGATGAGCTGTGGCGCAGCGATGGCACGGAGCGCGGCACCTTCCTCGTCAAGGACGTGAGGCCCGGGCCGCCGGGCTCCAGCCTCCAGCACCTGACAGCGCAGGCCGGCCGGCTCTTCTTCACAGGCCGCGAGGGGAGTCGGGGGCACGAACCGTGGACGAGTGACGGCACGCGCGAGGGGTCCAAGCGCATCAAGGATCTGGTGCCAGGCGCCTTCTCCAGCTCGCCGCACGAGTTCACGCACTCTGGCGCGCGAGTGTTCTTCGTGGCCACCGAGCCGAGCCGTGGCACGGAGCTGTGGGCGCTGAGGCTCAGCACTCTCGAGCGAGGGGTTGAGGCAGTCGCCGTGGCGGCTTTCGGCGGGCTCGCGTACCTGGTCCAGGACATCGTCCCCGGGCCGGGGGATCCGAACATCTACGAACAGGCCGCCGTGGGTGGGACGCTCTTCTTCGCAGCGGAGGATCCAAGCTCTGGCGCCGAGCTTTGGAGCACGGACGGCACGGCAGAGGGCACGAGGCTCATCGAGGACATTCGCCCCGGGCCCGAGGGCTCGATCCCGCAGGGGATGATGTCTCTCGGCGGAGTGCTGCTCTTCTTCGCGGACGACGGCCTCCATGGCTCGGAGCTGTGGCGGAGCGACGGGACACCCGAAGGCACGCGGCGGGTGAAGGACATCCGCCCCGGACCTGCAGGCAGCCACGGCTTCGAGAACGTCTTCGCATTCGAGAGTGTCTTCGTGATGGGAGGCGTGGCGTACTTCGGAGCGAACGACGGCCTCCATGGCTCGGAGCTGTGGCGGAGCGATGGGACGCCCGGGGGCACGCGGCGGGTGAAGGACATCCAACCCGGAGCCGATGGCTCGTCGCCATTCATCCTGGCCGAGCGGGATGGGCGGCTCTACTTCACCGCGTTCCACGAGGCCCATGGCCGAGAGCTGTGGAGCACGGACGGCACGGGGCGTGGCACGCGGCTCGTGGTGGAGCTCATCCCCGGGCCGGACAGCGGGGACATCGCTGAGCTGGTCACCACTCCCGAGCTGCTCTTCTTCCGCGCGAACTCACTCGTGGGCTACGAGCTGTGGCGGAGTGACCTGACGCCAGAGGGCACCTTCATCCTCCGGGACATCTTCCCAGGCCCGGAGAGCGCCTTTCCGGCGGAGCTCACGGTGCTGGGCCGCACGGTCTTCTTCGTCGCGCACGAGCCCGAGCATGGCCGCGAGGTGTGGAGGACGGACGGCACTCCCGAGGGCACCGTGTTGCTGCGGGACATCTTCCCGGGACCGGGCTACGCGTTCCCGGCCTCGCTGGTGCCGTTCCGGGGCAGGCTCTTCTTCGGAGCCGAGGACGGCGGGGCCTTCGGACGTGAGCTGTGGGTGAGCGATGGCACGACAGAGGGGACTTTCCTCTTCAAGGACATCGCGCCCGGCCCTGCCAGCTCGAGCCTCTTCCCCATGGTCACGGTGGCCGGGCGGCTGCTGTTCACCGCGGACGATGGAACCACCGGCCCTGAGCTCTGGGTGAGCGACGGCACGCCGGGAGGAACTCGCCTGTTCCAGGAGCTGCTTCCGGGACGGGCGGGTGGCTTTCCGAACGTCTTCACGGCCACGCAGGGGTACCTCTTCATCATTCCTGGCAACGCGCCCACGGGCCGCGAGCTGTGGGCGCTCCCCCTCAGGGAGCTCAACTGATTCGCCCCTGAAGCGGCGAAGTGTTCTCCGCGGGCCAGGCACTCAGATCTACCAGGAGGCCTCACTCCTCAATGGGTGACTGGGCGAGCCGCACCACTTCGTCGGGCAGCACACCGCGCTGGAGCGCCTCGTGGAGCGCCGTCAGCTGCGAGGTGACCTCCGCGCGGGAGACCTTCGCGCCGGGGCCCTGCCTGACCAGCAGCTCGAGCGTCGCGTGCGCAAGCTGCAGCGGCATGACGGTGAAGGCCAGCACCCCTCGTGAGGCCCCCGAGGAATGGAGGGCGCTCACGTAGCGGGCTGCCACCACGAGATCCTTCGCCGCGAGCGCGTGGACGTCCTCCAGCCGGACGCTGTGGGGCAACAGTGTCCGGCCCTCCTCGCTGTCCTCCGCTGCGTCCTTCAGGATGTTCACCAGCTGCAGCGCCTCGCCGAAGCCGGCTGCCAGCGCGCGCAGCTCCGGAGCGGACGGCGTGAGGCGCGTGTCCAGGAGGAAGAGCTCCGTGAGCAGCTCGCCCACCAGCCCCGCCACGATGTAGCAGTAGGCGCGCAGCTCTTCGAGGGAGCTCAGCGTCAGCAGGCCTTGCTCGGTGGCACCGGCAAGCACCTCCCGCATGCCGCGAGTCGTGCGCAGCACGAAGTGGCGGACGATGGCGCCTGCCTCGGGGCGCAGCGCATCCAAGCTCGCCAGGAGCCGGGAGGTGTCCTCCACCAGCAGCAGGTAGTCGGCATTCTCGGAGGGGCGGCGCTCCAGCCATCCGCGAGAGCGCTCCAAGGCCTGGGCTCCCGCTCCGCCCTGGAGGAGCAGCTCCAGCTCGCTCAGGGCCGTGCGACGCTCCTCGCGTGTCCACGGTGCGGCGTCCTCGAGCGTGTCGGCGACCCGCAGAAGCAGATACGCCAGGCCTACCTCGCGCCGCAGAGGCTCCTCGAGCAAGGGGATGGCGAGCGCAAAAGTACGGCTGGTGCTCTCCAGGCGCGCCAGGAGCTCGGAGTCTGCGAGGGGGTGAGAGGGACCGCCGGGAACATCCGTCATGAGGGATCTTCGAGCTGGACGTTAACGCGGGCCGTCTCCTGGAGACCAGAGCGTGGCACGGGAGGACAGGATGCCTCCCGCCCCCTACTCCCTACGTTGCGCGCTCCTCTTTCCAGAGCGGGAGGTAGTCATGCGGTGCGAAGAACTCATGAAGAAGGATGTCCAGTGTGTGTCTCCTCGGGACACGGTGGAAGACGCCGCGATCCGGATGCGGGATGAGAACGTCGGGTTCCTGCCCGTGTGTGATCAGGCGAAGAAGGTCCTCGGCACCTTGACGGACCGGGACATCGTCGTCCGGGTCATCGCGGCCAGGACCCCGGCGAACACCCCGATCGAGACCGTGATGACCCGGGAGATCGTCGCCTGCCGTCCGCAGGACGACATCCAGAAGGCGGAGCAGCTGATGATGCAGAATCACAAGTCGCGCATCATGTGCATCGATGATTCCGGCCGCCTGGTGGGTGTCATCAGCCTCTCGGACCTCGCACAGCACGAGGACGCTGCGCGGGCCCTCGACATGCTCCGGCGGATCAGCGAGCGCGAGGTGCGGGCCTGACGCAGGACTGACGTCGGGCGGGCTCATGGCTTGGACATAGCCATGAGCTCGGCCTCGTGCTTCAGGGCTGCGTTGCGCGTCTCCAGCAGGCGCTTCATGTGGCGCGCCAGGAAGAGGCGATCCGCCAGCCAGCCGAGAAAGCCCAGGGGCGCGCGGTGCTCCCACTCGTCCACCATGCGAGTGCCACCCTCCACGGGCTCGAAGAAGTGCCGGTGCTCGAAGGACGCGAAGGGGCCATGCACCTGGGCGTCCGTGAAGTGATGGGGGCGCTCGAACACCGTGATGCGGCTGCGCAGCCGCCAGCGCCAGCCCAGGTGCCGGGCCTGCCACTCCACTTCCTCTTCCAGCTCGATGAGGCCTCCACGGCGGCCTCCCACGATCTCCTCTCCCGTATGGGCCAGGGAGCGCTGGTGGAAGTCCAGGTCTCGTGCAAGGTCGAAGACCCGCTCTGGTGCTGCGGCGATGAAGAGCTCCAGGCGGAAGTGGGCCACGGGCCCAGTCTAGCTTCTCTCGTTTCGCCTTGCGCTTCCCGCGGAGGCTATGGTGCTTCAGCCATGCGTCTCTCCCTTGCATTCGCTGTCGTCCTGCTCGTCGCCTGCTCGTCCGAACCGCCTGACACGGTCGGGTCAGAGGAGTGGAAGGCACTCGCGCCGCTGCCGGGTGGCCCCCGCCAGGAGATCGCCGTCGTGGAGCTGGGGGGCCGGGTGTACGTGCTCGGCGGGCTGGATCAGCAGGGCAGGGGGGTAAGCCGGGTGGAGGTGTACGATCCACTCACGGACTCCTGGTCTTCGCGAGCGCCGCTGCCCCAGCCACTCCACCACCTCAACGCCGCCGCTGTGGGCAGCCTGCTCTATGTCGTCGGTGGTCTCGGTGACGACTTCGTCGCTGCCGGGGACACCTATGTCTACGAGCCTGGGACGGACACGTGGACGGAGAAGCAGGGAATGCCGGCAGGCACTGAGCGGGGGGCCTCCGGGGTGGCGGTTATCGGCAGCCGCATCTATGTCGCGGGCGGCCTCCGAAGCAGGTCCGTCGACGAGGTCTCCGCGTATGACACTGCCACGGACACCTGGGAGAGCCTCGCGCCGATCCCTGAGCCGCTCGACCACCTCGTGGGCGCCTCGGTGAGTGGCCTCTTCTATGCCCTGGGCGGCCGTCGGGACGCGCCCACGAATCGCGTGGACGCATTCGACCCTTCCACTCGCCAATGGTCCTCTCGTGCGCACATGCCGACTCCCCGGGCTGGCTGCGCGGCCGGGGTGCTCGGGGGGCGCATCTACGTCCTGGGTGGCGAGGGCAATCCCAGCACCTCCACCGGCGTCTTCTTGGAGAACGAGGTCTACGACCCCGCAACGAACGAGTGGGCGACGGCGAGCCCCATGCGCACTCCTCGACATGGGATCGGAGCTGCGGCCGTGGGGGACGCCCTCATCATTCCTGGCGGGGCCACCGTCCAGGGGCTTGGCGCCGTCGACACCAACGAGTCCTTCCAGCTCTCGAGGATGAGCACTCCCCGGGTACGAGGCCAAACGGAACCCGTGACACCTTCCAGGTCGATGTGATCCCGCATCCTGGGCGACTTCTACCGCGCCAAGGCCGACCGCTCTGGCCTGTAAGCCGCCCGCGCAGACAGGGACTGGCCGTGCCTCGCGGCCAGGCGCCTTCACATGAGCCCAGCTCCTCCTGGCCCTCGGGGTCTTCCGCTCCTCGGCTCCTTTTTTTCTTTTCACGCCAGGCAGCGGCTGTGGTTCCTCGAGCAAGTCGTCCGCGCCCATGGCGACCGCTGCGGTTTCCGGATGCTGTGGACGACCTTCATCGTCGTCAACGCGCCTCAGCACGCGCTGGCCGTCCTCGCCAACCGCGACCAGACCTACGGCAGCCAGCTGACGCCGGAGCTTCGGGCGCTCGAGCTGATCCGCCCGCCCGCGGACGGTCTGGTGCGGGGCAGCAAGGCCACCCGAGGCAGTGACCCGAACACCCGGGTCCAGATTGAGCAGTCGGCCTTCGACGTCGTCGCGCGTGCCGTGCATCGCTGGCGCGAGGCCAGAGCGATCGAGGTCATCGATGCAGGGGGCACGCTCGCGGTGGAGTTGACCCTGAAGGCCCTCTTCGGGCTCGAGGTCGAGCATCCAGAGGAGTACTTCTTCGCGATCCGTGGGGCGCTCACGGAGGGCCGCAGCGAGCGAGGGGATTCCCGGAAGCAGCGCAAGGAGCGCCGGGCGCTCTTCGTCCGCCTCAAGCAGCGGGCTCTTGATCAGGGTCCCCAGGACGGAGACGTCCCCACCCGCCGCAATGGCTTCAGTCCACTGATGCTCGCGACCGTCTCCCCGATGTCCTCGGCGCTGACGCGCGCGTGGTGGTGAGCCCTTACCTGCTTCATCACGATCCTCGCTCCTGGGACGCTCCGGAGCGCTTCCAGCCCGAGCGCTTTCTTCAGGAGGACAAGCCCACCAGCCAGGTCTTCCTCCCCTTCGGAGGAGGAGCGCAATCCTGCCCGGGAAGCACGGCGGCGTTGGTGCTGCTGGAAGGGGCCGTCCGCGCGTTCGCCACCCAGTGCTCGCTGCGGCTGCAGTCCTCGCCGCTGCCCCAGCCATTCCCCTCCTACGCGCTGCTGCCTGAGAAGCCCACGACGCTCACCGTGGGAGCGCCCACGGCACCAGCGTAGCGAGCTCGCCTGAGCACTGAGCAGTCATCGCGGTGTCAAGCCGGGCGGGCTGCTGGTCCACGGATGGCGGGCCTGGGCGGTCCTCGTGCCATTCGGCTTACTGCCTACCGTCTTCTTCCTGATGAGCCACGCGCTCATGCCCTCGGGTGCTGCCACATTCATCATGGACCCCATCTCGTACTCTACTTCGTCACCTTGGGGGTCGCGGGCGCTGCATGGCCGGCTGCCAGCGGCGCTGCAGGCTCTCTGCCAGCCGCTCGGTACAGCACAGGTGAGGGGACGCCGCGCGACGCTGGAGCTGTATGGCGTTCCTGATGCCGACGGGGCAGCGGCCAGCGGGCTTCAGGCCCGCTGACCCATCAGAGGCGGGATGGGTGCCGCTCAGGGGACTGAGATATCCCCCACCTCCTTGTCCTGTTCCGGGGACAGCTTCACGAGCTGCGTCACACGGTGGGAAGGGTGACGGTGCACGATGAGGAGGTGCTCCCCTACAGGCATGCTCCGCAAGGCGAAGCGCCCATCCGGTGAGGTGCTCGTGGTCGCGAGCCGCGGAACGAGCACGGACGCACCCGCCACGGGCTGCCGGGTCACCGCGTCCACGACCCGTCCAGTCACCGATACGCCTGGAGAGACGGCGATCTCCAGCACCTTGCGCTCCTCGGGGAGCAAGTCGACGACAACAGAGGCCGTCGCCACGCCATCCACCGAGACGAGAATCTGGCTCCGGCCCACGGGCAGCCCGTTCAGCTCGAACTGATCCCCCATGAACTCGTGGGAGGGGAGGCTCGTATGAGCCCAGAGGTTCTGGGGAACGGGACTCACCGTGAAGCGCCTCACGGGCGTGCCGTCCGTGTTGATGACCCGGCCTCGAAGGGAGGGCAGGGGGCGCAGCCGGAGGGAGAGCTCGCGCTCACCGCTCCATTTCTCGACCATCGCCGCCCGCGCCTCATCGAAGGAGCTGACGAGCAGGAGCGGGGTGAGAGACGGCTGCTGCTGCCCCAGGGGAAGACACACGTCGAGGCGGCCCTGCTCATCCGTCTGAGCGAGGACCCACAAGGACGCCGTGGACACATTCACCAAGGCCAGTGAAGCAGGCGCTCCATCCGCTTCCAGCACGTGGAGCCGGAGCGCAGGCTCTCGCGTGTCCTCCAGGACGATGGTGGCATCGATCCTCTGGCCTGCTTCGACCCGGATCTGTTTCTGCCCGCTGACTCCGCAGCCCACACCTCGGCGTCGGAATGCGCTCAGGTAGTGGTTCTTCCCAGGAGGCAGCGTGGTCCGGAAGCGCCCTTGCTCGTCGGGCTGCATCGCTCCGCTCCACAGGAGGTTGGGGTAGCGAGACTCGGGAGTGGAGCTGCTCACGACCAGCACGGGAGCGTCGGGCGGGCCCCCCGAGCGCTCCACCACCCGGCCCTCGATGTTGGAGAGTCCGCTGGAGAGGGCGCAGTTGTGGTTCTCCGAGTTCCTGCGCACGAGCACGGTCACGGAGCGACCCTCGAGAGAGGGAACTGCGGGGCTCTCGACTCGGACGAGTCCCGCTGGCAGGCCTGCGAAGTGGACCCTGCTCTTGCTGTTCGTGCGAGCCTCGACGGCACTGCGGTCCGCCGTTGCCGGCAGAGCGCTCGCCCGGACCCGGATGCCCTCCCCAACGGGCCCTTGATCCCCACCCACCGAGCACCACAGGCCCCCGCGGGGCTCATCGATGAGTGTCAACAAGGCGTGCTCACCCGCGGCCAGCGTGAGGGGGCCGTGATCGAAGCGAGACCCGCCGGGCACGTAGACTCGGACCACGTAGGTGCCAGCTGCCAGCGCTGGGAGGGAGAAGGAGCCCTTTCCGTCTGTCACGGCTGTGCCGCTGCCTTCGGTCTGCTGGCGCCGAGCCTCTACCCGCGCTCCCACCACGGGCGCGCTGTCTCTGCGCACGACCTTCCCGGAGATCGATGCCCCACCGCTGAGCTGGAGGCGCAGCCCTTGAACGCGCTGCCCGACGACGACCTTGACCTCGTGCTCCAGCGCGCCGGCCTCATCACCCCTTCGGGCAGACAGGGCATAGGCGCCCGGTGGCACCTGGAGGGAGAAGCGCCCGTCGCTGTCCGCGCCGACGGTCGTCGCCTGCTCGAGGTCGGCCGCGAGCACCTCCGCCCCATCTGCGGGCTGACCGTCCGCGCGGAGCACCACGCCTTCGAGCTGACCGCCCGGGGCCAGCTCCAGAGTCATACGGGCTCCGAAGGGAATCGGCACGGAGGGGAGCACCGCGCTGACGTAGCCGGGCGCGCGCGCCTCGACGCGATACCGGCCCGGAGCCAGGCCCGAGAGCTGGAACTCGCCGGTCTCTGAGCTGGTGGCCACGGCACTCTCCTCCTCGGGAGCCTCCGGGCGGCCTTGAGGACCGGACGTGAAGGTATGGCGGGTGAGGATGATCTCCGCGAACGAGACCGGCGCGTCCGCGCCTCTCACCTCGGTGGTGCCTCGCAGCTCCGCCCCAGCCTCCAGGCGTAGCCGCGCACGGGTCCACTCCGAACCCGGTGGATGCACCACGGCGGCGTAGCCCGGGGCGAGTCCCGGCGCTCGGGCCGTCACGTAGTAGCTCCCGGGCGGTAGGGGCAGGACCCATCGCCCATCTGCTTCTGTCTTCCCGCTTCTCCAACCGCTCCAGTGCACGGGAGGGAGCAGGAGGTCGGCCGGCTCGCGCTTGTAGATCTGGACCTGTGCTCCGGGCAGCGACGTATTCCCGGAGAAGACCGCCACTTCCAGCGAGCTGTCGGAGCGCGTCTCTTCTTCTCCAGGGCCAGGCGCCTGCTCGGGCCGGGTGACCGTCGTGGAGCGAGTGGGAGAAGGGGACTGACGGGAGACAGCACCTGTCGCGAGGTTTCGCCCTTGGGGCTCCTCGCCCCGGAAGAACCAGAGCCCGGTGACA
>NZ_DASPHO010000868.1:0-6091 GCF_035629615.1 Hyalangium sp. | reverse complement strand
CCGCCCAGAGGTCGAGGCGTCCTCTTCGCCGCGTTCGATGGGGAGGAGCCCCCGCACTTCCTCTCGGACTCCATGGGCTCGGAGCACTACGCACGCCACCCCACCGTGCCCCTGAACACCATCGATCTGATGATCTGCATGGACCTCGTGGGCCATGCGGTGGGCCCCGAGGGGCTCCCCGCCGAGATCCGTCAGTCGGTGTTCGCGCTGGGTGCCGAGCGGAGTGAAGGGACAGGGGCGCTGGTGGAGCGCCTGTCCCGGGCGGAGCCAGGGGTCGTCATCCGGCGACTCGACGCCGAGACCGTCCCTCCCCTCTCTGACTACTGGGGCTTCTGGCGCCGCAGCGTGCCTTTCCTCTTCCTCTCCAACGGGCGCTGGCGCCACTACCACACGCCCGAGGACACGCCGGACAAGCTGGACTACCCCAAGATTGAGGCCACTGCGCGCTGGCTGGAGCGGCTCGTCCGGGAGACGTGTGCGCGGCCAGAGGGGAAGATCCGCTTCCTCGAGGACGTGCGTGACGATGCCTCGACCTTGCGCTCCCTCATCTCGCTCACGGCGAAGCTCGAGGCGGTGTCCCCGATGGCCGCCCTGGCGCGCGAGACCGCCGAGCTGCTCCTCACCCGCTGCGACCGTACAGGCCGTCTCGCGGATGAGGAGCGGGCTTCCCTTCAGGTGCTCATGTCCCGAATCGAGAGCGGGCTCGCCTGAGCGCGGCGGCCCAGCGGCCTCACTGCTCCATGATGTTGAAGAAGCTCTTGACGACGTGCTTGCCCCTCACCTCCCAGAGGATGACCTGATTCTGGCGGATGAAGTACGAGTCCCCAGCCTTGAAGGACTGAGTCCTGCCTGACTCGTCGGTCAGCGTCACTTCACCCTCGAGGATGGTGGCGTGCTCGGTGAACGGGAAGGTGACGCGGATCAGCCCGGTCGTGGCCATGAAGAGGCCGGCCGCCATGTTGCCCCCGCGAAAGTCGAACCGGCCGTAGAGCCGAGGCTCGCCGGAGAGCACCTCTCCGCCCAAGGCGTCCGGAGGACCGAGCCAGGTCAGGCTCGACGGATCCACGGGCAGCTTCGGCGAGTACACCCTCATCCCCTCCAGGGCGTCAGCGCGCGCGGTAGCAGAAGGACGCTCCTCGAGGAGATTCTTCACCACCGCGCTGTTGCCATGAGGGAGCGGCATGCCAGGATGGAAGCGCGGGCCGTTGGTAGGGGTGTGCTGTTCGGACATATGTTTCTCCGGATCGGTCTGGATGGATGACGAGCTGAGCCCGCTGCAACGGGCAGGCCGTATTAAGCCGCAGAGGCCTCGCCGTGTGGACCCGCATACGCTGAGGGGCAGAGAGTGCAAGCGCCTGTCCGCGCGCCTGGCGCTTCTTGCTTTCTCAGGGGTGAGGAAACGGGCGCAGGTTTTGCGCTGACGCTCACGGGTGCCGGCAGGATTTTCGCGGAACGTCCCGACGGAGGCATGCCCTTGCGGCCACTTCCCGCCTGGGATTCTCCGGTGAATCCTGTGGCACACGTCGTGAACGAGAGGCGCTGAATGACAGAAGGCTCGCAGGTCTACGATGCAATCGTCATTGGCGCGGGGCTCGCAGGTCTGACGGCAGGCCTGCGCCTCCAACAGGAGGGCCTCCGGGTGTTGATGCTGGAGCGGCTCGACGTCGCGGGCGGACTCTGCGGCACCCGCGTCCTGGACGGCTACGAGTTCGTCATTGGCAGCAATGACTTCGGGACAGGCCTGGAGCGGGAGCTGCGCAGCCTGGGTGTCCAGGTCGGCTTCAAGAAGGTGAAGAGCCGGTTCACGTTCGAGCGCGAGGTCTACGAGTTCCCGCTCACCTCCAGGACGGTGCTCACCCTCTTGCGGCATGCGGTGGACGCGGTGAGGGTCGGCCGCGCGCTGTCGAACCCCTCCGTGAGCGAGCGCTACGAGTACCTCGAGCCGCTCGTGGACGGGTGTGTGAAGAGCCCCGACTTCGGCGACTTCGTGAAGGCGCTCGCCTATGCCTACTCGAGGAAGCCGGCGGACCTCCGGCTCGATGAGTTCAAGGCCAGCTTCTCGAAGGAGTATGCCTACGGGTACGACCAGTCCATCATCCCGGAGGGTGGACCCGGAGTGCTCATCCAGAAGATGGTCGAGCGGTTCGAGGCGCTCGGCGGAGTGCTCGCGCTGCGCACGGAGTGCACGGGGCTGAGCTCCCAGGGGGCGCTCAAGGCGGTCTCGACTTCAGGGGGGGAGTACCTCGCGCGGTATGTCATCTCCAGCGAGGGGCGATGGGGGAAGTTCCCCGCGGACGCAAAGCCCGGGCTCGCCTTGGGCATGTTCCATCTCGCGGTGAAGAAGAGCCTGCCTTTTCCCAAGGGCTTCCACACCCTCGCCTGGTTTCCTCCGCACACCTCCGGCTGGTTCGACAGCCTGGATGCGGGAGCGCTCCCCGAGGCGTTCGGGTTCCACCTGTTCGCGAGCGACCTGCCGTCCAAGCCGGACTACTACGCGATCAACCTCTACCTCCCCTTCCCCCGTGGCCTGGACGAGCTCTCTGCGGAGCAGCGCCTGCGCGTGGAGCGCTACGTCCTGGAGAAGGCGGAGCGCCTGCTCCCCGGGCTCCAGTCGGCGCTCCTCTACAAGCGCTTCGTGTCGCCGAAGCAGTACCAGGAGCTTCACGGCCTCTCGAGCTCCGCGGTGCCCGCCTTCACGAAGGCACCGTTCCAGAAGCCGGAGAGCTACGATCCGGAGCGAGGCGTCTTCCATGTTGGCAACTCCGTGTCCCCACCGTGTGAGCACGCGGGAGCTGCCGTCGTCTCGGGCCGCATGGCAGCGGAGGCCGTGATCCGCAGCGCCCGGGCCTGATCCGGGCCCTTGCCTCCCTCAGCCGGCGCTCGGAGACATGCGGCCGTCACACTTTTGCGCGTGGGCCGTATCTCCCCTCGGTACTCAACGCCGAAGGAGGCGCACCATGCGCGCAACCCTGTGGAGCCGTGTCCTCGTTGTCCTCAGCTTCTTCTCTCTCTCCGTGCAGGCCTCTGCCTCCGAGTCCCAGGAGCCCGGTACGCGTGTCCTCGTCCGGCTCACCGAGGCGAACGGCCAGCTTCCGGACACGGAGAAGATGGTCCAGTCGCTCGTCACCGTCGGCGGCCGGCATGAGGTTCGCGTGAAGCGGCGCCACGCCGAGGGACAGCAGGAGCTCACCGTGGACCTGTGGGGCGGCACCGTGCCCCAGGCCGACATCTCACAGGCGCTCCGGGACGCCTTCCCGGTGCTGGCCGCGGCGGACATCCAGGTCTCCACGCTCGACCCGCAGGACCGCCCCGACATCCGCGAGCGGGTCAAGAAGGTGGTGAAGATCATCAAGAAGGAGTAGGGCCGCCCTGCCAATGCCTCAACTCCCCTGGCCACTTCGAGATGCCTGGCTGTCACGACTGGTCGTCCGCGGCCAGCGCGGGGACCGCGAGGCATTCCGGGACTTGTACCGGGCGCTGTATGGCCCCGTCTCGCGCTACCTCCGCCGGCGCGTCCCGAGCCCAGCGGATGCCGAGGAGCTGGTGGGCCAGGTGTTCTTCCGGCTGCTCGAGTCGCTCGACCGCATCGATCCGCGGAAGGGCACCGTGCTGGTCTATGCCCTCTCCATGGCGCGAAACGCGCTCGTGGACGAGGCGCGCAGCCGGGCCGGCAGGGTGCCCGAGGAGGCTGCTGCCGCCGTGCCCGACACGAAGGCCGGGCCGCTCGAGCGCCTCATGGGGGAAGAAGACGTGGCACGAGTCCGATCGGAGCTGGCACGGCTGCCGGCCGAGACTCGCGAGCTGCTGATGCTGCGCTTCGGGGACGGCCTGCGGTTCGCGGAGATTGCCCAGGTGATGGGGCTCAGCGAGGCCGCGGTCCGTCAGCGCACCTCGAGGGCGGTGCGCGAGCTGCGGGCGCGGTGGGATGCCGGCCCGGCGAGAGGAGAGCTGGCCAATGACGGATGAAGAGCTTTCCCGAGCGCTGCGCGGCCGCGAGCCGCCGCTCAACCCTGAGCACCAAGCCCGGCTCGAGCAGGAGCTGCTCGCCGCGTATGACGTGCGAGTGGGCCACCCTGACAGGCGCGGCCGGTCTCCGTGGCTGAGGTACGCGACGGCGGCCGGGTTCCTGCTGTGCCTGGTGACGGCCACCCAGGTGACGGCCGAGTACAAGGTCGAGGTCGGCAAGCGCATCCGGCTGATGCTTCAGGCGGACCAGCTGCCGCCCCCTGGCTTGGGCGAGAAGGTGGCGCACGCGTTCCTGTCCAAGTCCAGCCGCGTGGTGGACATCAAGGTCATGGTCCGCCGAGCTCCGGACGGATCGGCCACGCTGGTGGTGGACGTCTGGGGTGATCAGCTCGTCCAGGATGGCGAGGGGCTGCAACGGCTTCGGGCCCTCCCGGAGTTGTCGGGGACTCCCGTGGAGGTGACGAGCCTCGAAGGGCGCGTGCGCGACAACCTGTTTGGAGTGGTAGGCCATTCGCTGTTCCGCGCCGGGGCCTCGCCCGAGGAGCAAGAGCAGGCCCGGCAGCGCCTCATCGAGGAGCTGCGGCGCCAGGAGGGCGAAGGGGCGGAGATCGACGTGGACGTCAGCGAGGATCCGCAGAAGGTGCGCGTCCGGGTGCGCAAGCGGGCGCACGAGCCCCCCCTCCCCTCCCCGTAGTCAAGGGTCCGAGGTCAGCTCGCAAGACGGCGCGTTCTCAGGTGGGGGAAACCAGAAGCCTTTGTGACTTCGCTGGGTTACGGTTTGCCCCGGCGGAGGAGCCATGGACGTCTTCTCGTAGTTCGCGACGTCGTTCACGACCGTCCACGCCAAGGACATCCGCGACCAGATTGAGGCCATCTACTCGAAGAACCAGTACTGGCCACCGTCGCTCCTCTCCACCGTCACGGTGACGCGGTTGGAGAAGGCGGCCGCCGACAACGGCTTCGACCACGAGCTCGAGCGCGAGGGGGACTGGCTCCGCTTCGGCAGCTCCCACGCGCCGCTCGAGGTGTGGCTGAGCGCCAACGACGAGGGCCACCCCCCCGCAGGCCTTTCACGGGTCGACGTTGCGCGGGCGCTTGGGGAGTACGGGGAGCTGGTGACCGCCCCGATGCCCCCGGGCGCACAGGCGGTGCGGGGGGTGAAGGACGTGGCCGAGCTCCATCGTCTCTTGCGCCGCGCCTACCAACTCGCCCGAGCGCTTCCCGACGAACTCCTTCACGCCTTCGAAAAGAAAACCCACCTCCTCCCCAGGAACACGGAGACCGAGCGGCTCGTGGTTCAGCGCGTTGGGCAGGAGCTCTTCCGCGCCGGTCTCCTCGAGTACTGGGAGGGCCGCTGCGCCATCACCGGCCTCGCCGTGCCCGAGCTCCTTCGCGCCAGTCACATCAAGCCGTGGGCCGACTGCGACACCGATGCCGAGCGGCTCGACGTGTTCAACGGCCTGCTCCTGGCGCCGCACGTCGACGCCGCGTTCGACCGGGGGTTCATCGGCGTTGAAGAGGACGGCGCGGTCGTGGTCTCCGGCCAGCTCCCTCCGGAGGCCCAGCAGACACTCGGCCTCGCCGCTCCATTGAGGGTGAAGGCACTGGCTGCACGCCACCGGCTGTACTTGCCCTGGCACCGCACGAAGGTCTTCAAGAAGTAGGTGACGCTGAGCCGGTTGAGCGCATGCGCCTCCAGGCATCACGACCCGTCAGGGCTGTTTGGTCTTTCCGGCTTGAGGCATTCGCTCGTCTGAAGCCAGAGTGGGAGGATCATCATGCGGCTACACTGGGCAGTTATCGGGGCGCACAGCCTGCGCGAAAGTGGGAGGGGCCTCGGAATGGCAGTGCAGCCAGCGTTGGATGACCTATTTGGATGACTGACGATAGCGCTCCCCTTGACCCACCTGCTTGAAGAAGTTTCACGCGAACACTTCCCGTACCCGCCCGCTACGGCTGCCGAGATCGCGGAGTTCGAGCAGCGCGTGGCCTGGCGGCTGGATCCCGATCTGAGGGCCTTCTATCTGCACTGCAATGGCGCAGAATTGATCAAGCGGCTGCCGGATTGCCCGTATCGGATCCTTCCGCTGTCCAAGATCGTCCGCGCGCGCGTCGCCATCTTCGG
>NZ_DASPHO010000867.1:0-6586 GCF_035629615.1 Hyalangium sp. | reverse complement strand
CCGTGACGCCCAGCCGCTCTACCGCCCACTCCAAGTATGCCTGCACATCCTCGGGAGTGGCCACCCCCGTGCGCTGGACGATGCAGACCAGACGGACCGGGACGTGCTCCCGTGCCGTGCGGACCGTCTCCTCGAACACCTCCTGCCGGGCGATGGGCTGCCCGGGCCGGAAGCGCATGATGCCATCGTTGCGCGCGGCCTCATGGAAGTGGCGGGAGATCTCCACCCGCGTCAGTCCAAAGCGCGCCAGGCGGGGCAGCAGCACAGCGCCCGAGGTCTCCCGGCTGAGGCCCGCGGCATTCGAGTAGAGGACCTTCTCCTCCACGTGACCCTCGGGGTGACGCTCATGGGCTTCGAGCACGTCGAGCACTCCGAGGAGCCACTCGGGCACGTCGGTGGACTCGAGCCCGGAGAGCGACAGGCCCAGCGGGAGCCCCCGGAGCGTGGCCAGGGCCTGGGCAAGGCCTTCGTGGTAGCCCGCCCCCGGGCGCAGCGAGGCGGAGAGCCGCTGGGAGTCCCGGTGCCACAGCGTCTCCGAGCAGAACACACAGCGCGCCGAGCACGGCTGTGCCGACGCAAACGGAGTGAAGGTGACGGGGAGCGCCACGGCCCACTTCCGTCCTCCCAGCTCGTGCTCGCGCAGCAGCTCCGGAGGCGGCACCTTCCGGTGCACAGGCAGGGCAGAGAGAGCCAAGGCGGGAGCGGCGAGCGACTGAGCGAGCATGGTTGCAGTGGCGAAAGGCCGCGGGCTGAGGATCCGGGCATCCTAGCAGAGTCCCCTGCGGGCGCTCGCTCGTACCCTGGCAGCTCGCACGGGGGCGACACTCCCTCGGGCCTGAGCTGTTAGGCGCCTGCCAGGCTGCTCCCAGTCCGCCCAGGTGAAGGGGCGACGGTTGAAGGCATTGAGCCTGCATGACTGTTGAGACGGGGTAACGCGTCTCCCGGGTGGCCATGCCTCGACTGCACTTCCACGCCAAATTGCTGCTCGCATTCGGTGCTGTCCTGCTGCCTGTCCTGGCGCTGCTGAGCGCTGACTTCTTCCAGGGGCAGAGGAGGACCCAGGAGACGATCCTCGCCTCCCAGCGGATGGCGGCCCAGGCCGTCGCGGTGCAGATCTCCGAGTCCTTCGAGTCCGCCATCGAGTTCGCCCAGGCCGTGGCCAATGATCCGCTGGTGCGGAGCCTGGATCCCCGCACACTGGATGCGCACATGCAGCGGCTGGTCCAGAACAGCTCGCTCTATGACGCCATCGGCATCTATGACGCCACCGGGCTCAACCGCGGCTGGGGCGAGCCGGACGCACCCGCCGAGCCTCGGATTCGCATCGGTGATCGCCCGTACTTCCAGAAGGTGATGGCCACCGGCGCTCCGGTCATCTCCGAGGTCATCGAGCTGAGGCGCCCCAAGCGCACGGCGATCCTCATCTCCGTTCCCATCCCCGGGCCGGGCGATCAGCCGCTGGGCGTCGTCAACGTCATCATGCAGACGGATCTGCTGGAGCAGCGCTATACGAGCGCCCGCCTCCAGTCCGGCCAGGAGATCCTCCTGGTCGATCCGAAGGGCCGGCTGGCCTTCCATACCGGGTACCCTGATCTGACGTATGAGCAGAGCAGCGCGTTCCTCGGGTTCGCGCCCCTGACGCTCGCGCTGGCCGGGACGCCCGTGAAGCTCGATCAGTTCACCAACCCGCTCAGCCGGGACGCCTCGCTGGGCGCCTTTGTCCCGACGCCCCGGCATGGGTGGGCCGTGGGGGTGATGGCGCCGTGTGACGTGGCGCTGGCCCCGCTCAATGCGTGGCTCCGCATGAAGCTGGCGATCTTCATCGGCATCCTGCTGCTGAGCGGGCTCATCTCGGCCGTGCTGGCCCGCTTCTATGCTCACCCCGTGCGGCGCCTCCAGCTGCTGGCCCGGGCCTTGGCCCGTGGGGAGCTGGGGCAGCGGGTCTCCATCCAGACGGGCGATGAGCTGCGAGAGCTGGGAGACGCCTTCAACGAGATGGCGGCTCGGGTGTCGCAGCGTCAGGCCGAGGTGGACGCGCTCCGCGCAGAGGCCGAGCGGCACGCCAGCCAGCTCGACGCCATCATCGCCAGCGTGCCGGACGCCATCTTTCTCGCCAGCCCGGATGGCCGGCTCTTCGATGCCAACCCCGCGGGGCGCCGGCTGCTCGGGTTCCGGGAACGCTCCGACCTGGGCCGGCCGCTGTCCGAGTACCTTGAGCGCTACTGCCTGCAGCATGTCGATGGGCGAGCCCTGCAGCTGGCGGAGATGCCGCTCCAGCGCACGCTGGACGGGGAGACCTTCACCGACATGGAGCTGCGGCTGTGCACCCTGGATGGGAATGAGCGCCTGGTCAGCATCAACGGTGCCCCGGTCCGCAACTCCGCCGGACAGATCATCCTGGGAGAGATCGTCGTCCACGACATCACCGAGCGCATGCAGGTGGAGGAGGAGCGGGCGCGGCTGCTCGAGCGCGAGCTGGCGCTGTCCCGCGTCAGCCAGGCCCTCGTCATGGAGGTGGAGCTCGAGCGGGTCGCCCATGTGGCCATCGAGCAGAGCCTCCATGCGCTGGGAGCTGACGCCGCCGCGCTGTGGCTGGCCAAGCCCGACCACCAGCAGCTCACCTTGATTGGCTCGCACGGGCTGGGGCAGAAGATCCGGGAGGACCTCCACCAGATCTCCTTCGAGTCGCCCCTGCTCACGGCTCAGGCCGCCCGGCAGGAGACCCTGCAGGTCATCGGGGACATCGAGCTCGGGGAGGTGCCCGCGCTCTGCCGGAAGTTCGCGCGGGAGGAGGACTTCCGGAGCCTGGTGGCCGTCCCGCTGCTCTCCCGAGGACACCTCGTGGGCGTGTTGACGTGCTTCGCCCAGGCCCCGCGTCAGTTCGCCTCGAGGGAGCTGGAGTTCCACACCACGGTGGGCCAGCTCTTCGCCATGGCCATCGAGAAGGCGCGCCTGTTCCTGGAGGTCCGCGAGGCGCTGCGGCTGCGCGAGGAGTTCATGTCCGCCGCGGCCCACGAGCTGAGGACGCCCGTCACGACCATTCAGACGTGGGCGGAGATCCTGAGCCGCATGGAGGTGAACTCCGTGCGCCAGCAGAAGGGGCTCACGGCCATTGCCCGGAACACGCGGCGGCTGGCGCAGCTCGTGGAGCACCTGTTCGCCGCGGTGTGGATGGCCCCGGGCCTGCCGAAGATGGAGCGCGACCGGTTCGATCTGGGCGAGGTGGTGGAGGAGAAGGTCAAGAGCATCTCCCGGACCACGGAGCACCCGATCTCCATCGAGGCCACCGAGTCGCTCCTCGTGGATGGAGACCGCCAGCGCATGGGGGACGTGGTGGCGCACCTGCTGGAGAACGCCATCCGGTACTCACCTCCTGGTGCCTCGATCGAAGTGGGGATGCAGTGTACGGGCCGTGAAGCCGTGGTCTCGGTGAGCGATCATGGGCCGGGCATCCCGCCTGACCGCCAGCGCCACGTCTTCGAGCCGCTCTACGAGCCGCTGCCCCCGGGCGCAGCGGGGTACACGGGAGTGGTGGGGCTGGGGCTGCACCTGAGCTGGCAGATCGTCGAGGCGCACGGGGGGCGCATCTGGCTGGACGCCCCCTCGGACGAGGGGAACACGTTCTGCTTCAGCATCCCCTTGGGCGAGTCGGACGGCCTGCAGTACGCCAGCGCCTGAGGCTCGAAGCGTCCGCCGATCCTCCGGCGCGGACATCCAGGTGCAGGACTCGTCGGTGAGACGGCTCCGGTGCAACGATGCCGGGCCGGGAGCTCTTTCAGGTACCACGAGGAGCTGGCTGCCGCGCTGGAGGTTGCTCCAAGGAGACAGCTATCCTCTCTCCACATGAAACCTGTCCCCCAGAGAGAGGTGCGCCGTCCACTCGCCCGCCTCGGCTTTCTCTTGCTCTGCGCAGCAGGAGTGTTCGGCCCAGGGGGATGCAAACAAAACAGCGCGGAGATCGCTGGAGTAGCAGATGGAGGGGGGAGCGACGGGTCGGTGCCACTCACGCAGACTCCAACCCCAAGCCCTTCGGACGATGCGGAATCCACCATCCTTCCAGAGGGCTGGGAGCCCGCCATTGCCCCTCGGCTTGGGGGTGGCCCGGCGGCAGGGAAGATGGACGTCAGCAACCGGTACGCGTCCACCATCATGCTCCTGGCGGACGGCGGTCACGTCCACGCGAACTGCAGCGGTATTCTCCTGAGCCGGCGGGTGGCCCTGACAGCAGCCAGTTGTGTGTGCCCGCCGCGGCAAGCCACCTCGCGTGGCGTTCCTGAAAAGGGTCCCATTGGCCCCTCCGCCTGCGCTGAGCGTGCGTTTATCATGACTGTTCGCTTTGGCGCGGTGAAGTCCCCTGAATTCAAGGAGGAGTCAGTGGAGCAGACCTTTGGAAGAGTCGATGGCAAGGTCCGCGTTCATCCCGCTTTCAAGCTTGAAGTCGATGATCAAGGCGCTGTTTTGTCCACCCATGCTGATCTCGCCATCATCGTTCTGGACTCCCCCTTGAGGGGGGATCTGCAGCGAGTCCCATTCGCCGAGACGGAAGTCCAGGAGAACGAAACGCTCGTCATGGCGGGCTATGGCGATGATCCTCGCTTCCTAGGCGTCGCTGGGATCCGATACTTCAGGCATAACAAGGTGACCCAGATCCGTGGAGGCTCGGACGGAAAGGTCCTCTATGAGCAGCAGGGTGCCTTCGTCTACAACGGCTACACGGGGGGGCCCTGCTTCCGGGAAGACAAGAGCCAGCGATGGCTCGTGGGGATCGCCAGTGTCGGCTCCGACCAGGAACTCTCCTTCACGAGCACGTACTTCTTCAGGGACTGGCTACGCACCGAGCTCCAACGTGTAGCGATAGCGGACTCCCCGTCGACACCTGCATCCCAGCATCCTCGGTGAGGACTTATGTGCGCTCAACAGAACGGTTCCTTGAAGGTTCTTTTGGCGGCCCTTCTCTTTTCTGGGAGTGGGTGTTCATCAACGCCCGAGTCTTACTTTGCCGTGGCGAAAGGCGTGGACGATTACACCAACCGGTATCGGTCAACGGTTCTGGTGTACACACCCGCTGGCAGTTGCAGCGGCGTCCTCATTGCTCCGCGTCTCGTGCTTTCCTCAGCGCACTGTTTCTGCCTGCCGATGGATTTTGCGTCCCGAGCCGGAACCTGGGTCTACACAACGCGAAATGCGAAGTGTGAGCAGAAGGCAAGTGTTCGGGCTTTTCGCTATCAGCAAGAGGACGGAAAGTGGGTAGGCGTACCCGAGTCCTACGAGGGTACCGTCGTCGCGCACGAGAGCTTCAGGTCCGAGGTCCAGGATGGGAAGGTCAAGAGCCACTGGGCGGATCTCGCTGTCATTCAACTCCAAGAGGCTGTGGCAGGCATCAATCCCGATGGCAACATGCCTGAAGTCGAGGTCAAGCCCAATGAGTCGCTCGTCGTAGTGGGTTTCGGGCCGAGCGCCGAAAAAGCCGCCGATTTGGGCATGCGGCGCTTTGGCAGAAACCTGGTGACGGAAGTCATTACGACGCGCGATATCAAAGAGTTCCGATTCACAACGGGCAGGGTTCACGTCCTCTCAGGGGATAGCGGCGGTCCCTCCTTCCGCGAGACGGCGGAGGGACGCTGGCTTGTCGGCATCAGCGGTGGGTTCACCAAAGCCAGAGGAGGCCACGAGTCCTGGTTCACGAGCACCTATTACTACCGCGACTGGATTGAGCGTCAGAAGCGGGATCCGAGCGTTAACTGAAGCGAGCGTCTCCGACTCGTGGCCCACTGCGGGCTGAATGGATCCACGCCCAAGAGTGAGCGCAGCGAGGATGGACTGTCGCATCATCAGGGCTCCCCTGCCGTAGGCGTCCTTGGCATGTCGACGGACGGCTTGTAGCAGTACCCCTCGTGCTCGAACATCTTCTCCCCGCATGGAGGCTTCTCCCTGCCGACTTCGACCCAGCAGCCACCGTTGATCGCCGTCTCGCCACGCTCACACGGCGGCTTGCGCTGCGCCGGGGATGGATGCTTGGGCATCGGTCGGCCCAGCGAGTCGTACGGGACGCCAGCGCCAGGCACTTTCTCTACGCTGGACAGAGCCTCCTCGGCGACGCCCCCATCCGTGGCGAACTGTGCCACCTCCTCGGGAGTGGCGAGCCATGGCGCTGGCTCTGGTTCCGGCAGGCGGGGCCTGAGCAGCTCCATCGCCAGCACCACCACCAAGCCACCCACCATGGCCGTGAGCGTGGTGGAGAGCAGCGCGGAGATGGAGGTGCGACGGCGCTCACGCTGGGTGGAGGTGTCGCTCGGCTCACTGGGTGGGGAGGCTCGATCCGTGTCCGAGAGTTCCTCGCTGGGGGGTGGACTTGAGCTGCTGCTCACCGAGAAGCGGGGGACCCCCTCTTCCGTGCCGACGGCGCTGGGAGTGGGGAGGATGGGCCTGTCCGCCTCAGGCCCGGCCGTCTGCGTGAGCACGGCGGCCTCCCTCTCGAGCTGCTCCGCGGTGTCCCGGGCCCGCCTCTCCTCGGAGAGCAGGCGCAGGGTGAGTGCCTCCAACTCCAGGCACACCATGGCCATGGCGCTCGGTGGAAGCACCTCCC
>NZ_DASPHO010000866.1:0-16776 GCF_035629615.1 Hyalangium sp. | reverse complement strand
TGTCCTCCTCGGCGCTGTCATGGGGCTGGGCTCGCTGACACGTGCCGAGCACCTCTACCTCTGGCCTTTCCTCGCCGCCTATGCAGCCTTTGACCGCGACCCGCAGGTGCCGCTCAAGCCCCAGCTCGTGCGTTGGGCCGTGGCGGTGGCCGTCTCCCTGGCGGTGCTGGCCCCATGGAGCGTGCGCAACACACGCGTGCTCCAGGAGCTCAACGCGCGCGCCCCCGGCCTTGAACCACTCCCCGAGCTGACCCTGGTCACCGTCTACGGCCCCATCAACTTCGCCATGGCCAACAACGCCCAGGCCACCGGCGGCTTCACCCCGGATCTCGTCAACCAGCTCGGCGCGGACGGCAACCTCGACGTGTCGAATCCAGCCCAGCGCCACCTGCTGCTCCACGGCTACGCGGAGGGCCTCCGCTGGATGGGCGAGCACCCGGGCGACGCCGCCCGCTTGATGCTCGCCAAGCTCGACCGGTGGCTGGAAGGGCTGGGCCTCGGGCTCGGTGCCTCCAACTTCCCCTCGGGGCTGCGCGGAGCCCGGCCACCTGTGGACGTCTTCATCCCCGAGAGCACGTGGCTCAAGTGGCCGCTCGCGCTGCTCCTCCTGTTCGGCGCGGCGCTCTCGCTGCGTGCGCCCCACCGGGCCTTCAGCCTCTTCACCCTGGTGCTGCTGCACCGCCTCCTCATCACCCTGGCCTTCTTCGGCTATGCGCGGGGACTGCTGGCCGTCTTCCCCGCGCTCCTCCCACTGTTGCTCCTGCCCCTCCAGGTGCTCGCCTCCCGCCGCCCCGCCATCGCCACGCGACTCCCCGCCATCGCAGCGGCGGCCCTGCTCCTCTTCTGGCTCGAGGCCAGTGTGCTGGCCCTGCGTGAACCGCGAGCCTTCTCTGCCAGCGGCACCACGGACCGCACCGGCGGCAAGCTCATCCAAGACGACTGGGTACACATCTGGCCTAAAAGTTAATCCAGACTGAAAGTGCTTTCCTGCAAACACTGTCAGTCCTTGTCTAACAGAGGATTCTGGTTTAGAGAGACTGCCCTCCAATCAGGCTTATTGGCGGCAGTCTTTCTTCTCCGATCCCCTCCAGGCGCTGCCAATCCCCGCGGGACTTCGTCCCCCGGTCCCCTGTCTCGCTGTCCGCATCCCCCACAGGAGAGCCGTATGCGCCATGTCGCGAAGTTGACCGCCTGTCTCGCGCTGCTGTTGTCTGCCGCGAGCTGGGCGATCGTCCCCCCGGATTCCAGCCCCAGCACCTTGTCGAGCAAGGCGTTCTTCAAGCCAGAGCTCTACATCCCCGTCACGAACGAGCCGCTGAAGGACGTTCAGCAGCAGCTTTCCCCGCAAAGCCAGAGCGCCTGGGCGGACTTCTTCGCGCGCAACGGCAAGGACTTCAACGTCTACCTGGATCCGCGCACGGGTGCGGCCACCTCCATCCAGGGCTCCATCCCGCTGATCCCGGGCACGGGCGTGGGCAACAAGGTGACGCTCAGCAGCCTGCGCCTGCAGCTGGGGCGCGCCGTCCCGCAGGTGAACGAGGCGGTCGTCGGCGACCTGCTCGTCAAGTTCGTCTCGGAGAACGCGGCGGCCATCGGCGTGGATCCACTGCAGCTGGGTGAGCCCCGCGTGACGCAGGTGGCGGAGCACCTGTGGATGGTCCACATCCCGCAGGAGATCCAGGGTGTGCCCGTGCGCCACGCGCGCGTGGCGGCCGTCATCAACCACGGCAACCTCATCCTCGTGGGCACCGAGGCCTGGTCCAACACGAACATCTCCGTGAAGCCCGCGCTGGCGCCCGATCAGGCCATCACTCTGGGGAGCGAGCGCCTGGGCCTGTCCGAGACGCCGGGCGCCCTGTGGCTGCAGCCCAAGCTCGAGATCGCTCCGCTGGCCAAGGCCGACACGCAGAACGGGCAGAGCTTCATCGGCACGCTCGGCGCTGGCTACAGCCACTCCCTCGTGTGGACCTACGGCTTCCAGGAGGCGGGCCGCCACGAGCGCTGGAAGGTGACGGTGGACGCGCAGACGGGCGAGACGCTCGCGCTCGAGGACGAGAACAGCTACCTGGATGCCAACATCACGGGCGGCATCTACCCCACCACCAACACCGACATCTGCCCCAACAACGAGACGTGCGGCACCCTGCAGCCGAACTCGCCGATGCCGTGGGCGAACACGGGCTTCGCCTCGCCCAACAACTACACGGACGGCGCTGGCGTCTACAACTACACCTCCGGCACCGCCACCACCACGCTGACCGGCAAGTACGTCCGGATCTCCGATAAGTGCGGCTCCATCAGCTCCGGCTCCGCCACCGGCACCATCAACCTGGGCGGCAGCAACGGCAACCACGACTGCACCATCGGCAACGGCGGCGGCGCGGGCAACACGGCCGCGGCGCGCTCGTCCTTCTACGAGCTGAACAAGCTGGCCGAGCAGGCCCGCGGCTGGCTCCCGTCCAACACCTGGCTGCAGGGGCAGCTGCTCTCCAACGTCAACATCAACAGCACCTGCAACGCCTTCTGGAACGGCTCTTCCGTCAACTTCTACCGGAGCGGCGGCGGCTGCCGGAACACCGGTGAGATCGGCGCGGTGTTCGATCACGAGTGGGGCCACGGCATGGACGACTACGATGCCAACGGCACGCTGAGCAACTCCAGCGAGGGCTACGCGGACATCGCGGCCATCTACCGCCTGCAGACCTCCTGCGTTGGCCACGGCTTCTTCTGGACCAGCAACAAGGGCTGCGGCCAGACGGTAGACGGCACCGGCTACAACGTGAACGAGGCGCAGACGGGCGCCGCCCACTGCGCCACGGACTGCTCGGGCGTGCGCGACGCGGACTGGGCCAAGCACTCGGACGCGACCCCTGACACCCCGCAGAACCACGTCTGCCCGCGGTGCACCTCCAGCACCGGCCCCTGCGGCCGCCAGGTCCACTGCGCCGCGGCCCCCTCGCGTCAGGCCGCCTGGGATCTCGTGTCGCGCGACCTGCGTGCGGCTCCGTTCAACTACGACTCGAACACGGCCTTCATCGTCGCCAACAAGGTCTTCTACCAGGGCAGCGGCAACGTCGGCACGTGGCACGCCTGCGACTGCACCGCGGGCACCTCCAACGGCTGCGGCGCCACCAACGGCTACATGTCCTGGCTCGCGGCGGATGATGACAACGGCAACCTGAACGACGGCACGCCGCACATGACGGCGATCTACGCCGCCTTCAACCGCCACAACATCGCCTGCGGCACGCCGGCCCCTGTCAACGCCGGCTGCGCGACCGGCCCGACCGCGGCGCCCGCCGCCACCGCCACCCCGGGTAACGGCTCGGTGACCCTGAACTGGACCCCCTCCACCGGGGCCAGCTCGTACTGGGTGATGAAGACCGAGGGCTTCGCGGGCTGCAACTTCGGCAAGGCGAAGATCGCCACCGTCACCGGCACCAGCTACACCGACGGCGAGGTGGCCAACGGCCGCGAGTACTGCTACTCCATCGTCGGCCAGGGCTCGAGCGCCGCTTGCTACAGCCAGGCCAGCCAGTGCGTGTGCACGACGCCGAGCTGCGCCTCGCCCACCGCGCCCTCTGCCGTCAGCCCGGCCAGCGACGCCACGGGTGTGGACTTCGCCGCGGCGCTCGACTGGAGCGACGTGACAGGCACCACCTACGACGTCCAGGTGGCCAGTGACGCGGGCTTCGCCACCGTGGTGGCCTCGGCCTCGGGCCTGTCGTCCAGCGCCTGGACCGTCTCCCCGAGCCTGAACGCCAACACCACCTACTACTGGCGGGCGCGCTCTTCCAACAGCTGCGGCGGTGCCAGCGCCTGGTCCGCGAGCCGCTCCTTCACCACGCGCGGCTGCACCACGCTCGCGACGCCCACCCTGTCCGCTCCGGCCAATGGCGCCACTGGCGTCTCGTCCTCGGCGGCGCTGGACTGGACGGACGTGGCGGGTGCGACGGCCTACGAGGTGCAGGTGGCCAGCGACTCGGCCTTCGCCACCGTGGTGCGCTCGAACACGGCCCTGGCGGCCAGCACGTGGACCGTGTCCCCGGCGCTGAACGCCAACACCACCTACCACTGGCGGGCGCGTGCCAAGGACACCTGCGGCACGGGTGCCTACAGCAGCGTCTCCAGCTTCACCACCGCGAACGTCTGCGCGCCGCAGGTGGCCACCTACAACGCCACGCTCAAGGTGCCGAGCTGCACCGCCGCGTGCGGCTGTGACACCGGCGCCACCGCCCTCAAGGGCCGTGGCACGATGACCAGCGGCAACGAGACCAACCGTCCCAACACCCTGGGTGGCACGTGCGTCGACGGCAACTCCGGCACCTACCAGACGGACGAGAGCCTCGAGCAGATCACCCTCAAGACCACAGACGAGGGCTCCCTGGCTCCGGGCAAGCAGGTGAAGGTGGACGTGCGCGCGCACTGCTACAGCTCCACGGACAAGCTGGATCTGTACTACTCGACGAACCCCACCGCGGCGACGCCGACGTGGACCACGCTGGCCACGGGGCTGTCCTGCCCGACGGCGCGCGGCTTCTACACCTTCAGCCACACGTTCACGCTGAACGCCACGGCCACCGGACAGCAGGCGATCCGCGGTGGCTTCCGGTTCAGCGCCACTGCGGGCACCTGCCCCAGCGGCGGCTACAACGATCGTGACGACCTGGTCTTCACGGTCTCGCCGTCCCTCGCGCAGGCGACGCCGGGCAAGGTGACGACGCAGGGCCGCCGCACGGCGCGCTAGCAAGCGCCCCGCTCCTCCCTGAGCCGAGCCAGGGAGGGGCTCCTCGACGACAACACGCTATAAGGGGGCTCCCAGGAACACTTGGGGGCCCCTCTGCATTCTGGGCCTCTCGATCTTCCTCGAACCTGCTGCCGGCATGTCGACCCCTTCCTCCGTGACGACCGCCCCACCCGAACCGCAGCACGGCACAGCCACAATCGAAGCCAGCACCCTGTTGCGCGCGCTCATGGAGGCCGAGCGCGTCTCTCCCCAGGGCAGCCTGATCCTGGTGCCCCTGCGCGAGGGCCAGGGGTCAATCACCGACTTCGAGTGCCTCTCCGCGAACCCCGCCGCCGAGGCGATCCTGGGCCCCTTCAAGGGAGAGCTGGCCGGGCAGCGGCTGAGGAAGCTGCTGCCGGAGCGGGACGCCGTGGGCTGGCTGGCCGTGCTCTGCGCGACGGAGGCCTCGGGCGAACCCATCTCTGCGGAGCTCTCGGTAGCGTACGCGGACAGCCGGGGTGAGGGCTGGCTCCACTGTACGGTGATGAAGCTCCGGCACTTCCTCATTGCGCGGTTCCGGGACATCAGCATCTCCCGTCGGACCGAGGAGGCGCTCCGGCAGACGCGGGACCGGATGGTGGAGATCCTGGAGGGCACTCCGGACGTCTTCTTCACGGTCGACGCGAACTGGAACTTCACCTACGTGAACGCGCACACCGAGGAGCTCTCGGCCCGGCCGCGCGAGGAGATGCTGAGCCGCAGCCTCTGGGAGATGATCCCGCGGCTGGCGACGGCCCCTTATGAACAGGCGCTCCTCCAGGTGATGGCCGAGCGCGTCCCGCACCGCTTCGAGGCGCAGCTCCCGCCGGATCACTGGTACGAGGTGCATGCCTATCCCTCTGGGCAAGGCCTGTCGGCCTTCTTCCGGGAGATCCGGGATCGCAAGCGCCTGGAGGCGGAACGAGACGCACTGCTGGCCCGCGAGCACTCGCTGCGGTTGGAGGCGGAGGCGCTGGCGCAGGAGCGCGCACGGGAGCTGCTCGCGGCGCAGGAGAAGCTCGTCCAGTCGGAGAAGCTGGCAGTGGCCGGGCAGCTCGCGGGGGGCGTAGGGCACGAGATCAACAACCCGCTCTCCTTCGTGATCGGCAACCTGCACTTCGCGCTGGAGGCCCTGGGAGCACTCTCGGGTCCCCTGTCGAGCACGGAGGTGCTCCAGGAGCCGCTCGAGGCGCTGCGGGACGCGCGCGCGGGCGCCGAGCGCATCCGCGGCATCCTGACGGATCTGAAGCGCTTTGCCCGGGCGGACGAGTCCCTGCTGGGGCCTGTGGACGTGCGCGATGCCCTGGAGTTCAGCCTCTCCATGGCCATGCCGCATCTGCGCCACCGAGCGCAGGTGGAGCGGCGCTACAGCCCGGTGCCGACCGTGCTGGCCAACGAGGCGAAGCTGGGGCAGGTGTTCCTCCACCTGCTGATGAACGCCGCCCTGGCCATCCCCGAGGGGGATGTCGCCCGCCACCGAATCACCCTCAGCACGCGGGTGGAGGACGGACGAGTCGTGGTGGAGGTGAGCGACACGGGCCGAGGGATGACGTCGGAGGTGCTGGATCGCGCCTTCGAGCCCTTCTTCACCACGCGTTCCTTGGGCGAGGGGATGGGCCTGGGGCTCTCCATCTGCCTGGGACTGGTGCAGAGCATGAAGGGCGAGCTGAGCGCCACGAGCAAGCTGGGGATGGGGAGCACGTTCCGAGTGGTCCTGCCCACGAGCACGGCGCCCGCGGCGGCCCTGACACCCGTCTCGGCGGCGATGGTGTCCCGGCGCAGGCGGGTGCTGGTCATCGACGACGAGCCGGGAATGGCGTCGGTGTTCCGGCGCATCATCGGCCGCTCGCACGAGGTAGTGGTCGTGCAGAGCGGCCGGGAGGCGCTGGCGCTGCTCGAGAAGGATGACGCCTTCGATCGCATCTTCTGCGATCTGATGATGTCGGACCTGACAGGGATGGACGTGTACGAAGCGCTGGCGTCACATCGGAAGGACTGCCTCGAGCGGTTCGTCTTCATGACAGGCGGCAGCTTCACGGAACGCGCGCGGACCTTCCTGCAGACAGTGCCCTTCCCGCGAATCGACAAACCCTTCGATCCGCAGCACATCCGCGATCTGGTGGCACAGGCACCCTCCCTGCCCGAGCGTCCCGCATAGGCCAGGATCTTCGTTCACAGCCCACACCTCGATGTCAGACGCGGCTGCTTTGATGCGCGCCAGTTGGAACGAGGAGGGTGGCGGACATGGAACGGATGGGGCTCGTCTCGCAGGTCACAGCGGAAGTCGAGCGCATGATTGCGCAAGGGCTCCCGGCGGATGGGAGTCTTCCCTCGGAGCAAACGTTGGCGAGGCGCTACGGTGTCTCGAGAACGACCGTCCGGGAGGCGCTGGGACAGCTGGCCGCGCGGGGCCTGGTGGTGCAACACCCCGGGCGCAGGAGCCGCGCGGTGCCGCTGGACGAGGCCTTGACGCTCGAAAACCTGGGCGTGGCGCTGCGTGCAGAGGGCCCGGCACATCCGGAGAGGCGAAGGCTGCTGGAAGGTTTTCTCGCCCTCAAACGGGAAATGGCTGTGGAGCTGCTGGCTGCCTGCTGCGAGCACGCCTCGGAGATAGAGCGGAACCGACTGGGAGATGCCTGCTTTGCGCTGCTGGAAGCTGCACGCTGGGAAGCGGAAAGCAGGCGATGGGCGCAGCAGGAGTTCGAGCTGCTGCGACTGGCGGCATGCGCGGCAGACCGTCTTGGGCACGTGCTGCTCATCCAATCTTTAGAGCGGGCCTTCTGGAGCATCGCCAGACAGGTGCTACCCCATCTGGACTCTGCCGCGATCCACCAGTGGGCGAAGTGCGCGCTCTACGCGGTGGGAGAGAGGGACGCGCAGGCGCTACGGCGAGAGCTCCCCGCGCTGCTGCAGGCTGCCGATGACCGCCTCCTCAGCAGCCTCGCGCCGGCCCACAAGGCAGATGAGACGCCTGAGGCCCCTCATCCCGTGCCGGAGCTTCTCCATGAAGAGAACGAAGTGTCTGAGTCAACGAAGAGCGAGCTGCCCAAGGCTCCTCATGCCGTGCCGGAGCCGTTGCATGGGGAGAACTCAGCGCCTGAGTCCGCGAAGGGCGAGCTGCCTGGCGCGAGCTCGCCCAACCTGTATGACTGTCCGACAGGTTTGTGCCAGAGGCGACCGGCAGGAGGCCCCCAGCCCGAGTCTCCGGCTACCGACTCCATCCACCCGCGGGTCCGCGAAGCTGCGCGTGAGTCCCACACGCCCCTGAGCTCAAGTCCCCGGAGTGACGACGACGGACGCGGCCGAGCGCCGCGAGAGGCCATGGGACACGGCCTTGATGTTGTTGCCATCGGGGTCGAGCACGAAAGCTCCGTAGTAGCCCGGGCGGCCCTAGTGCTCACCGGGCCCTCCGTTGTCTCTTCCGCCGGCATCGAGAGCGGCGGTGTGGAAGCGGTGCAAGGTCTCTCGATCGGGCGCTTAGAAGGCCAGGTGGATGTGAGCGGTCAGCGGCTCTTCCGCGCTGACGTAGAACTCATCGGTCCAGAAAGCTCCCGGGCGCTCGCCACCCAACGGGATGCCCAGCGTCTCGAACGCAGCCCGGTAGAAGCGCCTGCTCGCCTCGAGGTCACAGACCTTCACGTGGATGTGATCGAATAGACGGCCTCGGTGGAACTCCATGGTGTGCCTCACGGAGGAGGTGGAGACAGCGCTCGCCATCCCTCAGCGATGGCGATGCCCACGTTGGTCATCAGATCTTGTTTGGCATTCACCATATAGAGGTGCGGAGTCAGTGCCCACACCTCGCGCAGCACTCGACGGGGTTCTGGAGTCGGAGCGCTCAGCTCGGCCTGGAGCAGGGGCAAGACCTTGTCGGACAAGCGTAGAGCCGTGTCCATGACGAAGATCGCAAGGTGGGGGCGCAGCGCTCGCACGCGCCGGAAGAACGCAGCCACCTCATCCTGCGCCAGGTGCTTGGGAGGCGAGGACTTCATCTCCAGGTATAACAGCCGGCCCTCGGCCGCGGCCACCACGTCGAGATCCCCGCCGACCTCGGGCGCGTGGAACTTCACGCCCGCGGCCACGTCGAAGCCCAGGCGACCTCTCAGCTCGCGCGCCACATACCACTCCAAGGTGCCGCCAAAGTTTCGGACCGGATGCCGCAGTTGGTAGCGACCGCCCTCCTCGCGCGTGGCCATCCCCAGCGCCACGAGCTCCTCTGCCATCTCAGTGGCCCGGGGAGCTTCCACATACTTTGAGGCCTCGCCTGGGGTGAAGCTCCCGCGCCGCAGGATGGCGCCCCTCAGGAAGAGACGGAAGGCATAGTGTCCGAGCCGCTCCGCGATCCGCTCGGCCAGGGCTTCGTCGACGTCCAGCGGAAAGGGAAGGTCGAGCGTGGCCATGCTGGGCTGGAAGCCCCGGCGAACGAGCATCGCCAGCACCTCGCCCCCTGGTTGGAGCAGCGTCCGCTGCGGCGGTGGAGCCTCCGCCGCGTGCCGTTCCTGATCCCGTGCCGTGGGGCCCTTCTGGATGAGAGGTTCGGTCATTCAGCTCCGCTCAGAAGGTCAGGCCGAGCCCGAAATAGGGACCACCGAAGATGTCTCGGTGGACGATGCCGTCCACGAGGCCCGCATCATCCAGCACCAACCCTCGGTAGCCGCCGCGCAGCACCAGTGCGCCCAGGTGCAGGGCCAGCGCTGCGCTCGCATCGAGCTCCCGGTGGGGGAAGGGGGTGATCTGCATCCGCGCCTCCACATCCAGCGGGCCCACCACACAGGCCTCGAACGAGGCGGCGAGGCTCAGGCCCACGAAGGAGATGTCCGGGGCCGTGGCGCCGCTCACCCCAGCCTCGGCGCGCAGCCGGGCTCGCTCCCGTGCGATGACCGCCCAGGTGAGGTGGGCCTCCCACAGGGTGATGCTGTCTGTCCCAGGGGTCCCATCGTCCGTGGGCAACGAGAGCCCGGTCAGCTGGCCGTCCACTCCGAACTGATAGCCCTCCAGCCCCAGGAAGAGGTCAAACGCCCCACCGCCTCCCATGAGCCCCCCTTGAAGCCCTGTCCGGAGGGAGATGGGCGCCGCGTGACGCAGCTGGCTCACCTCCCCCTCCGGTACTATCTCCGCAGCCAGGGGCGCGCGGTGGTTTCCCACGGCGAAGATGAGGGCGAAGAAGTCCACTGCCAGCCCGATGTCCGACGACGAGGACGCGGAGCTGCTATCGCCAGAGCTGGAGCCCAAGTCATCATCATCATCCTCATCCTGCCCCACGGCGGTGGCCTCGTGGACCTTCTTGTCGTCGTCCTTGGACTCCTCGCTCGAGGTGGAGCGCTTTCCAAAGCGGGCCTCGGCAGGGAGGGTGGTCAAGACGATACCGAGAGCGAGCACCCCACAGAACACGGCTCGGGTTGAAGACACGATGGCACCCCTTTCATCTCCAGACCGGCACAGCCCCTGGAGTCAACCCAAACCCTCGGTGAAGGCACTTACCGCAGAAGTGTCCCCTGAGCGTTTCCGGAACGCTAGTCTCCCCCTCCCCTGCCCTCGCCTGGAGAAGACATGAAGACAGCTGGGATGCTCCGACGGGCCCTTTGTGGCCTGCTCCTCGCGGTGGCGCTCGTGCCGCCGCGGCTCCACGCGCAACAGACCGCCAAGCCGGTGCTTCATGGCAAGCACTGGGTGGCCATCACCGGCAAGCCGCTCGCGGCCACGGCAGGAGCGATGATGTTCCAGAAGGGCGGCAACGCGGTGGACGCCGCCTGCGCGATGCTCGCTGCCACCTCCACCATGTGGGACACGCTGGGCTGGGGCGGTGAGACGCAGGCGCTGATCTACGATCCGCGCACGCGCAAGGTGGTGGGCATCAATGCGCTGGGAGTGGCGCCCACCGGCGCGACGGTGGAGTTCTTCCAGAAGAAGAACCTGAAGTACCCACCCGAGTTCGGCCCCCTGGCCGCCGTCACCCCCGGGACTCCAGGGGGCCTGCTGGTGATGCTCGCGGAGTACGGGACGCTCTCCCTTCGCGAGGTGCTCGGTCCCGCACTCCAGATGGCTGACGAGGGCTACCCCATCGAGGCCCAGGCCGCCAACGGCATCGAGCGACACAAGGAGCGGCTGAAGCAGTGGCGCTACTCTCGCGAGGTGATGCTCCCGCACCTCGGGGAGGCTCGAGAGGCGCCCCGGCCAGGCGAGGTCTTCCGCCAGAAGGATCTGGCGGACACGCTGAAGAAGCTGGTGGAGGCAGAGCAGCAGGCGCTCAAGGCGGGCAAGAGCCGCAAGCAGGCCATCCTGGCCGCCTACGAGCGGTTCTACCGCGGGGACATCGCCCGCGAGCTCGTGCGCGGCGTCCAGGAGGAGGGCGGGCTCATCACGCTGGAGGATCTGGCGCGCTGGAAGGTCGAGATCGAGGAGCCCGTGAAGACGAGCTACAAGGGCGTCGAGGTCTACAAGCTCACGACGTGGGTGCAGGGCCCGGTGATGCTCCAGGCGCTCAACATCCTGGAGACGCAGGATCTGAAGTCCATGGGCTACAACAGCGCGCGGTACATCCACGCGCTCTACCAGGCGATGAACCTGGCGTTCGCGGATCGAGACTTCTACTACGGAGATCCGTACTTCCCGCCGGCCGAGCCCATCCAGGGCCTGCTCTCCAAGGAGTACGCCAAGGCGCGGGCGAAGCTCATCAACTGGGAGAAGAACGACCCGAACGTCAAGCCGGGAGACCCGTACCCCTTTCAGGGAGGGAAGAACCCCTACCTGAAGCTGCTGGAGCAGTGGCCGCCCAAGCCGCCCGCTACCGCTAAGGAGGATGCGGGCTGGCAGCAGACGAGCCTGGAGGACTTCGAGCGCACCTTCTATGCGGGGACGACGGCCATCCAGGCTGCGGATGAGCAGGGCTGGGTGGTGTCGGTGACGCCGAGCGGCGGCTGGGTGCCGGCCGTCATCGCCGGGCGCACGGGGGTGGGGCTGAGCCAGCGCATGCAGAGCTTCGTGCTGGATGCGGCGGAGAACCCCTTCAACGTGCTGGAGCCGGGCAAGCGGCCGAGGGCCACGCTCACGCCGAGCCTCGCGCTGAAGAACGGCAAGCCGTTCCTCTCCTTCGCCGTGCAAGGCGGGGACAGCCAGGACCAGAACCTGCTCCAGTTCTTCCTCAACGTGGTGGAGTTCGGGATGACGGTGCAGGAGTCGGCCGAGGCGGCCAACATGAACACCTTCCAGCTCCGCGACTCGTTTGGAGATCACTCCTCGAAGCCGGGCAGGCTGCTGCTGCACGAGCAGGTACCTCCCTGGGTACGGGCCGAGCTGAAGCGCATGGGCTACGAGATGAAGTTCGAGTCACGCACCTCCGGGCCCATCAATGCCATCTACTTCGACCAGCAGCACGGCACGCTCTGGGGCGGCGCCAGCCACTTTGGCGAGGACTATGGAATCGCCTGGTAACATGCGCTTCGCGTCCCGCGGCCTCGTGGTGCTCGTGTGGCTCGCCCTCACCCACACGGCGAGCGCCCAGTCCCCCGCGCAACCGCCCGCCCCACCCAACCCCGCCGCTGAGCGCGCCGACTCCCTGCGTGCGCACTACACGAAGTTCGAGTACCGCATCCCCATGCGCGACGGGGTGCGCCTGTTCACCGCCCTCTACGTGCCCAACGACGCAAGCGCCAGCAAGCGCTACCCTCTGTTGATCCTGCGCACGACGTACACGGTGGCCCCCTACGGCGCGGCTCGGTACAAGAACGCGCTGGGGCCCAGCGCGGCGTATGAGAAGGAAGGCTTCATCTTCGTCTTCCAGGATGTGCGCGGCCGCTACCTGTCCGAAGGCGAGTTCCTGAATGTGCGCCCGCACCAAGCGACAAAGCGCGGGCCGAAGGACATCGACGAGAGCACGGACGCGTACGACACCATCGACTGGCTGGTGAAGAACGTGCCCGGCAACAACGGCCGCGCGGGCCTGTGGGGCATCTCCTACCCAGGCTTCTACGCCTCGGCGGGCGCCATCGACTCGCACCCAGCGCTCAAGGCCGTGTCACCTCAGGCCCCTATCGGGGATTGGTTCTGGGATGACATCCACCGCCACGGCGCCTTCAACCTGGCCATGGCCTTCAACTTCCTTCATGCGCACTTCAAGCCCCGGCCCCAGCCGATCGCCAGCGAGCAGGTGGAGCGCTTCGAGCACCTCACCCCGGACGGATACCAGTTCTTCCTGGAGCTGGGACCGCTGAGCAACGCCGACTCGCGCTATTTCAAAGGGAATATCTCCTTCTGGAGAGAGGTCGTAGCCCATCCGAACTACGACGACTTCTGGAAGGTGCGGAACATCCTGCCCCACCTGCGCAACATCAAGGCCGCGGTGCTCACCGTCGGCGGCTGGTACGACACAGAGGACCTCTATGGTCCGCTGAAGACCTACAGCTCCATCGAGAAGCAGAACCCGGGCATCTCCAACACGCTGATGATGGGCCCCTGGCAGCATGGAGGTTGGCAACGCACAGAGGGCTCCTCACTAGGGGATGCGGACTTCGGCTTCGCCACCAGCAACACCTACCTGGAGCTCTCCCTGGCCTTCTTCAAGCACCACCTCAAGGGCGGCGACAAGCCAGATCTTCCCGAGGCCCTCGTCTTCGAGACGGGTGCCAACCGCTGGCGCCGCTTCGACGCCTGGCCGCCCAAGAGCGTGCGCCCGGCCCGCCTCTACTTCCAGCCCAAGGAGGGCCTCGCCTTCACCCCTCCCACAGGAAACGGCGCCCTCTTCGACGAGTACCTGAGCGATCCGGCCAAGCCTGTTCCCTACACCGCTGAGATCACCCCAGGCTGGGCCAAGGACTACATGACCGAGGACCAGCGCTTCGCCTCTCGCAGGCCCGACGTCCTCGTCTTCCAGACCGAGCCGCTCGACAAAGACCTCACCCTCGCCGGGCCTCTCGAGGCCGACCTCTGGGTCTCCACCTCCGGCACCGATGCAGACTGGGTCGTCAAGCTCATCGACGTCAGCCCGGGCAAGCTCCCTGGCTGGTCCAAGGCCGATGACGAGGCCGGCAAGAAGAACCGCGGCAGCCAGCAGACACTCGTCCGCGGAGAGCCCTTCCGGGGCCGCTTCCGCGATAGCTACTCCTCTCCCAAGCCCTTCAAGCCCGGCGAGCCCACCCGCGTCCGCTTCTCCATCAACGACGTCTTCCACACCTTCCAGCGCGGCCACAGGGTCATGATCCAGGTCCAGTCCTCCTGGTTCCCCTTCATCGACCGCAACCCTCAGAGCTTCGTCCCCAACATCTTCGAGGCCAAGCAGAGTGACTTCGTCAAAGCCACTCACCGCGTCTACCGCTCCGCCTCCAACCCCAGCTTCGTCCAGGTCAACGTCCTGCCCGCTGCGGACGAGTAGACCGGCGTCACGGGCCGCTCGCTGGACATCGCTACTTCCTGGGCGGCTCCACAGCCTCGAGAGGCAGAGGCACAACCTCGCTCTTGTAGGGGCTCCAGGAGATCACCACCTCCTGGCCCGTCGAGTCGTAGCCATACAGGAAGTCGAGGATCTGCTTGGTGCCGGGAGCCGCCTCGGAGGGGCTGACGAGCACATAGCCACGAAACCCGCCTCGCTCGAGCCCCTCCTCCACGCGGACCAGCTCGCTCCACTTCCGCGTGTCGATCTCCACGCCTCCATCCCAGTACCGGGTGACCCGCTCGAGGCGGTCCCAGGTGATGTCGGTGGCGACATCCCTCACCACCAGATCACTGCGCCATCCCCCGTCCGGCTGCGCGCTCCAGCGGGAGACCTCGAGCTCGGCGGGAGCAGGCCCCTCCTGAGGAGGTGCCCCGCGGGTGACCACGAACGCCGTCGCCGTGAGTGACGCACCTCGGGAGGAGCGGGCAGCGACCCGGACCGTGAAGCTCCGCGTCTCGTTCGTCCCGAGTCCCTCGAGCGAATAGGAGTGCTCGATCTGAGGCTCGGCCGTCGTGGCAGTGGCGCCGTCGCCAAAGTCCCACGCGTACGCATCGATTCGTTCACCGCCCTGGGAGCTCACCTGGAGCAGGAAGACACCTTGCCGGCGCTGGGTCACGCTCAGGCGCAGGGGCTCGGACTCCTGGCGCTCGCCCAAGCCGCACGGACGCACCTCGATCTCGACGATCCGCTCGGCCAACACTCCCACGCGCCGCCCTCCGAGATCCTTGCAGACCTGGAAGTGCACGGCGTACCTGCCAGCCGTCTCCGGCGCCTTCCACTGGAGCGTCCGTCCAGGATGCAGCTCTGCGCGCCCCTCCTGCGTGAGCCAGATCCACCGATGGACTGCACCTGGCTCCATCACTCCGCCAAGGCGCGCGGACAGGCCCATGGGCTCACCCGCACAGACCCACGGTCGATCCCGATCGATGGCCTCCACCACCATGCTGGAGGCCACCGGCACCATCTCCTCATGAAGGGCCGCGGCGAGCACGTCCCGCGAGCTCCCTGCGGCAGAGGAAGCTGGCACCACAGCCGGAGGAGGCCGCACTGGGAGGGGCGGTGGCACTGGAGAAGGCGCCACGTCCAGCATGTCCCTCTCAGTAACGACTGGAGGTGCAGCCGGCATCTGTGCCTCCCCCACCCTCCACAGCGCGACGGCGAGCATCACCCCGCCCGCCAATGCCACGAGCCCCCAGCGCAGCCACACGCGGGCCCGCGGCTCGGCGGATCGCGGAGGCCCGGTTGGCGGACGCACGCTCCCCACGGACCGCTAGAACCCGAATTCGGTCAGGTGGCGGCCATACCCCTGCGAGTTGGCCCGGTACCACTGATCATCCCAGCCCTTGAACGCCGCGTCATCGAGCACGCGCTCCGTCTTCCCATTGAAGACCACCTGGTTGATGAGCTGCACCGTGGTCGAGCCCACATTCCGCGAGACGAGCCGATCCGTCGTGTCGAGGAACTGCACGGTGGTGCGGCTGCAGTAGTCCTGGAGGAAGCAGCCGCTGTCGCAGGTGCTCAGGTTGTTGTACGTCGCGTGCTTGTCCTCGGCGACGTAGAGGGTGGGCCACCCGCGGTACCCATTGCGCGTGTCGCTCGTGTCGTACTCGAGCTGGTTGTACGAGTACCACGCGGACGAGTCACAGCTGCTCTTGCGGTGCGCGGACAGATAGGCCCAGTCCAGGTACCACCGGCCGCCCGAGTAATGGAGCTCGAAGATCTGGAACTCGGGATCGCCGTCGTGCCCGGTGGTGACGCCGGTGTCATCGAAGAAGGTGTCCAGGTAGAAGATCTGCACCGTGCGCGTGGAGAAGCTGAGGCTCTTCACCGCGTAGTACGGGCGCCGGCCGAAGCCGCTCTCGCCGCTGTCGAACCAGAGCTTCGGCATGAACCAGTACGCGAGCTGGTACTCGCAGTCATCATTGAGCCCATCGCGGTCGGCGTCCGCGCCTGAGCCCCAGCAGTTGTCCCCATAGGGGATGCTGCCAAGCCCGTCGGCATGCGCGACGGACGGCAACGCCAGGAGCAACCCCAGCGACACGAGTACGGTTCTGGCCAGGCGCTGCATTCGGTTCCTCCAAGAAGATGAGAGAGGCCTCGCGCTTTCTCGGGGCGCGAGAACCTAGCCCATTGTCGGACGTAGCGGGTCGGCCGTTGCGCGCCCCTTGCGCCAGGTCCACCCGTTCGGAAAATCCACACGCGGAGAAATGGAATTCCACCGAGTCGCGATATCCCCGCGTGATCGAGGCCTCAACGCAGCGCACCAACTCGAGCGCCGCCGCGGAAAAACCGCTGATCTGGCGCGACCTTACGAGCAGCTACGCAAAGTTTTCAGGATTCAGCACTTCAGGTCGTTTTGCATCTGGACGCAACTATAGGCCAGGGCCGTACGATGATCTCCATAGCCAATTCCCTGGCCATGAGCGCGGAGGGCGCGAACATGTGGATCGAGGCAATCGTCATGCCCCGTGAGAATGACTCCCGGCCCTACCGTCCTTCGCCGCGGCGCGACCGCCAGGCCGTGTACAACGCAGGCCGCGATGAGAGCCTGGAGTTTCGAGCCGCGGTGCTCAACTACCTGCAG
>NZ_DASPHO010000865.1:0-6292 GCF_035629615.1 Hyalangium sp. | reverse complement strand
GGTGCGAGGGGAGAAGCATCGAGGATCTGGCGCAGCAGATCCGGACGGTCCGTCATGATACCTCCGACGCCCTCGGACACGAGGCGGCGCATCTCTTCGGGATCATCCACGGTCCAGACATTGACCCACTTGCCGTGGCGGGTGGTGGTGCGCAGGAAGTCCTCGTCCACGAGGCGCACCTCACCGAAGTACAGGGGCATGTCGATGACGGTGTAGCGCGGATCCTCTAGGGGCTGCTCGCCTCCTCGGACGGAGAGGACGTAGGAGGCGAGGGCGTCGCGCGGGTAGAAGTGGCAGGCATCCGGCATGCGAGCCACCAGGCGCTCGGCGACGGAGTCCAGCTCGCTGCCCATGCACACGCGCTCCAGGGCGTGCTCCTCGCGGAGGAGCTGGTGGAGCACGTCCTCGGTGCCCGGCGTCTCCGGCTTCATCTCCAGGTTGACGGGCAGGCCTGGGAAGGCGTGGAGGACCTCGCGCAGGGTGGGGATGCGCACGCCCTGGCCTCGGAAGGGGAAGGTGCGGCCACCATCGGGGGTGAAGCGGAAGCCGGCATCCAGGCGTCGCAGCTCGGCGAGGCTGAGCTCGGCCAGGGGGCCGGTACCGTCTGTGCAGCGATCGAGGAAGGCGTCATGGGCGACGACCACCTCACCTTCGCGCGTGAGGTGAACGTCGAGCTCCAGCATCTGCGTGCGGTAGCGCTCCACGGCCATGCGGAAGGCGTGGAGGGTGTTCTCTGGCGCTAGCAGGGCGCCGCCGCGGTGGGAGATGTGAAGGGTGGGCCGCAGGCCCTGGAGGAATGGGTGGATCACGGGGATGGGGGCAGCAGGACAAGGTTCCCGAAATGTGCCCGGTTCTTGAGGAGCTCATGAGCCAGGGGCGCGTCGGCCAGCGGCAGCGTTCGATCCAGCACGGGCTTGAGCCGGCCCTCCTCGACGAGCTGGAGGATGCGGAAGAGGTCGCCCTTGCTGCCCATGGTCGAGCCCAGCAGGGAGATGCGTTTGTAGAAGAGGACGCGGAGATCCAGCTTCACCTCGTGGCCCGCTGTTGCTCCGCACGTCACGAGCCGCCCGCCGTAGGGCAGGCACGCCACGCTCTTCTCGAAGGTGGAGGCGCCCACGTGCTCGAAGACGACGTCCACCAGCCGGCGCTCGGTGATCCGCTTCACCTCGTCGAGGAAGTCCTTCTCCGAATAGTTGATGACGTGATCGGCGCCCAGTGCCTGGGCCTGCTTCAGCTTCTCCTGGGTAGAGGCCGTGGCGATGACCTTGGCTCCCAGCAGCTTGCAGATCTGCACCGCCGCGCTGCCAACGCCAGAGCCCGCCGCATGCACCAGCACCGTCTCGCCCGGCTTCACTTCGGCTCGGTGCACCAGCATCGTCCAGGCCGTGAGGAAGGTGAGAGGGAGGCAGGCCGCCTCGGCGAAGGTGAGCCGGGAGGGCTTGGGAAGGATGTTCTGCCGGGGCACCGAGATGAACTCCGCATAGCCCCCACGCACATGCTCACCGATGAGCCGGTAGCTCCGGCAGAGGTTGTCCTCGCCGCTCAGGCACCGCGCGCAGGCCCCGCAGGACAGTCCCGGATTCACGAGGACCTCGGTGCCGGGCGCCAGATCCGTCACCTCCGTCCCCACGCGAGCTACAATGCCGGCAATATCGCTACCGAGGATGTGGGGCAGCTCCAGCTTCAGCCCCGGCCACCCCTGGCGGACCCAGAGATCCAGGTGGTTGAGGGCCACGGCCTTCACCCGCACCAACACATCCCGTGCGCCTACCGAGGGCTCGGGGAACTCTGTGAGTTGCAGGGCTCGCTCGTCCCCATGCTGGTGGAACACCACCGCCTTCATGAGCTCCTCGGATTCGCTTATAGATGTGTCATCATCGAGGGGCCGGACTCTACGGAGCGCGGCGCCGGAAAATCCATAGGAGAAAATGTGATGTCACTGCGCAACACGCTCGGCGCGGCGGTCCTCATCGCCACCGCAATCATCGGTTGTTCCGGACGCGACGAGCCCGTCCCCGACGGAGGCCCGGACGGATGTACCGGCGCCTGCAATCAGAACGATGGAGGGACGAAGCCGGATGGCGGCGTGCGCGTATGCCCGGCGGCTGACAGCCAGGGCCGTGGCCCCATCGGGATCCTCCGGGCCATGGGGACTCGCGGCCAGGCCGTGAGGCTGGAGCACCTGGTCGTCACGGTCGTTGACAGCATCACCCGGGGCAGCCAGGGGGACTACATCGCCTACTTCTGGGCCGTGGATCCCTGCTTCCCGAAGGAGGGCATCTACGTCGACAAGTTCTACACGGATGCCACGACGAACTACCGGCCCGAGGTGGGCGACGAGGTGACCATCGATGGCCTCTATCGGCAGTACAACTCCATCGCCTCGGACGCGGATGAGACGCGCCATGCCTACCGGCCCGTCCTCAAGAGCGACTTCCGCCTCGGTGTCCCGGGTGTCACCGGCAGGCTGATCATCACCAAGACGGGCACGGGCACGGTGCCGCAGGACATCACGGTGCCAGCCACCTTCGGCGACGCCAACGGCGGCGAGGCCAAGGCCAACGCCGACCACGGCGGCGCCCGCATCCACATCCCGGGCCCGGTCTCCATCACCAACGCCAACCCCCCCGCGCTCAAGCAGCGCCCGGACAGTCCGGAGAACGGCGTCCACCTGGGCTTCGAGGTGACGGGCGGCGTGCTGGTGAACAACTACAAGACCTTTGGCGAGACGCGCGACGGCGGCTCCACCCGCTGCGACTGGCGCAATGTCGTCAATGACGGCGGCACCGTCAGCTTCCCCAATGGCATCCGAGGGGTGTGGGACACCTACAGCTTCGTACCTTGTGCGGATGGCGGCTTCACCTCCGCCGACGGCGGCACCTTCTCGAGTTGCAACTTCGCCCTGCGCGACGCGGGCGTCGTGCCCGGCACGAGCAACGACTCCACCTACGTCCTCTACCCGCAGGACTGTGCGACCGATCTGCCGGGCGTCGTCGGCACGCCGTAAGCGCTCCTGTCGGCCATCCGCCTGACCCCCCTCCCCACCCGGGGAGGGGGCCCCCTGTGACTGGGCCGCCAAGGCCCCATTGTGAGTGCCTCCACCAAGCGCGTTTTTGAGGGTAAGCTCCGGAAACCTCGGGCTTGATGAAGCCTGAGCCCACCCTTCTCTATCCAGCCACGGCGGATACCCATTTCTTCCTCTTCTCCCCAGACCGCCATCCCGTTTGGCAAGTACCTCCTCATCAAGCGGCTCGCGGTAGGAGGCATGGCGGAGCTTTTCCTTGCGCAAGAGCCGCCCAGCCCCGAGCTGGTGGTGCTCAAGCGCATCCTCCCCTACCTCTCGGAGGAGCCTGAGTTCGTCCAGATGTTCCTGGACGAGGCCCGCATCGCCGCGCAGCTCCACCACCCCAACATCGTCGCGGTGTACGAACTGGGGAAGCTCGACAACACGATCTTCATCGCGATGGAGTTCGTCGAGGGTGTGGACCTGCGCCGCGTGGTGCAGGAGGAGGGCAAGTTCGGCGCCAACGTGCCCTACGGCGTCGCCGCCGCCATCTGCTCCCAGGTGGCCGAGGGGCTCGACTACGCGCACTTCTCCAAGGATGTGAAGGGCGTCCCGCTGGAGCTCATCCACCGGGACGTCAGCCCCCAGAACGTGATGATCGCCTACGACGGGCGGGTCAAGATCGTCGACTTCGGCATCGCCAAGGCGGGCACCTACGTCAACCGCAGCAAGCCCGGCGTCATCAAGGGCAAGTTCCTCTACCTCTCCCCGGAGCAGGTGTCCCAGGACAAGCTGGATCACCGCGCCGACATCTTCGCGCTCGGCACGATGATGTACGAGATCACCACCGGGAAGAGCCCGTTCGCCAAGCCCACGACGGAGGGCATCCTCTACGCCATCCGCTCCGAGGATCCGTCGCCGCCGCACCTGCTCAAGGACGACTATCCCACCGAGCTGTCGCGCATCATCATGCGCTGCCTCACGAAGGACCGCAGCCAGCGCTACCAGCGGGCCTCGGAGGTGCAGGCGGACCTGGAGGCGTTCCTCACGTCCGGGGTGATCAAGCAGAGCACGGACATCTCGGACTACATCGCGCGGCTGATGGGGGAGGAGGAGGAGCGCACCGTCCTCCACATTCCCATCGCCTCTGCCGCTCGCAAGGACGCCACCACGCCGATGGCCCCGTTGCTCACCGCCCGGCCTGGGCGGCGCCCGACGGGGGAAGGTGTCGCTCCACCACCGGACTATGGCAGCGAGCCGGAGCCGCCCACGCAGATGGCCCGGCCACGCGAGCTCCTGGCGCAGAGGTCCCCGCCGTCCGTGGAGCTCGAAGGGGTCGAAGAAGTCGATCAGGACCAGATCGACGAGACGAGCGACATCGAGGACGAGGCCGATGTGAGCACCACCATCGGTACCGTGCCGGTGGGCTTCGTGCCGCCCAGGCACGAGCCCGGCGAGTCTACTGTGCAGGAGCGAAGCCGCGGGCGCTCGTCCTCTCCCTCGGGGACGCCCGTCTCGCGGCGCATCACCCCTCCGCTCGAGCGGGACACGGAGCCTCGCGCTCGCCGGCCGAGCACGCCGCCCTCGCGCCGCCCGCTCGCGGAGGACGAGGTGGATCCCTCCTCTCCGTCCATCTCGTTGACCCAGCCGACGGTGAACCAGCGGCTGCTCCTCGAGGAGGAGGATCAGGAAGAGCGGGAGGACCAGGGGGATCCGGAGGAGCTCGATGAGGCCGAGGCCGATGAGGGCCCCGCCGAGACCTTCTCCGTGACGCCACCCACGACGGGGCAGCGGCGGCGCCTGGGCGAGCCGGCCCCGCAGCACCCACCCGTCACCGCCTCCACGACGGGGCAGCGGCGGCGCCTGGTCGAAGAGTCCATCTCCCTGACGCAGCCCACGTCGAGCCAGCGGCTCTCCCGGCAGCGGCAGGCGCTGCGCCAGGAAGAGTCGCGCGTGGACTCCGACTCGGGCGTGTCCGAGCTGGACGAGGATGGCGATCCAACAGAGGGCATCCCGCCGGATGGGGAGGACGATGAGTCCACCGCTGGCTACGAGCATGAGTCCGAGCCCACTGGGTCGAGCAATCGCTGGATCATCATGGCAGCCGCCGCGGTGGTTGGATTGGTCATCCTCGGGCTGGCGCTCTACCTGGCGCTGAGCTCCAGCACGCCGGGGCCTGGAGATCTGAGCGGACCGCAGCCGGATGGGCCCATCGTCCCTGTCAAAGCCTCGGCGATTCCTCCAGGCCAGGTCACTCCTCCCACGCCCAACAACCCGCCTGCGCCGACTCCCAGCGATCCTCCTGACGCCGCGCCCGCCAACGGCGCCGTTGCCGCAGCCGGTGCCGAGAACCCGCCTGCTTCCCCTCAGGATCCGGCCGCTCCCGCCGGCACGGCTCCCGCGAACCCGCCGGACAACCCGCCGGGTGGGACGACCGCCACCGGGCCCACCGCGGTCGCGGCGAACACGGCAACCCCTCCGACCACCGAGGGAGCGACGGCTGGGGCGGGGACGAAGCCCTCAACGCTCCCGGGTACCGGGGGCACCAAGCCCGTGGTGCCCAGCACACCGGCCGCGGAGGTGATGTTCAAGACGAACACCGCCGTGATCCTCGTGGACAAGAAGAAGATCCAGCCCAACAAGATGCTGAGCCTCCCCGCCGGCAAGATCGTGGTGGAGTGGTGGTGCCCTCCCAAGCGCAAGCGCGAGGGCAGTGATGCCAAGCGCCTGGAGGCGGGTAGGAAGAAACCCTACATCTACGAGATCCGCTGCAGGAAGAGCTCCAGATAACGCGGGCTTAGGTGACAGGCGCTGGTTCGCTCCAGGACCGGACAAGTGGGCAGGAGTACGTTAGAGTGCTCCTAAGTTGTTGGAATTCCTAGGATTTCTGCTCCCAGGCATCCGTTTACACGGTGTCAGACCGGCTCTTAGAATCCCGCGCTGACCCATGGCGCGCTCGAACAGTCAGAAAAACGTAGTCAGCAAGCGGAGTTATCCCGCTGCGCGGCTTGCGCGGCAGCAACCGGTGGCGCCTGAGCCGAACCGGCTGCTGAAGGTATGGCGTCGCGTGCTGGAGCGACGTCTGCGGACGCGGCTGCGCGCGAAGGTAGCGATCGAGATCCACGACAACACGCACACGATGCTCACGTTCCAGCGTCACCGTGCACGGTACCGGCTGCGGCTGCACCACATGTTCCTCGCCGCGCCCGACGAGATCCTCCAGGCCCTGGCGGACTTCGTGCGCGAGGGGGAGGCGGAGGCCAGCGTCCTGCTGGACAAGTTCATCGA
>NZ_DASPHO010000864.1:0-11804 GCF_035629615.1 Hyalangium sp. | reverse complement strand
CTTCCCCTCACTATGACAGATGGAGCGGCCTACTCGTAGGCGAGCGCCTCGACGACGTCCAGTGAAGCCGCTCTCCGCGCTGGGTACAGACCTGCGACCGCAGCACACAATGTGGCCGCTAGCGACATCTGCAGTGCGACTCCCGTGGGGAAGAGATACGGAAAGCTCCACCCGAGGGATTGCTCGCTCACCATCAACGTCACGAGGAGCCCCATCACCGTGCCGGCCAGGACGCCGATGAGTCCTCCTGACAGGCCCATGAAGGCAGCCTCACCCACGAAGAGGCGCACCACGTGCGTCCGCGACGCGCCGACTGCGCGCAGCAGGCCGATCTCCCGCGTGCGATCCAGCACCGCCGCCAGCAGCGTGTTGATGACCCCGAGCAGCGCCAGCAGCACCGCCACGGCCTCCATGGCATAGGTGACCCTGAACGCGTCATCCACGAGCGCGGTGGCCTCTTGGCGCAGCTCGCTGTTGGACAGCACGTACAGGTCATACTGGCGGCCGTAGGCCTCGGTGATGGCGCGGCGCACCTCCTCCAGCTTCCCCACGTCCTTCAGGTACGCCTCGAAGACATCCACCTGATCGTCCTGGAACTGCGCCATGTACACGTCCCGCGCCATCACCACGGTGCCCTGATCCGACGTGTAGTCCACCGCCACCGCGCCCACGGTGTAGGAGCGCACGCCCGTGGGGGTGGACATCTCGAACGTGCTCCCCAGATGCAGGTCGCGGCGGCGGGAGAGGTTCTCGGAGATGATGACACGCCCCGCACGCCACTCTTCCTGGGTGAGCATGCGCCCCTCGAGGAAGAAGGGCTTCGCCCGCCGCTCGTAGATCTCCGGGACGATCGAGATGACGAAGACGCGCAGGCCCAGCAAGTCATGGGGCAGGATCCGGACTCGGTCCACGAGGTCCACGCCCGGCAGCTTCTCGATGGCCTCGCCCAGCTCCGGCCTCATGGGCTGGTTCTGCACGCCCGCCATCCTCGCCGCCGAGGTGATGAAGAGGTCCGCCGGTACCGCCTGGCCAATCCACCGCTGAGAGGAGCTCTGGAAGGAGCCCACGAACCCCGCGATGCACACCGCCATCGCCACGCCGATGGCGAGCGCCGACACAGGCACGGACGTCCGCACGGGGGCGCGGGCGAAGTTATCCGCCGCGAGCCGCCCGCTCACGCCCAGCAGCCACTCGCCCGGCCCCCGGTAGACGTGCCACAGCGCTCGGAGCACCGTCGGCGCCAGCAGCGTGGTCCCCATGAGGACAAAGAAGATGGCCAGGTACCCGCCCAGCGCCAGGTTCTCCACCGGAGGCGGCAGGAGCGCCAGCGGATACACCCCCGCGAGGCAGGCCAACCCCGCCCACACAGTCCAGGATCGCACCCCTCCCACCTGCATGCCCGCCGCCGCGTCCCGGCGCAGTGCCTCCACGGGCTGGACTCTCGAGGCGTGCAGCGCCGGCCACAGCGCCGCGAACGCACTGCCGAGCACCCCGAGCGCGATTCCCAGCCCCAGCTCCAGCGCCGTCACCGTCACGTCGCGCGCGTTCACCTTCACATAGATGCTGGAGATGGACTGGGAGACGACGCCAATAGCACCCCGCCCCACCAGCGTGCCCAGCGGAAGGCCAAGTGCCGTCCCCAGGATTCCCAGCACCACGGCCTCCAGGGTGAACAGGGTCCGGATGCGCAGGCGTGAGGCCCCCAGCGCGCGCAGCGTGCCGATCTCCCGGCGCCGCTGCACCACGCTGATGGAGATCGTGTTGTAGACGAGGAACACCCCCACCAGCAGCGCCACCCCCGAGCCCAGGTTGAGCCCCATCTGGAAGCTGCGGACCATGGTCTCCACCGAGCTGCCCCGCCGCGACGGGCGCTCCACCTCGAAGGCCGGCCCCAGGGCCTTCCGCAGGTGCTCCCGCACCGCCTCCAGGCCCAGCTTCGGGTCTACCGCCACATCGATCCGATCCAGCACCCGCTCCCGCCCGAACGCCGCCTGCGCGGACGCCACGTCCATCACCGCCACCGAGCCACCGAACGCCTTGATCGGTCCGGACTCGCGGACGAGCGCGTGGACGATGAAGTCCTGAGCCCCACTGGAGGTCGCCAGCCCGAAGGTGTCTCCCACCTTCAGCCCGTGCTCGCGAGCGAAGCGCTCGGAGACCAGCATCCGATCCGTCGAGTTGAGGAACTCCAGATCCTCCGTCAGCCCACCCAGATCCCGATCCACGCCCTCGTAGGTGCGGAAGTGCCCGTCATCCAGCAGATCCACGCCCATGACGTAGAGGGACTCGCCCGGTGAGCCCTGCACCGGCGCGATGACGGAGAGGCCTCCCGACGCGTGCAGGACGCCTGGCACCGCTCGGACTTGCTGGAGCACCTCCTCGGGGAACCCCACCTGCGCGCCCGCCACGGTGAGGTCCGCCTTCCCCGCGATGGTGTCCACCGTGGAGCGGAACGCCTCCATCACCGAGCGGTTGATCGCCGTCACCCCCACCATCGTCGCCACGCCCACGGCCACCCCCACCAGGGTCAACGCGGTGCGCAGCGGCGCCTGAAAGAGGTGCCGCAGCGAGATGAGCCTGAGCAGAGGAAGGAACACGCGGCGTCAGCTTATCCGGTCGCCCGAGCTCACGCCTCGCGGCCCACGTCAGCGGAGCGCACTCAGGGGAGCTCACCGTCCAGCCACCGCTCCGCCTCCTCACGGGAGAAGGCCAGGTGCGGCTCGTGCTGGGCCTCCTTGCTGGTGCGAGCGAGCTGGAGCGCTGTATGCGGAACCCGGCCTACGATGCGCACCGCACGGCCGAACTTCCGCGCGCGCTGCGCCTCCACGATGCGCTTGAACTGGGCCAGGCTCTCAGGCCCCAGGGCCTCTGCGTTCGACAGATCCGAGACCACGTCGAATCCCGGCCGCAGCCGGTCCATCTCCTTGATGATGGCGTCAGCGACGCTCTGCGCCTGTGCGTTGTCGACCTGACCTTCAATGCGAATGAAGATCCGGTTCTTGCCCACATCGGCATGAATATCGACGACCACGTGCGGTGACCCCCAGGCATGAGGATGGCAGGCCCCCCGACTTCCTCCATTCAGTCTACCTGCTTGGGGCTCCTGTCAAGCTGCCTGCCTGCTCACTGGCTCATCACCAACGATGATGCCATCCGCCAGTCGGACGATCCGATCTCCCACCCCCGCAGCCAGTGGGTCATGGGTGACCATCACCACCGTCAGCTGGCGCTCTTGGGAGGCCTCCCTGAGCAGCCGGAGCACCTCTGACCCTGTCCTTGAGTCCAGGTTGCCCGTGGGCTCGTCCGCCAGGAGCAAGGCCGGCTCCGTCAGCAGGGCCCGCGCCACCGCGACGCGCTGCATCTCCCCTCCCGACAGCTCGTCCGGCCGGTGCTCGGAGCGGCCGCGCAGGCCCACCGTCTCCAGCAGTGCCTCGGCCCGGGAGAGCAGCCCGGCACGCGGCCGGCCCGCCAGCAGCCCTGGCAGCATCACGTTCTCCACCGCCGTGAGGGTGGGCATCAGGTTGAAGAACTGGAAGACGAAGCCCAGCCGCTCCCGCCGGAAGGCCGAGAGCGCTGCGTCATCCATCTGCGCCAGCTCCTGCCCGCCAATGCGGATGCTCCCCCCCGTGGGCACATCCAGTGCGCCCAGCAGGTTGAGCAGGGTGCTCTTCCCCGAGCCCGAGGGCCCCATCACCGAGAGGAACTGCCCCCGAGGCACCGTCAGCGACACGCCCGCCAGGGCGCGAACCTCCGTGCGGCCTCGGCGGTACACCTTCGTGGCCTCGTGGACCTCGATCATATCTCCGCCACGCCCTCGCGCTCCGTCCACCCCTCCAGCCCGTTGGGGAGCCGGATGCGCACGTAGCGCCCCGCCTCCTCCAGCAGCCGGATCTTGAGCCCCTCGTGCACCTCGAAGAGCGCCTTGGCGTCCCCCTTGGGGAACTCGCGCGCCACCAGCGTCTTGGAGAGCACCACCGCCTCGTGCACGGTGCGAGCCACCCACACGTGCGCCGCCAGCAGCGCGCCAGAGGGCAGCGCCACGAGGAGGGCCAGCGCCGCCAGCACCGCCGCCCAGGAGCGGCGGCCGGGCTTCAGGAACCGGAAGAGCAGCAGCAGCCCGAAGCCTGCCACCCATGAGCCCAGGAACACCCCGGCGACCATGCCACCCGGCGTGGCCTTCACCAGGCGCGTCACGAAGTCCTCCTCCACCACCGCACCCTCCACCTTGTCCTTCTGCTGCGCACGGGCGAGCGCGAGGTTGGCCTCCAGATCCGGGGCACGGCCTCCCAGCTCCCAGGCCCGCTCCAGCGAGAGCACGGCCCGGCCCAGCTCTCCCTGCGCCAGGTACGTGGTGCCCAGGTTGTAGAGCACGTCCGGGCCGCCCTGGCCGTGGGCGAGCAGCTTCTCGTAGCCGTCCCGGGCGGTGGCGAAGTCCTCGCGGGTGTACGCCTCGTTGGCCTTGGAGAAGAGATCCTGCGCCTCCTCGGGCGTGTAGTAGCCCTGGCCGAGCAGCGTGGCGACGAGCATGGCGGTGATGGCGCTCACTTCTCCCAGCCCTCCATCACCGCCTCGGCCTCGTCGAGGACGCGGTTGCGCTCGGACAGCTCCGCGCCTCCGCCGAAGCGGCCCATGTCACAGGCCTCCAGCACGAAGAGCGCCCTCGAGCGCCGCTCGGGTGCCACCCCCGCGGCCGCCATCTTCTCGCCCAGCACCTCGCGGGTGAGCCCGACGACAGGCGTGTGAAGCCGGGCCTCCAGGAAGCCTGTCAGCGCCTTCTCCACCTCGGCATAGAAGGCGCTGGTGCTGCCCTCGCCCACCAGCTTCTCCGCCGCGGCCAGCCGCTTGCGCGCGGCCCGGGCCTGCTGCTTGTTGCGGCCCGCCTCGGTCTGCGTGAAGAACCGCTCGCGCGCCTGGCCCAGCAGCAGCACCCCGAACAGCAGCCCCACCGGCCCCAGCACCGCGGGCAGGAAGAAGGCCTGCTCCCACAGCTCCCGAGCGGGCGCCATGAAGCGGGCCTGGTAGCGCAGCGGGCGCAGGCCGCTCGCGCTGAGCACGTTCTTCTGCTCGTTGGCGGCGTCGTGCGTGGGCGCGGCCAGCGGGCCCGTCGAAGTGACTCCCCCCTCCCCCGCCTCCACGGTGACGGTGACGGGGTCCGTGCGCGTCACGTCGTACTCGCGGCGGCGCGGATCGAAGTATGGGAACTCCAGCGCCGGCAAGGTGAAGGTGCCCGTGCGCTGCGGCATGACCAGGTACTCCATCATCCGCCGGCCCTGGATCTTGTTCTTGTTGGGGGTGAGCTTGTCCGTCGTCGTCGGATCGTAGACCTTGAGCGACGCGGGCGCCGTCAGCTTCGGCGGTGTGATGTTCTTCACGTTGCCCGTGCCCTCGAGGATCACCTTCACGGTGATGGGCTGGCCCAGCTCCACGCGCGTGGGGGTCACATCCATGGAGAGCTGCCAGCTGCCCACGTTGGCGTTGGCGATACCCGGCGGCGCCCCCGGGGGCAGCGGCTTCACCTTCACCTTGAGCCCGTTGGACACACGGTGCACCCGGTGGCCGGCGAAGAGGAAGCCGGTGGTGATGTCCGCCTCCGCTGGGGTGATGGTGAGCGTGCCGGCCTTCACCGGGAACAAGGCCCGGCGGCGCAGCAGGTACGCGCGATAGGGCACGCCGTTGACGATGCGCTGCTCGCCCGAGAGCTGCGTGGGGCTCTCCACGTCCTCGCTCCAGAAGCCCTCCAGCTTGGGCATGGTGACGGCATCCACGCTGGACAGATCCACCCGCGAGTAGATGAAGAGCGACAGCGTCGTCTGCTCGCCCACGTAGACCTCGTCCCGATCCAGGCTCGCCCGCAGGAACAGATCCGTGTCCCCGCGAGGGATGACGGGGTCATCCTCCTCCCCCATGTCCTCCGAGCGATCCGACGAGGGGAAGTTCCGGAACGGATCCGGGAGCGACGGACGCGTGGCCTGCCCCGGAGCAGGCCCCAGCCGGCCCGGCTTCACCGTCATCTCGATTGGCTCCGTCCGGTAGGTGCGGCCCGCGGTGGTGAGCACCGCGGGTGGGATGAGGAGCTTGCCCGTCCGCGTGGCCCGGAGGATGAGGGTGTGCGTGGTGACGTCCTGGATGACGGCAGGGCCGCCGCCGGAGAGCTGGATGGAGCGCTGACTGCCACGCGCGCTGGAGAGGACCTCGAAGTCCTTCGGCGAGGGGAGCTGTACCTGGGCGGACGGGGGCGCATCCACCACCACCACGGAGAGGCGGAAGGAGTCCTCGGTGCCGACCTCGTTCCGATCCACCTTTTGGTAGAACTCGACGTCCGCCCACGCTGGCGCTGAGGCCAGCAGGGCGATCCCGGCGAGCAGCGCCGCCCAGCCGCTACCAGTCCTTCTCATTGGGCTTCCTCTGCTTCTTCTTCTGCTGGAAACGCCACAGCTGGAGGTTCTTCTCGTTCTGCTTCATCGCATCCAGCAGGCGCTCCGCCTCCTGCCGGTCGATGTCCTCCGGGCTGAACCCCGCATCCACCTCATACTCCGTCCGCTCGTCGGTCTCACTGCCGCCGTCCGCGCCGCCGTCACTGTTCTCGCCCTCACCTTCACCTGAACCGCCGTCGGCGCCACCATCCGAGCCGCCATCCCCTTGGCCCTGTCCCTGCTGCCCACCATCCCCGCCGCCGTCTCGCCCGCCATCCGCGCCCCCATCCCCCGGCTGGCCGCCATCGAAGCCTCCATCCATCCCCCCGTCCACCGGGCGGCCTCCATCCGCCTTCTGGCCTCCATCCGTCCCCGCATCCGGCCGGCCGCCGTCTGAGCCCCCATCACTGCCGCCGTCCACACCGCCGTCCGCTCCACCCTGCTGCGGCGGAGGCAGGTTGCGCAGCACCACCTCGTAGTTGTGACGGGCCAGCTCGTCGTTCGGATCCAGCTTGAGGGCGCGCCGGTACGCCTGCAGCGCCTCCTTGCGCTCGCCCGTCGTCGCGTGGACGTTGCCCAGGTTGTACCAGGCCTTCTCCTGGAGCTCCGGCCGGTTGGACTCGGTGACGCGCTGGAAGGCCGACCTGGCCTCCGCCACCCGCCCGAGCTGAGCCAGCGCGACGCCGCGGTTGTACTCCACCGCCGGATCATCCGGCCGCTCCTTCTTCGCCTCCTCGAAGGCCGCGAGCGCGTCCTCGTACTTCTGTGCGTCGTACGCCGCGCGCCCCTTGGCCACGAGCGGGTGGTCCACCTCCAGCGGACCCGCCGCCCACGCCGGGGAGGCCAGCCCCGCGACGAGCACCCACGCCAGCACGCGCATGCCCAGGCCCCGGCTCACGAGGCCCTCCTGCGCGAGGGCAGCAGCATCATCCCCGCCACGAGCAGCACCAGCCCTGCCACCGCGTAGTCCTGGAAGCGCTCGTCGTAGCGCATCGTCACGCGGCTCTCGAGCTCGCTCTTCTGCATCTTGTCGATGCGCTCCACCACCTGCCCCATGGCCACGCCGCGAGGCTGGAAGAAGAAGGCTCCGCCGGTGGCCTCCGCGATGGTCGTCAGCCCCGCACGGTCCAACCGGGTGATGACGGTCTCCCCGTTGGTGTCCTTCTTGTAGTCCACGAACTCGCCGCGCCGGTTGTAGATGGGGATGGGCTCGCCGCTCTCCGAGCCGACGCCGAGCGCCAGCACCTGGACGTTGCCGTCCTTGAGCGCGTCCATGGCCTCGCTCACCTCGCCGAAGAGATCCTCTCCGTCCGACAGCAGGACGATGACGCGCTCCTTGGCGCCGCGATCCGCGTTGTCCAGCACCTGCTTGGAGAGCTTCAGCGCCGCGCCGATGTTGCTGCCGCCCTGGGGCATCTGGTCCGGGTCCACCGCCTTCAGGAACAGCTTCACCGCGGAGTAGTCCGAGGTGAGCGGCGACTGGATGAAGGCATCCCCCGCGAAGACGATGAGCCCGACGCGGTCACCCTTCAGCTCGTCCAGCAGCGTGGCCAGCTCCAGCTTCGCCCGCTCCAGGCGGCTGGGTTGGACGTCCCGGGCGAGCATGGACTTGGAGGCATCCAGCACCACCACCACGTCAATGCCCTTGCGCTTCAAAAGCTCGCTCTTGCTGCCGCACTGGGGCTGGGCGAGCGCGAAGCCGAAGAGCATCAGCCCCAACCCATAGAGGCCGCCCTGCACTGCCGGACGCCACTCGGAGACGCCGGGCGCGAGCTTCGGTGCGAGCCGCTCGTTCAGCAGCGAGCGCACCCGGGAGACCCGGCGGAGCGCCAGCACCAGCGCCAGCAAGCCCAGCACCAGCCCCACCACACACAGGCCCAAGAAGAGCGGCTGGGCCAGGCCCAGGGGATAGCCGAGGAAGCTGAAGCGCCACGGGCCCACGCTCGGAATCATGGGAACACCCGCAGGAGCGTGGCGCGCAGGAGCAGCTCCAGCGCGGCGAGGCCGAACGCGAGCAGCAGGAACGGGTGGTAGTCCTCGCGGTAGGTGGCCGAGGCCCCGCCCTCCATCAGCTTCGAGCGCTCGAGCGAGTCCAGCACCTTCTGGAGGCCCTGCTTGAGTCCCTCGGGATCGGTGGCACGGTAGTACTCGCCGCCGGTGGTCGCCGCGATGTCCTGGAGCAGCTCGGGGTTGATGGGGATCTCCGTGTCCCGCCACACGGTGTTGCCGAAGAGGTCCTGCCCCTGGGGAAACGGCACCTTGCCGCCCTTGCCCACCAGGATGGTGTAGATGGGGATCTTCAGCGTCTTGGCCATGGCGGCGGAGTCCAGCGGGGCAATCTTCCCCGCGTTGTTGTCGCCGTCGGTGATGAGCACCACCACGCGGCTCTTGGCCTCCGAGTCCCTCAGGCGGTTGAGCGAGGTGGCCAGCGCGTCGCCAATGGCCGTGCCGTCCTCCAGCACCCGGGTGCGCAGCTGCTTGAGGACCTCGCGGAGCACGCCGTAGTCCAGCGTGAGCGGAGCCTGGGTGTAGGCGGCACCGGCGAACACCACCAGGCCGATGCGATCGTTGACGCGGTTGGAGATGAACTCGGAGAGCACCTCCTTGGCCACGTGGAGGCGGTTCTGCGGGCGGAAGTCGCCGGCCTCCATGGAGGTGGAGAGATCCAACGCCACGACGACGTCGATGCCCTCCACGTTCAGGTCTCTCACGCGCGAGTCCCGCGTCTGGGGCCGGGCGATGGCGACGATGGCTGCGGCCACCGCGGCAGCGCGTAGCAGCGGCAGCAGCGGGAGCATGTACGTGCGCAGCCCCCGGCCCTGGCGGGCGAAGACGTGCGCGGCGGAGAAGCGCAGCACCGCGCGGCGACGGCGCTCGCGCCAGGCCTGGGCCAGGAGCACGGGCACCAGCAGGAGCCCCCAGAGCGCCTGGGGGCTATTAAACGCGAGGTCCAGGGGCATGGGGCGGGGGTTGGGCAGGGACAGGCGCGGGCGGGACGTAGGTCTTCTCGACCAGCTCGTAGCCGAAGGCGAGCGACTGGGCGCAGGACTCCGGGCTGGCCTCGGCCTTGGCGTACTTCACCATGTCCGACTCGGAGATGAAGCGCATGAGCGGCTCCTCGGGGAGCCCCGGCGTGCGCAGCTTGCGCAGCGAGGCGATCAGCTCAGGGGTGGTGCACTCCAGGGCCTCGAAGCCGTAGCGCTCGCCGAGGTAGCCACGGAGGATCTCGGAGAGGCGGAAGTAGAAGTCCTTCACGTGGCCCTTGGCGGGCAGCTCCTCTCGCTTGAGCGCATCCAGCGCCTTCCGGGTGCGCACATCCAGCGGCGCGAGCGGCTTGACGGCCACCACCTGGGGACGCGGGCGGCGCAGCCACTTCACGAGGCCCCACGCGAGCAGGCCGGCCGCGAGCACGCCCGCGAGGATGTACAGCAGCCGCCAGGAGCGGATGGGGACCTCGGCGGGGGGCTGGAAGTCGAAGAGGCTCGCGCCCTGCTCGTCCGCGTCCTTGGGCAGAACAGGGAGCACCTCCACCTGCATGCCGGGCACGGCGACGCTCTGGCTCACGCTCGGCGCGGTCAGGTCGAAGGTGAGCTGCGGGAGCGTCAGCATGCCCAGCTCGAAGGCGGACATCTTCAGGGTGAAGGTGGTGACGGAGCCGCCCTGCCCGTCCTGGCGCTGGCGGGACTGCTCCAGCACCTCGAACTGCTCCAGCTCCTTGGGTTGCACCAGCTCGAAGCGCTGGTCCTTCGCGTGCGTGAAGGTGAGCTCGTAGAGGAAGGGATCGCCGATGCGCGTCTGCGTCGGGACGACGCGGCCCTTCACGCTCCAGTCCTCCACCTGCGGGGCAGCCCCCTCCGCGACCACTCCACCGTCCAGCACCTGGGCCTGGAGGGTCTGGGCCTCGGCTGTCTCCTGCTGCTGGGAGCGGCAGGCGGACAGCCCGAGCAGGAGCGTGAGGAGGAGCAGCCGCTTCATGCCGCCATCCTCCGGGCTCGGGCGCGGAAGAACTGTGCGAGCGCCTTGCCGTGGTCATCGTCGGCGCGCAGCTCCACGTGATCCAGCTCCAGCTTCTTGAACAGGCGCAGGCGCTCCTGGCGCTGGGCCTGCATGGCACGGGCGAAGCGGCCGCGGATGCGCGGGTCACTCGTGTCGACGACGAAGCGCTCGCCCGTCTCGGAGTCCTCCATCTCCACCAGGCCCAGCTTGGGGAACTGCACCTCCAGCGGGTCGGCGATGACGACGGGCACCAGGTCGTGCTTGCGGCCCACCAGCCGGAGCGGCTTCTCGTAGTCGCGGGCGAGGAAGTCCGAGATGAGGAAGGTGACGGCCTTCCGCTTGGCCACCTGGCGCAGGTACGTGAGGCCCGAGCCCAGATCCGTGCCACGGCCCTGGGGCTGGAAGGTGAGGATGTCGCTGATGAGGCGCAGCACGTGGGTGCGGCCCTTGCGCGGCGGCACCACCTTCTCCACCCGGTCCGAGAAGAGGATGAGCCCCACGCGATCATTATTCGAGATGGCGCTGAAGGCGATCTGCGCGGCGACCTCGGCGGCGATCTCCGCCTTGCTGCGCTCGCCTGAGCCGAACTCCTTGGAGGCGGACACGTCCACCAGCAGCATGACCGTGAGCTCGCGCTCCTCGGTGAAGACCTTGACGTAGGCCTCGTTCATGCGCGCGGTGACGTTCCAGTCGATGACGCGGATCTCATCGCCGGGCTGGTACTGACGGACCTCGGAGAAGGCCATGCCGCGGCCCTTGAAGACCGAGTGGTACTGACCCGAGAGCATGTCCGAGACCACCTTGCGGGTCCGGATCTCCAGCTTGCGGATGCGGCGGATGAGGTCCTTCGGGAGCACGGGGCGCTCGGGGGCGTGGGCTTACGGCACTTCGACGCGATCGAAGACGCGCTGGATGATCTTCTCCGGGGTCAGCTCCTCGGCCTCGGCCTCATAGGTGACGCTGACGCGGTGGCGCAGCACGTCATAGGCCACGGCCTTCACGTCCTCGGGGGTGACGAAGCCGCGGTGGCGCAGGAAGGCGTGGGCGCGAGCGGCCTGGGCCAGGGCGATGGTGGCGCGCGGGCTGGCGCCGAACTGGATGTAGTCGGCCAGATCCTTGAGGCCGTACTTGTTGGGCTCGCGCGTGGCGAACACGACGTTGAGGATGTACTCCTTCACCTTCTCATCCATGTAGATGGCGTGGACGAGCTCGCGGGCACGGGTGATGTGCTCCAGGGTGATGACCTTGGTGGCGCGAGGAGCGGAGCCGCCGGACATGCGGTCCATGATGATCTTCTCCTCGTCGCGCGTGGGGTAGCCGACCTTGACCTTGAGCATGAAGCGGTCGACCTGGGCCTCGGGGAGCGGGTAGGTGCCCTCCTGCTCGATGGGGTTC
>NZ_DASPHO010000863.1:0-18175 GCF_035629615.1 Hyalangium sp. | reverse complement strand
TCCTTGGTCGGCGTAGGTGCCGCCGGGAGAAGTCACCCCGATTATGCCGCGTCCCGAAAGACCTCGATGACGCCAACTGCTCGGCTGGACGTGCCTGCCGAGCGCCAACGCGGCATTACCCGGAGGTCGGCATAATGCCGGAGGTCGTGGAAACGCATCGGCCGAGGGAGGGCCCGGGGCCACAGCTTCATCCCGCAGGCCGGGCAGGTGCGGGAGGCGGTGTCGGGGTGACGCTCGGTATGGGGCTTGCCCTGCGCCTTGCACCGTCGGCAGACATGCTCGTAGCCCTCGACCAGTCCCGCGCGAGCCAGCGCGTGACGCAGTACCTTCTGCGGATCGGCCTCGGGGGAGCGCATTCGCCCCAGGGCATCGGGGAAGAGCAACTCACCGGGCGAGGCCGCCATCGCGGCGCGCAGGTAGGGCACCAGCGGCTTGGCGATGGGGATGATGTCCGCGTGGCCGCCCTTGGTGGTCTCCTTGTCGTAGGAGCGGGCGATGGTGAGCGTGCCCGTGGCGAGGTCCACGTCGCGATTGCGCAGGCCGAACAGCTCGCCCTTTCGCATGCCGGTGTAGAGGGCCGTGGCGAAGAGCGTGCGCCACTCGTCGGGGACATGGGGCAGCACGAGGGGCACCTCCTCCGCCCGGAGCGTGGCATGCACCTTGCGCGGCACCTTGCGGGACTCCACGTCCTTCACCAGGTTCGGCCCCGTCCACACGCCGGCCTTCCGTGCTCGGGAGTAGACGGTGTGCAGCGTGCCACGCAGGCCATTGATGGTGGTGGGCTTCAGGCCCGTTGCTGCCATCCGGCGGAACTGGTCCTCGATGTCCGCGGGCTTCACGTGTCGTAGCGGGAGCTTGCCCAGTGGCGAGTCGAGTACGTGCCGCTGGAGACGCTTGCGCTCGTTGTACTCGCGGTCCGGCGGACAGCGGTTCTTCAGCCACCACTCGCACAGCTCCGCGAGCGTCATCGTGGTGTCGGTGGGAAGCTCCTCGAGACCGAGGCGCTGCCGGGTGGCCTTACGCTCCAGCTCATCGCCGTATGCGCGTGCTTCGGCCTTCGTCCGCGCGTCAGTACGCACGAGACGTCGGTGGCCGGTGCCGTCGGTGTAGCCCACGTACCAGCGGTCGTTCTTCCGGTAGACGGTTGCCATGACGTTCTCCTAATCGGCGTGGGGGAGAGACTTCTTCCCGTTCTTCTTACGAAGAGGACGTGGTCGGTAGTCCCGGATCCGTACGACCTGGCCCCCGCGCTCACCGCGAAGCCACGCCCGGATATCCTCGGGGATGAAGCGCACGGCGGCACCGAGATGCACGCAAGGGATCGTTCGGGTCGCGACGCGCTGGTACACCCACGAGGTGGAAACGTTGAGGTAGGCCGCGAGGCCGCGCACATCCCAGAGCGCCTCCACGAGGGGTTGCTCGGAACAGGGCTGAGGATGGCCAACAGGACTGACCTGGGCGACGACAGAAGACTTCTTTTCTTCGGACACGACGTCACGCGCGCTGGCACAAGCGCGTCCAACGACGAAGTGCCGGTCCGCCCATGCCGCGACGTTGCGTCGCGAGGACCGACGGTTCTTCAGGGGGCACCCTGCATGTGCAGGCGTGTGGCTCCCCCGGTCCATCCCACTGCCATTGCCGAGGTCGGCCTGGTGGCTTCCCTCGCGCTACGAGTTCGCGGATCCGGCCGTGCCGCCGGAGAGCCGCAGCCCGTGCTCGACGGGCCCTCTATGGGAGGAGCAGGCCAGCGTTTCGCGTGGCCGTCCACCCAGGGCTCTTATTCACGCCGAGAGGCTCCCGCGTCAAGGGCATCTGCACCCAAAGAAAAGCGGCCAGGCCCCTGGACTCGAAGTGCAAGGCCCCGGGGCGGTCGTGGTTCCCCGGGGCTTCGCACCTCATGCCGCTCAGCCTCTTTGACGCGCAGCTGCTTCCTGCTCGCTCTCGGCCATGTGGACCTCGCGAGAGTGAAAGGCGATCCGCTGATCATGCGTCCACACGCGAAGGCGGATATCCGGGTCTTCCTCCGGGCTGGGGGCGCCGGTGAGATTGCCGGGAGTCAGGATGCGCTTGGGATCGGTGGAGCCGCGGAGCACTCGCTGCACCTGATCGAGGCGAGCATGAACAAGTCCCAGCACCGCGACTACAGCTGGCGGGATACGATCTGCGGCCTCGGTGGAGAAGACTGCGTCCTCGGCGAGTGCATCAGTGAGCAGCACAGCGCCGTCGACGGCCCGGCCGATAGCGGACAGCTCCGCCGCGATGCTGACGAACTGCGTGGAATCGTCCTCAGCGGACGGTGGCATCTCGTCCTTCGGTGAGGCGGGTGGAGGTGGAGAGGGATCTTCGGCCTTCAATTTGCGTGGCTTCGCCATGCAGTGAACTCCTTCTCGGCGTCTGTGGTTGATGGTGGGACCGGGCATGCCAGCGTGAGGCCGATGCAGCCCGCGGGGAGTGCCCTCCAGCAGAAGAGGGAGCGCGCTCCTTCTCGCTTATACCCACCCCGGGGGCGGGCTTCGGACGCTGCTGGCCTGCGGACCCTCGGATCTCGAGGGAGTGCCCGGTTCCGCTGAGGGGAGGGAAATGGCTGTGGGCATGAAGACTCTCCGATCTTGTTGAATATCACCCCCGCGGTGGGTTAGTGAGACCACTGAAGTGCGTAGTACGCCCATGCAGTAGCCAGAGCAGCCACCGAGCTGAGAGTGACGCGGTGACTGCAACCTCTTGTTCGCCAGAAGTTCGGCGAGCCGTCCGTGCGAACTGGCCGCACACGCCCATGCCAATGACCGCGCTCATAGCCTGAGCGCATGTAGCCGTCCGCGAGCACCTCGGTGCCTGCGGCGGCCTGAATATCTCGACGCGTGTCGCCCTCGTGGCGCTCCTGCGTCGCATTGCGTCGCCCTACCGTAAGGCGGGGCGGGATGGTCAATCATGTCTGAATCGAAGAGAAAGAAGGCGAAGTCCGCAGGCGAGATGAACCCGGAATTGCGCGAGGCATTGGAGAAGGTGCGCGAGCTGGTGGTGCAGGGCGACGCTGAGGATGCGGCCACCCAGTACAGCATCGGGATCATCGTGCGCGACGTGCAGGACGCTCCGGGAAAATACGGAGCAGGAAGTGTGAAGCGGCTGGCGCAGGAGATGGGGCGTGACGAGAAGAGCCTCTATCACCGTGCCCGGGTGGTGAGGACGTGGCCTCCTGATGAGTTCAAGGCGCTGCTGGACAGAAAGAACTCCAAGGGCATGCCCTTGAGTTTCTACCACTTCGTCGCGCTGTCGTCCGTGGAGGAGCGGAACGCCCGCGAGCAGCTCCTTGAGGAGGTGCTGAAGGAGAGTCACACGGTCAAAGCCACGCAGCGCCTTGTCAAAGTACGAGGGGATCCCGCCGTCGCGGAGGATGGCTCAGTGGATGGGGCGCTCTCCAACGCGGATGAGGGTGGGGCTGCGGAGGAGAAGCGCACGGCGGAGGTGTTGGCCAACCGGGTGCTCACCAAGTGGGTGTCGCAGTCGGAGCGGATGCTCAGCGAAACGGAGGTGGTGGAGAAGGCGCTCACCGAGTTGAAGGGGGGAGCAACGCCCGCGGTGACGGCGCTCGTGAAGAAGGCGGCCCAGGTGCAGCGGGCGTTGGGCAAGACGTTCATGGAGATCGCCGAGCGGCTGGACGCTGCGAGCGGGGACATCGTCAGCTCCTCCCTGAAGCCGGAGGATTCCGGAAACGTTTCCGAAATCTCCCCCGCACCCCCGTTCATGCAGGCCCACGTGGCACATGAGGGGGGCTGAGCTTGTCTGAGAGCACGAATATCCAGTAGTGCGATTCCACGGTGAGTCCCACCATGGGGTGCGACGGCTGTGATCTGTGGGGACCTGGGCGGCGCCAAGTGCCCGGCGTGGACCGCAGGTACAGCCGCAGATAGCCGAGTGCGGGAGGCGGGGCGCGGGAGCGCACGTCTTCGCCTCTGCCTCGGCCTTTGGGGCTAGCGGGGAGCGCTCGACGTCCATGGGTTTTGTGGGTTTTGCCGGAGATGCGTCTCAGGCGGCAACCTTCGGATCCATGTAGGCACAGCCCGCTACATCGCTTCCTATGTGAGTGGGGCACTGCGTGAGCAGCGATGAGCCTGCCAGCTCACGGGTGGGTCGGACGCGTCGGTGCGGAGGGGTAGCGAGGTGACAGACGGAGATGCTCATCTCAAATATTAATGCAGATACAAAACGAGGAGGATTGCATTGGGAGCGCCACGCGCAGGAGGCATCTCGAAGCGGCATTCGGAAGAGTTCATCGACGTGGATGCTGCGATGAAGTTCTTGGAGCGATATTGGGGAACAAAGAGTGTATCAAAAATGTGGGCGCTCTACGAAGTCGCCGAGGTTTCGGCCAAGCTCGCTCGCCTCGTTCAAGAGGCGCGCGAATTCCGCCTCGTCCAGGTTAGGTTTGAACGTCAGCTTCATGAGCTGACCATTAAGCCTCTCCGCGTTCTGCGTGTTCATGTGCAGTTCAATGGCGAAGAGTTCGCGTACAGCACATCAACACAGCAGTGGACTCTCGAGAGAGGCGCACGGCAGCAGGGGGCGCACCCCTCCGTCTACTCGTTCAGCTACGAGCGCGCAGTTGACGAGGTCTATTCGGATGTGGAAGCGCGACTGACGCGACTCGGGATATCGGAGGAAGCTGCATCCGAAATCGCCAACGCACTCGATGTTGCTGCCACCGAGCTGGGCCGTCGGCTGGCAAATGCGGGAACACGTGGGGCGCCGCCGACGATTCGGCGCCTCCCGGCGATCGCGGTAACAAGTGCATCAGCAGTCCTCCGGCTCCCGTCGGTCACGCCTGACGAGATGCGAGCGCTCATGGTCGCCGTCCGCTTCGAGGGGCCTGGAACTCTCCTTGAGCGCTCATCCAGTAAGAGCGCGCACGCGAGCATGTGGTCCAAGCGCATCACGGCTGCGGGGGCTCAGCGTCGGCGGCCCAAGCGCTGCGGGAAGGGGCGAGGAACCGCAGGAAAGAATCTGTAGCTCACGCGCCAATTCTTCCGGGGCACCAATTCACCGTGACTGACCTTACGGAAGGAAAAAAAGGCGCCGGGAGTGCGGATTTCTTTCCCATGTACTCGTTTCTGGCTGTGTCCAAATAGAGATGTGTCTGCATCGCCATACACATGAGGAGGTCACGCATGACACGAGACACGCCGCGTACTATCACAACCACGCTGACGCTGCCGGTCGACATCCGCGCTCGGCTCGATGAACTCAAGGCTCAGAGCGCCTAACAAAAGTCCGCTTTGAGGGGCATCGCCCCTCGGGCGGACCGGCTCAGCCCTTACTTTTGTTAGGCGCTCTCAGCGCGCCCGGACGTCGGGCCGGTGGCCGTCGTCCAACGCCATCGTTCTCGAGGCGCTCCAAGCGTTGCTCGATCGTGAGTTCCACCCCGCTTCATAACCGAAAGGCCCCGGTCCCGCTGGCGAGCAGGACGACCGGAGCCCTCAGAGGACAACCTTTATGCCCAACAACGATAAGCCTGATACGTCTGCCGCACAACCGCCCGGAGGAGGAATCCTCGCGGGCCGACTCTTCGCCTCGATGATGACGGCGCTGTACGGCCAGGACCGTGTCATCACGGGTTCGATGAAGTTCATCGAGGAGCAGCTGAACCGTGGTGTGCAGCCCATTCTCGTGGTGGTGGAAGAGGAGGGGCGGACCCTCGGCGACAAGGAACTCCGCATGTTGGAGGAGTGGGCGACCTCGCCGAAGTACAACTTCAACCTCATCACTCTCTGCGCTGACATCAGCCCGTCCGCGTAGGCCGCATTGTCCGTGGAGAGCTTGGGCTCAATGTTCACCGCCGATGCTCGCGCGGCATCGTGTGGTCCAAGGTTGTACCGCCGTCCCTTTTACGGGACGCCATCGATTCCAACGGTAACCAGCGATTCCCGGCGATTCCCTCGGATGGAGAAACAAGTAGCTGGCGGTCATGTGGGGGCGCCCGAGCCCACTGATTCGCAATAGCCACCGCGAGCGCGCAACCGGCTGCCAACCGGCTCTGCGCGCAGTAGCAGCGGAGCGTGTTTGTAGCGCACAGCCTCTTCTGAGGCGGTGTGCATTGGAAATCACCCGATGTTGGAACATACGAACTGCTCTCTTGAGCGTACGGTTTCACCGCCTCACCAGCAGCAACCTGCCGATGGTGAGCGCGTCCCCCATCACATCATGCGCGATAGCCACGCTGTCGCCTCGGACGACGTGACAGCGAAGATTCGCTTGCTGACCGAGTACTTCTTGGCGCGTAAGGACACGTTTGCCTTCGCGCCGCCCAGAGGCAACCCACGTCCGGGTTTCCTCCACCCGGAGGACATGGACAAGCTCGAAGACCTCCTGCGGGCGCACGTTGCAGGGGCGAGCGCCCCCTCGGTGCGCATCTACTTCGAGCGTGGAGACGGCACCCATGACGCCAAGGAGATGCGTGCGCGCATTGGCAGCTACGCCCTGGCGCTGGACGGCACGGTCGTCTGGAGCTGCCTCGACTTCGACGGGGGGGTGGGCCACGCCCACGCACTCGCGGACCCGCAGGGGGCGGCGCTTTACGCAGTAAAGAAGGCGGAGGAACTCGGTATCCCGGCGTACTTGGAGGTGTCGCGCAGCGGGGCGGGTTACCACCTGTGGCTTTTCTTCCCGCGGGGCACACCTGCGTGGCTGGCCCGGGGGCTCGGTCTCCTCTTGGCGCCTGCGCGTGCGCCGCTCGCGAATGGCGGGGAGGCGGACCCCAAGCGATCGGTGGGTATTGAGGTGTTCCCGAAGGCGCCGCGAGTGGCCGAGGGGGGCGTCGGCACGATGGTCTTCCTGCCTTGGTACTGGGACGCGCCCGACGGCGCCAATCAGTTCGTGCGGGTTGCCGCAGATGGCTCCCTTGAGGTGTACCTGCCGGAAACGTTCGAGCGGATCAGCTCCGATGCCGCTGAGCGACTGCTCGCGGACGCCGGAGTGAGTGAGGCTGGCGTCTTCGCGAAGGTGCCGCAGGTCGGGACGACCGCACCTCGAGAGGGCGTGCGCCACGGGGATGCGCCCGCCTCCTTCTTGCAGAGCGCGGTGGATCGCTACAACACGGAACATCCGCGCTCCTACCCGAGTTCGGGCGGCCAGTGCCCCGCGTGCGGCCACAAGGGGTGCTTCGGCCAGCTCGCCAACAATCCGCGGCGCTGGTCCTGCTTCTCCGCCTCACACGGCGAATGCGGCGTTGGGCGCGAGGGGAGCACCTGCTGGTTCGGTGATGCCCTGGACCTCGACGCCGCTGCGGCTGGTGTCGACCGGATGGAGTTGTTGCGCGAGGGGGGCTACCTCGACGACGAAGAGGACGAATCTGAAGACGGCGCCACCTGGGCTGCCGACTGCTCAGCGGCTGCTCACGCCCAGGGCTCCAGCGTGGCGCTCGGCTCCAGTCCGACGGTGGGTCCCGGCCAGGCCAGCAACAACACGGGGCTGGTTTCCAGTGGCTCTGTGTCGTCCGCCAGAACTCGGTCCGGGACGGGGCGCCCGAAGGTCTACAAGGCCAAGACGTACGCCACGTGCTGCGACATCATTCGCAACAACGCGGCCAACATCCTGGATGGCGAACTCGAGTACAATGAGATGCTGCTGACCCCCACCATCGACCGGAAGGTGCCGCCCACCTCTATCGTCGGCATCCTGCGCGAGCGCATCGAACTCCGGCTCACCCCGCCGAAGAAGAAGGGGAAGAAGCCTCCCAAAAAGCTCACCTTCAGCGAGGCGCAGGTGACGAGCGCCCTGTTGCAGGTGGCCGAGGAGCGGAGCTACCACCCGGTGCGCGATTACCTGAACGGGCTCGTCTGGGACGGAGTGGAGCGCATCAAGGACGTGGCGCCGGTGCTGCTGGGCATCGCCAATCCGGACTTGCTGACGCAAGCCATCCTCAAACGCTTCTTCATTTCCGCTGTGGCGCGTCCCCTCGAGCCGGGTTGCAAGGTCGACACCGTGCTGGTGCTCGTGGGAGCGCAGGGCGCGCGCAAGTCCAGCTTCTTCAAGGCTCTCGCGGGTCCCGAGTGGTTCAGTGACTCCGCCGTGGACTTGAAGAACAAGGACTCGCTCATGCTGATGCGGCGCATCTGGTTCCACGAATGGGCGGAACTGGAGACGATGCGCAAGAGCGAGGCGACGCAGGTGAAGGCGCACCTGTTCTCCGCCGTGGACATGTTGCGACCGGCGTACGGGCGGCGCATCGAGGAATTCCCGCGGACCTCAATCATCGTCGCCTCCACCAACATCCCGGCTTTTCTCAACGACGAGACGGGCAGCCGTCGCTTCTGGATTGTCTCCGGGTGCACCTGCATCGACGTGGAGAAGGCGCGACAGTGGCGGGACCAACTGTGGGCCGAGGCCGTGGCGCTCTACCACGCGAAGGAGCAGTGGTGGCTCACGCCGGACGAGGATGCGCTGCGCGCCGCGCGCAACGTCGATCACGAGCAGCAGGACATCTGGGGCGACGTGGTACTGGACGCCGTGGTGCGTCGGCTGACCGTCGACCCGGAGGCTCCCATCACGACTCAGTCGCTGCTGGAGGATCATCTGGGCAAGCAGCCCAAGGACTGGACGCAGGCCGACCAGAAGCGCGTGGCCGGCATCCTCCAGCGCTTGGGCTTCACCGACGACCGCAAGCGGGTGAAGGGCCAGCGTCTCAGCCTCTGGACTCCTCCGCCGGCCATCCTGGTCATAGCCGCGGAGCGGCGTGATCAGGACGCCAAGGCGATGCGCGAGGAGGAGGAGGCTTTGCGGCGCCAACAGGAGGCCCTAAAGGCAAAGAAGAACGTAGACGACTCCGACTTCTCGTGATGCGGCCTTGGCGGGTTTGCCGTTACCAGGGTGCCTCCAGGCCCCCAGACGCGTAGGCGGGGCATCCTGCACGCCAACATGGCCACCGTGGCCACCCTCGCAGAGCCGGAGGATGGCCGGAGGGGGAGGGGAAAGGGCTTCTGATTTCAAAGGGTTAGGGGGCTGTCCACCTGTCCACCCTGACCACCCTCCTGCTGGAGGAGGAGAGCGAAGAAGAAATGCGCGAATCTTTAGTGGAGCGCGTCATGGCGTGTGGCCAGGGTGGCCGGGGGGCCTCTCCCCCTCCGGGGGCGTGTGGCCACCCTGCCGCTGCCGCATGGGTGGCCGGCCACTCTCGCGAGTGGACAGGGCGCACCAAGTCCACTCCATTACGGGGGCTGCGAAGGTGCTGCACCTAATGCCACACGCACGAGAGACTCCTGACGGGATGCCATGACGGCGCTCATTTCCGGGTAGATGCGGCGCCCTACGGGGGCGATTCCGACGGATGTCCTAAACTTTGTACGTGACGACATCCATGATTCCCCGTCATCTCTCCCTCGCCCCATGTGCTTCCGACGCGCAGCCGGAGGCCCTCGCGTGCGCGGAGCCGCCGCAGCAGCCCCGGCTGGGTCTTCCGGCGCTGGACCAACTGGCGTTGACCGCCTTCGCCACCGGCGACGCCGCGCAGCTCGTGGAGCACGTACGCGGCATGGCCGAGGTGCTGGCCTCAAACGACGGCGACGCAACGCGGCGGCGAACGATCTCCCGTCACTTGGCCGTCACCCGCGGCCAAACTGACCTGATCGACGCCGCCATGGGCGAGGCGTTGGGGCGACGCGACTTTGAGGCGGTGAAGGCCCTTACGAAGCTCGCTGACGTGCAGACCCGGCGCTTCAAGATGCTACTGGAGGAGCACCGCATTGAGCTGGGCCGTGACCAGCCCGTGCAGATGTTCGTCCAGCACGCGGACAGCGTCACAGTGGGCCGGAGGTAGCAGGACATGGCGGTCTACCGCGACCAGGTCACCCGAGTCACGCTGCCCATGGTCCGAGCGTGGATGAGGCCAGCGGGTTTTCGGCAGGCACCATCGGTGCGGCTCGAGAAGTTCGGCTTCGCGGTGGACGTGAAGCTTGAGCGCGTGGCGAACTCCACCAGCTATGGCGGCGAGCGAGTCTTTTTCGTCTGCCCGCGGCCGAGCTGTGGCGCCCGCGTCAACGTGGTGGGCTGCGCGATGTGGATCGGCTGGGGCTGCTCAAAGTGCCTGCGCTGGAGGGGACGGAATCGGCGATGGATTGAGCTGGCGCCGGTCATCAACGGAGGCGAGGCTCGTGCGTAGCAATTTCATTGAAATCACGAACTGGTACGGACGCTGTCGGATCTGCGATTTTCATTATTCAAAGGATGAGCCCGATGAGGCACGCCAGCACCGTAGCTATCATCGCCGCTACCTTCGAGCATGTGATGAGCTCTTGGCGCCTGTTCATCGTGCAGATCGAGAACGGCTGATGAAGGAGGGAGCCGAATTGCTGGAGCACGGAGCAGCTTTCTCCGAACGAATACGAGGCGCGGAGCTCCAGCTGAAGGCGTTGTTTCATGAACACCTGGCCGCAGTACTGCTCGGGCTCGAGTCGCGGCGTTCGTACTTCGAACTCGTTACCTTCTTGGATATCAGTGGTCGGCTTCATGGCAGGTTCGATCCGGATGTGGCCGACGAGCTGAGCCATCGGTATTCGAACCGGCCGCGGAGGTGACGCGGCTATTGCATAGCCTCTGTTGCGATAGACGGACTTCAGCTTGCGTGGGGGGATGTGGGGCCGGCATCGTAGCGAGGTCTTCCTCAAGGATTCTTCTCGTCCCGCTTTGGGCCCACCTCCCGGTTGGCACACGTGGCTCGTATGCTCGCCCTGGCACACCACCTCCAGGGGGCCATAGACGGGGGACTGATGCCGGACCGGGCCGCTGTCACGCGCAAACTCGGGCTCACACGCGCCCGGGTAACACAGCTGCTCGACCTGCTCCTGCTCGCGCCCGACCTCCAAGCACGCGTCCTCGAACTCGAAGCCGTTGACGGCGCCGAGCCGCTGGCCGAGCGGACCCCCGAGCGGTGGCCCACGCGGGGACGTGGGCCGAGCAGCGGGCGGCGTGGGCGAAGCTGACCGCGAAGCAGTGACGGGCTCAGCCCATCACGGGCAAGGAGCGCTGTGCGCGTGGCGCTCGCGCGACCGGCGCCGACGGCGCCGTATCCGGCATCTCGTCGTACGTGCGCCCATCGAGGACGCGGCCGGCCTTCTTCTTGTTCTTGCCGCCCCACTGCTTGAAGAAGAACGCGACGCCTGCCCGCGCGCACTGGTCGCGGATGTCGGTGACCCATGCCGGGTCGATCGGACGTGCGCGGTGACCGGACTCGCCTCCCACGATCACCCAATCGATGTTCTTCAGCTTCAGCTTCCGTAGCGGCCCGAGCAGCGGCTCGAGCGAGAGGAACCTTACGTGAGCGCCCGTCGTCCGCAGGTCGTCGATACGGTCGACGTAGTCCGCGTTCTCGACGCTCACGCCCATCCACACGTTCTCCGGCCAGTCGATCTCGGGGCTCAGCTCGGCAAGCCGATCGGCACGCTTCGTGAGCACCTGGAAGCGGTGCCAGTGCGCGCGGCGCATGACGCCGAACACGCGCTGGATGTACTCGGGCGGCACGTCCTTGTGGAACAGGTCGCTCATCGAGTTCACGAAGATCGTCTGCGGCTTCTTCCACTTAAGCGGAAGCTCCAGCATCTGCGGCTGCATGGTGAGCTCAAAGCCGTTCCGATAGTTCGGCTGCCCCATCGCCTGCAGGCGTTCCGCCATGCGCTCGGCGTAGCAGTACTTGCAGCCGGGGCTGATCTTGTTGCACCCCGTGACGGGGTTCCAGGTGGACTCGGTCCACTCGATGCCGGAGCCGAGCGCCATCAGCGCACCTCCTTTAGGGGCTTGAGTAGGTGGTTGGCAATCCGCAGCGCGATGTCCTTCCCGCGTTCGTTGCCCACCGCGAAGCAGAACATGTACAGCGGGTTCTTCGACGAGTTCCAGAGCACGCCCGGCTCCTCGGCGACGCCCGCGAACACCTGCTTCAGACGGTTGTTGAAGTAGCGCGCCATCACGTCCATCGACGCCTTCACCTGCACCTGGTGATCGCCGAACAGCGTGGGCTTCGTCTCGACCTTGTAGAACTCGTCGTACCAGTCCGCCGTGCCGAGGAAGGCGTTCAGGCGCTGGCGCCACGACTCTGGCAGCTTGCCGGACTTCGGCGCGAGGCGGTTCATGCCCATGCCGAGCGGCACGAGGAGCCACAGGTCGATCGCCTTCGTCGCGGCGACCGCCTCGATCGTCTTCCACTCGACCTGCATGCCGTAGGGATCGAGGAAGAGCACCGCGCGCCGCGACTTCCACTTGGAGGGGTCGGCGCAGAGCTTCTGGATCACCTCGTTCGCCTCACCTTGGCGAACGTCGATGTCGTTGGCGAGCGCGGGGAACTCCGTCTTCAGGCCCTCGAGCTGCTGGCAGCGCTCGGGGCTCCGCTCGATGAAGATGTACTTGTCGAAGCGCGGCTCGACCTGCAACGCGAGCTTCGCCGATCCATCGAGCAGCTTCTGCGGGGCCGCCTCGGCGAGGTCGGGGAAGAGCAAGGTTTCGGTCGCACCGCTCGACTCGGACTCGCGCGCGGTGCGCGTGCCGGTGCCCGCGAACGCATCGATGTACGCCTTGCGGAACGGCTGGGCGGGCGTCGGCTTGCCCTCCAGCGCGGTCGTGTAGCTCTTCAGGTACTTGGCGAGGACGTCCAGCTTCGCGTCGGTCCAGTCGCCGCCGAAGCGATGGGTCGAGCCCTTGGATGTCGACCGTGTCTTCGCCATTGTACTGTCCGCGCGTTCAGTATCCACAGATCGCGCCCCGTCGCCAAGGTACATGAGCCCTTGGAAACACCGTAGTTTTCGGCGCAAAGCCGCTCGATGACCTGCCCTGGGGACCGCGAACCTAGCGGTCACGACAGCGGCCCTGTCGACGAACTGGCATTACCTTCGGTCTTCTCGACTCTCATCGACTCTTGTTGGGGGAGCCAGATCTGGGTACTGTGCTCAAGTGCACAGTGGTCCTCCTCTGCTCGGAGCGCAGCGATGACGACAGAGCCTTGGGCCTCGGTTGAAGATGTCGCCAAGCACCTCGGGGTCGCGAAGGACTCCGTGTACCGGTGGATCGAGGCGCGGAAGCTCCCGGCTCATCGCATCGGCCGGCTGTGGAAGTTCAAGCTCTCCGAGGTCGACGAGTGGGTTCGGGCCGGAGGCGCCCAGGAAGACGACGGAGGAGGCCACCAGAGCAAGCGATGATGGGGCCGACGCTGACCACCAACGACCGACGACTCGAGTCGGCGAGCGCGCTGCGTGAAATCGCGCGTGCCGAGCGGTTTGACGTACGTGTGCGTTTTGGTTCAGTGGCCGACGCCACCCGCTTCCTCCGCGCGCTCACGAGCCTGCTCTTCGGCGCGAGCGTCAAGATCACCGCGACGCTGACCATCGGCGCGCCCCGCGAAGACCTCACCGCCGAGGAGATCGCTGATCGGCTCGCGCGCGGCGGCATCGACAAGCTCCGCTTCGCCCTCCGTCTCGGCGAGCACGCGATTGCCGTCGAGCTCGCGCTCCTGGCCTCGGAGCCGGGCGCCGTCGCGATCCGTGCCCCGTTCACGAGCCGCCCCGCCGTCTCGCGCCTGTGGCTCCAGACCGACGCCAACGTCGTGGCGCCCATCACCGCGCTCGCGCTCCCGACGACCGCCGAGGGGCTTGCCGTCGACGCTGCGCACGCGCTCGTCGGGCTCGCGCTCCGGTGCGGCGGCTTCGAGGAGGCCGAACTCACCGGCGAGCATCCGCTCTCCTGGAAAACAACGAAGCCGAGCGACGACGCTCAGCCGGTGCGGAGCACACTCCGAGACGCCGTGTGGAGCACCGCCAACTCGGAGGGCGTGGTCGCCCTGTGGGTCACCGGCCTTCCGCCGTCGCCGAAGCCGCGTACGCCCGAACCCGGCTGGTGGGAGCAGTACGACGTGCTCACGCGCAGCCCGCGCCAGGCGTTGACCAAGCTGCACGCCCACCTCGCCGCGCACTTCGACATCCCGTTCGCGTGGGCCATCGTCGACCTCACCGCTGCGCCCGAGGGCACCTTCGTGGTGCAGCCCGAAGCGAGCGCCATCGCGCGCCTCGTGCCGGAAGCCGATCGCGTCGTCGTTGCTGTCGACCTCGAGCAGCCCGCCTCACTGGTCGCAGAGATGCTCTTGCACCTCTGCGCGCATCTCACGCTCGGCCACGTTCGCCCGGGCGATGCGTGGGGCCATTGGGACACGCAGGCCTCGCTCTCGCCGACGCCCCATCGCCAGTGGGATCGCGAAACGCGCGCCTTCGTCGACGCCCACTTCGCCCGCCCCGTGCGCCGCGTCTCGTCGCTCGAAGAGTGCAACCCGCGCGAGAAGGCGTGGCTCGTCTTGCTCGACCACATCGGGCGCATGGTCGGTCAGACACGGACGCTGCACCCCAAGACGGAGACCTACCAGGCCGCCGCCTACCAGCGTCAGGCCGCGCAACGCCTCGTCGCGCAGCTCGAGGAGTACGGCGGCGCGATGCTGTGTGACGGCGTCGGTCTCGGGAAGACCTACGTCGCGACCACCATAGCCGTTCACTACGCGAACCAGTGGCGAGACCAGCTCGCAGACACGAAACGCTCGGCGACCGACGACCCGTTCCGCATCACGGTGCTCTCGCCCAACTCGGTGGTCAGCACGTGGCAGCGCGAGGCCATCTCGCCGCTCGCCGCGCACGGCGTCCCGCTCGCCACCATCCGCGTCATCTCGCACTCGAAGCTCTCGCGCATCGTGCCGTCGAGCGACATCCTCACGCGTGGCCGTTCGGGGATGAGCGACATGGAGCACCTGCTCCTGTCGGACCTCGTGGTCGTCGACGAGGCGCACAACTTCCGCTCCGTCGGCGCGCGCCGCACGACTGTCCTGCGCGACCTCTTGCGCCTGCAGCCGCGCAAGGACCTGCGCCGCAAGGTGCTGCTGCTCACCGCGACCCCCGTGAACAACAGCCTCGAAGACCTGCGCCAGCAGGCGGCGCTGATGTTCGGCAAGGCGCTCTTCTTCAACGACAACCTCACGCCCGACAAGTACCGCACGCGCGCGTTCAAGGACGTCGAGGAGCGCGTCGCTAGGGCCACCAAGGGCAAGGGCGTGGCCGATGTCGCAGCGTTGCTCATTCACGGCGATGCCTCGGCAAAGTTCGCCTACGCGCCCGACTTCCGCGACGACGTGCAGTTCGGCGTGCAGGTGCCGCGCGTGGGCGACTACCTCAAGGAGCAGGAGAAGCGGCTCACCGCGCAGCAGGCGGCCGTGCGCGCAGCCATCCAGAGCGGTCAGCTTCCAGCCGGAGCACCCGCACGCATCGCGAGCGAGCTGCTCGACCGCATCGTGGTCCAGCGCTCGCGCGCGCTGTGCAAGCAAATCGAGCGCGAGCAGGGCTCGAACGCGCGGCTCCTGTTCCGGCCCGACGCGGCCACGCCCGAGAAGCTCGTCTACGAGGACGTCTACGACGACACCCGCGACGTGCTCGCGCGCTTCCTCCCGCTCTTCGAGACCGAGGGCGAAGCCACCGACAAGGACACGCCACCGCTCTCGCTCAAGATCTACATGTGGGCCGACGTTCGCGACGGCATCCGCGACGCGGGCGAGGTCTCGTCCGTGGTTGGCCTGCAGCGCGTGCTGGTGCTCAAGCGCCTCGAATCTTCGCCGGTTGCGTTCCTCATCACGCTGCTCCGGCTGCTCGCGCTACACGCGCATCGGCTCAAGCAGCTCGTCGAGCTGTGCCGCGAGGTCGGCGACAAACAGCGCGAGAAGGCGCTCGCCGCCGAGCTGGCGGATCTCATCGATCAGGTGAGGCCCGTCGAGCGTGAGCGCATCGACGCGCTGCTCGCCGGCGGTACCAAGTCAAAGGTGCGCGCGACCGACCTGCTCGAGCGGTGGAGCAAGGCGCACATGAGCGCGAAGGCCGCCGCTGACACCGACGATCCGCTTCCGCCCCAGCTCGACCTGTTCGGTGAGGACGAGAAAACGACGGAGCGCGAGGAACAGCTCGATCGCCTGTGGTGCCTCCGCAATCACCTCACGCGTGACCTCGCCACGCTGCTGCGCGTCGCCCCCGGCCTCGCTGACATCATCTTCGGTCGGTTCGCGCAGAGCGACTGGCCGCAGCGCTTCATCAACGGCGGGCAGGATGTCGACTGGCCGAAGTCAGCGGCGTGGGCGAGGCGCATCGGCACTGACGCCAAGCTGCAGCGCCTCGTGGCCCGCTTGCTGCGTGCGCGGAGAGACGGCCAGAAGGTCATCGTCTTCTCGCAGTTCACCGACACGCTCGCCTACATCTACTCTGTGCTGCGCGCGGCGCCCGTGCTCGAACGCAACGAGTGGAAGACCGTGCTGCGCGAGCTGTCCACCGGCGCGGGGCACATCGTGTCGAAGGAAGAGGTACTCGACCTCATCGAACGTATCGCCGTCGTGAGCGGCGAGACCGAGGAGCGCGACGCCGTCATCCACGCCTTCGCGCCGTTCTACCGCCTCGGCCCTTCGCGCCCGCGCCTTGCCGGTGCGTCGCCGCTCGAGCAGCAGCAGCTCGACGCGCTGTGGTTCAACGGATGGACGCAGGCGCTGAAACGGCCCATCGACGTCCTCTTCGCCACGGACGTCCTCGCTGAAGGCGTGAACCTCCAGGACGCGGCGCTGCTCATCAACTTCGACGTGCACTGGAACCCGGTGCGAATGATCCAGCGCGCGGGGCGCATCGACCGCCGCCTGAACCCCGCCATCGAGGAGGCCACGAGCTTCCCCGACCTCGAAGCGCTCGCGCGTGGCCTCGGCGTGGAGCCGCCGCGCTACTGGTGGCACGCACACACCGGTGCCGCGCCCATCACGGTGAACCTGCTTCTTCCCGACGAGCTGGAGAAAGAGCTGCAACTCCGAGAGCGCATCGCCAACAAGACGCTCGCCATCGACTTCACCCTCGGCCTCGAACAGGGCACCGGCGCCGAGGCCGACTGGATGGCCGAGTACCGCTACCAGGGTATCTCGGCGCTCAACGCCTGGCAGGGCGATCGCGCCATCGAGCAGATCGCCGGGTACCAGCAGCGCCTGCGCCGCATGATGGCTGACCGCGGCATCGAGGCCGAGTGCCGTTAATGCCGCGCTCGGCATTACCGGCACACCACGGCCACGTTGCTCCTGCGCGCGGGCGTCCCCCTCCAGCACGTCCAGCGCATCCTCCGGCACCGGGACGTGAAGCTGACGGCAGACACCTACGGGCACCTCGAGGTGGAGGACCTCCGCACCGCAGTGGACACCCTGCCGGATGCCCCGATCATCGACGCGGAGTTCACCGTCCACCGGCCCGAGGTTGGCCCCGCGCCCCACGGCTTCGCACCGCTTCGCACGGATTCCGCTACCCGGCCGCTACCACCGGGCGAGCCCCAGAAAAACGAAGGGCGCGGACCCGAGGATTTCTCCAAGGATTCCGCGCCCTTTGAATGGTCGGGGAGACAGGATTTGAACCTGCGACCCCTTGGTCCCGAACCAAGTGCTCTACCAGGCTGAGCCACTCCCCGATATGTCTGCCCCTTCGCCGGTGTACGACCTCGGGCCCGGCTCGAAGGTGGCGGCGGATGTACCCGACCCGCCCGGCTGAGTCAACGCCTCAAGAACCCCTTTTCGTCCCCTTCTCAGCACCTGAGAGCCTGGTGTCCTGGCAGACTCATGAGGCTCGGTTACCCCACTCTCTCGGCTTGCAACCCCTTGGTGTTACTCGGCTCCCAGGAAGGAACGGACCTTGCTCCTTCTCTGGCTCCATGGCCGCTCCCACCATCCTGATCTCCGACGATGAGCCCCTGCTCGTGTCTGCGCTCGCCCGCGAAGGCCGCCGATCAGGGCTCACATGCCTCACGGACACCACCGCTGAGAATGTCCTCGAGCTGGCCCGCCAACACCACCCCGCCGTCATCATCCTCGACATCTACCAGCGCTATGACGGCCGGGATCTCCTCGTCCAGCTCAAGCAGGATCCCGAGACCCGCAACTGCAAGGTCATCATCCTCAGCGCCATCGAGGATCAGCACATGCGCCACCAGTGCTTCCAGCTCGGCGCGGATGCCTACGAGGTGAAGCCCTTTGCCGCGACGTTCATGCCCCGCGTGGCCCGGCTCGCCGCTGCCCAGGCCTCCCAGCCCTCCCCCACGCCGTGAGCCACGGCCAGCACGCCCCTCACCCCCCCTGACCCGCCGGGCGCAGCGAGCGGATGGCCTGCGC
>NZ_DASPHO010000862.1:0-8148 GCF_035629615.1 Hyalangium sp. | reverse complement strand
CACGCTGCTGTTCGAGCTGGGCCTGGCACGCACCTCGGATGCAGGCTGGGCCGACGTCTTCCGGCTCGCTCCCAGCCTGGATCTGCCCCTCTTCGCCCAGCCAGGAGAACGCCCGTGTGACGAACGCACACTCGATGCCTTCCGCCGGGCCCACCACTGCGCCTGCTTCTACAGCGTGTTGGTGGATCGGATGGCGGACCAGCAGGCGGCTACCACTCCCGAGCGGGAGCGCCTGGCAGCTCACTTCCTGTCGTCCTGGCGGCAGAGCCTCACCGAGGCAGACGGTGAGCGCGCGCATGCGGTGGGGGCCGTCGATCATGGCGCACGGGCGCTGCGCTGCGGAGCGAACCTGGAGCGGGCCGCGCTGGCCCGGCAGGCCATGGGCCTCAGGCGCTATGGCCACAGCATCCTGCTGAAGCTCGGCTGGGCCAGCACCGCCAGCGAGTGTCTGCTCCGCCACCGGGTGGAAGCGCACCGGCTCGGGCGCTTCCGGAGCGCCTTCAACCTGCTCGCCATGGCCCTGCAGGTCGTCGACGATGCCGAGGACGGCGCCGAGGACGAAGCCGTCCGCGGCACCAGCTTCCCCGCCATGCTGGGCTTTCCCCCAGCAGCCTTCTTCACCGCCGGCGCCATGCTGACCCGAGCGGCCATGTCCGCTGCCTCTCAGGGCGGCTTCGAGCAATTCGCGCAGTGGCTCACCCTCCGCTCCGAGGAGCTGGATCAGCTCCGCAAGCGGCACGTCCGCCCCGGGGACAACCTCGCGGGCATGGTCATCGCATCCTCCTTGGAGGCCGTATGTCTCTCCGTGGCCAGGCGTACCCGCGGCAGCACCGCGGCTACCACCTCCTTCGCCAGCTCGATGTAACGCCCTCGGCAGACGATCTGTCCTACCTGGACTTCTCGATCGTCTCGCCTCAGCCCGGGGCGGACGGCCGCCCCCTGCCCGTGCCCGCGAGCTGGGTCCCCTTCCCCTCCGTCGGCGAGCAGCGGCTGTATGTCTCGCCCTCGGTGGACGAAGGCGCTCTTCCCGCGTACTTCATCCAGCCGCTGGTGGCCCAGCGCAGGGGCCATCCCGCTCGCGGGCTGGGGTACATCGGGGTGGACAGCCGTGTCTGGGCGAGCCAGCGATACCTGCCCCTTCCCGGCGGGAATGCGCCGCCGCCGCCTGCCACCACCGAGCAGCCCGAGCTGGGCGAGCCACGGCCACGGATCACCGTGGAGACACTGCTGCGCTCCCTGGGACTGGCCTTGCCCAACCGCCCCGCGTGCGGCTGGGACGGGCACCCCCGCGCGCCGGTGCGAGTGGCCGTCATCGACACGGACTGCGGCGGCTGGGGGGCTCTGCGGGGAGTGGAGGAGGCCTCGCTCCACATGAGCCCCGTGGGGCAGTGGCTCCAGTTTCCACGGAGCCAGCAGGTGCCCGAGCCTCGCCAGGGGATGGCGGGGCACGGGGTGGTGATGGCCGCCGCCGTCGAGGCGGTGGCGCCGGACGTGCGAGTGGGGCTGTTCGAGATCCCCTTCGCGCACGCCTCCCATGTGCATGCCACGGATCTGGCGGCGGCCCTGGCACGGGCGGTGGAGGGCTGGGGCGCTGACATCGTCCTGGTGGCCATGGCCCACGCCTGCTGGGGAACGCCGTCCCACCTCCGGGCCATCCTGCGCGGCTGTGCCCGGAGCGGGCGCGGAGGCAAGGGTGCGGTCATCGTGTGCTGCACTGGCCGCATTGATCAGAACCGCGATCTCCATGGGGACAGCACGGCCCTGGCCAGCGATGACTTCAACGCCCAGCCCTGGGTCATCCCGGTCGCGGCCTGCGGTCTCACGGGAGGCTGGTACCGGGTCCACCGCCATCCGCTCGGGCGCATCGGCCCCTCCGTCGAGCTCTGCGCGCCGGGAGAGCTCGTCACGTTCCCCTCCGTGGGGGCCGCGGACGACTCGAGCCTGGCCGCGGCGCTGGTCGCTGGCACGGTGGCCCGGATGCTGGCCACCCACCCGGGGCTGAGCCTCATCGAGCTGCGCCAGCTGCTGCGCTCCACCGCCGTGCAGCTCCCCACGGAGGAGGACGCCGCGGCACCAGGCCTGGAGGCCGGCCACTTCAACGCATGGGATCGCGCCGGGCATAACTTCAAGCTGGGCCACGGAAGGGTCGACACCCTGGGCGCCTGCCTGGCTGCGGCCGATCCAGTCTGCTACGCCCTGCTGGCCACTCGCCACTCCGGGTCCGCTCCACCCGCCCCCACTGCCACCGAGCTGGAGAGGGAGGCGGCACGAGGTTGGGAGTCCTTCCTGCGGAGAGGGGCCTCGCGCAGTGACCTGATCCTCCGCTATCTCGCACTGCGCGGATACCTGATCCCGGTGGTGCTGAGCGCCCCCGCCTTGCAGGATGCGATCTTCTGGCTCGCGCGCCACCTCCGGGCGCTCCGCCTGTACGCCCCCGATCAACGGCCAGACGACGGGACGGACTCGGGCGCATTGAGCGACCGATGCCTCCACGTGCTTGAGGTGTTGAGCGGGCTGCTCGACCATCTCCCCGCGGAGGCTCCCGCCAAAGAGCTCTCAAGATGGCTTCACGAGATGATACGCCTGCTCGCGACTTCTCCCTCCCAGTCCGTGGCCCGCTTCCTCACCGAGGCGCTCCCCTTCTCCCTCTCTACGCCGGACTAGACAGATGAACCCGCCCGTCCATCGCCCTCGAGGGCGCCTCGTCTTCGCCCTCGGAGCCCTGGCGCTCGCGCTGACGGGTGTGGCCGCCGCGAGCGCCCTCTCCACACGGGGGATGAAGTTCCCCTCGCGCGTCATGGACGCCTACGGCATCTACTCGATCGTCGAGCTGCCCTCATGGAAGGCCCCCGAGCCGCTCCCCCAGGGGCTCGACCAGCTGCTGAGCGTAAATGGAGAGCCGCTGCCGACAGGGGCGCCCCCTCGAGCCCTGGATAGAATGTACGCGCTCCTGCGCGACCAGCCCTCAGAAGAACCCGTCTTCTTGAGGTTCGAGGGCTTGAACGGACCCTACGAGGTCAAGGCCCCGCTCGACAGCTTCGGCGCGGAGGAGCTGCTGTTCTTCTTCGTCACCTATGCGCTGGCGGGGTGGGTGGTGCTCTGGTCTGGGGCCCTGGTCTTCACCCTCTGCACCCGCCCCGCGGCGAGGCGCGCCTACGTCCTCTGGTCGGTGGCGACCTTCCTCTTCCTGATCTCCTTCTACGACCACCACACACAGGTGTGGCTGTTCCCGATCTTCTCGATCTCGACGGTGGGCATCCTGCTCGGAGCGCTCTGGCTCGCCTACGCCTTCCCAAAGTCCCCCCGGCGGGGGGCCGTGGCGCTTCGCAGGGTCCTCGGTGCCCTCACGCTGCTGGCAGCCGCAGCCGCGCTGGGGCTCGGGGTGGCGCCCCTCATCGGCTGGAACTCCCTGCCCATCCGCCGCGCCATCGACTGGCTCATGGGCCCTGGCATCGCGATCCTGGCCCTCGCGGTCCTCCTGCGGCTGCGGTTCAGCACAGGACTGGATCGCAGAGACCTGATCACCGCGGCCTGGGGACTCGTCACGACACCGCTGCTGATCTCGATCGTTCACATCCTCAGGATGACGACCAACCGGGACCTCATGCACCTGGTGCTGCCCTTCGTCGTTCTCATCTTCCCGCTCTCCATCGGGTATGCCCTGGTCCGCAACAACATCCTGGAGTCCCAGCTCGTGCTCACCCCGAGGATGTTGCGAGTCCCGTTTGTGCTCGGAGCCCTCCTCCTGGCCGTGCTGGGAACCTACCTGCTCTACCTGGCCATCCAGGGCGCCTGGGCCATCCCGCTGCTGCTCCTCCTGCTGGGCTCCGCGATCTTCATCCTCGTGATGCTGCTGGCCCGCCGCCTCCAGGTGCGCCTCTTCTTTCCTTCGACACTGGCGTTCCGCGGCACGGTCAGCCTCCTGAAGGAGCAGTTGGCCTCTCTGCGCGATCCCCCTGCGATCCAGCGGGCCGTGGAGCAAGCGGTGGACCAGGCCTTTCCGACCCGTTCAGCCCAGATCCTCGCTCCCCTATCCCTCGAGGAACTCCCCGAGCTCTCATCGGACGCGCGCGAGCGGCTCGCGCGGGGGGAGAACGTCTGGATGGAGCCGCGCCCCCGGGAGCAGCACCTGCTGGTCCCGATGCGCTCGCGGGGAGAGCTTCGGGCCGTCCTGCGTGTCTCCCCCCTCCATGGGGCGGCGCTCTACACCCAGGAGGATCTGCACCTGTTGGAGACCCTCGCCAGCCTGGGGGCCCTCGCCCTCCACAATGCCGCGGCCGTCCAAGAGCTCGAGTCCCTCCGGCGCCTGGAGGTAGGCGCCGCCCGGGATGAGAAACGGCTGGCCCTCGGCGCGCTTAGCATGGAGCTCTGCCACGAGATGGTCTACCCGCTGAACTTCCTCCGGGATCTCCTCCGGCGAAGCGCCGGTGGCCCTGCATTCGATGGAGAGGATCTCTCTTTCGCTCGCATGGAGGTGTCGCGGATGGATCGGCTGATCGACTCCCTCCGCAGGCTCGATCTCCCCCCACCTCGGCTCGGGGAGCTTCAGCTCCTCGAGCCCATCCTCCGGGCCCTCCTCCTGCTGCGCGAGCCGATCCAGGAGAAGAAGCTGTCCGTCTCGGTGGATCTCCCTCCGGAGCTGAGGGTGAACGCCGAGACCGACTCCCTGATCCAGCTCTTCAGCAACCTCCTGCGGAACGCGGCCCAGAGCACCCCGGAAGGAGGAGCGATTGGCGTCCGCTACCACGAAGGTCCCGCGGGGCCGTGTCTCGACATCTGGGACACGGGGCCGGGTATCCCCGAGGAGGTCGCCAGCGTCCTCTTCACTCGCCGCGTCAGTACGAAGCCCGAGGGGTATGGTATCGGGCTGACGGTGGTCCACCGCATCGCGCGCAGCTTTCAATGGGAGATCACCTTCCTGCGGGAAGAGGATCGCACCTGCTTCCGCCTCACCCTCCCTCTCGACCCGAGCACCTCCGCACATGAATGAGCAGCGGTTCCTGAGAATCCTGATCGTCGATGATGAGCGAGTCTCGCTCCGGCACTTCGCCGGGGTGCTGGAGTCCCTCGGGAACATCGAGCTGCACCGCGCCAGTGAGCTGGGAGAGGCCCGGCAGGTGCTCGAGGAAGTGCTCATTGATGTCGCCTTCATCGATCTCCAGCTCTCCCAGGACATCCGCAACCGGGATGGCCTCACGCTCATTGGGGAGATCCATGGCCGGTACCAGACGGCCTCTATCGTGGTGAGCGGCCACAAGCACCACCTGGAGGTCCTCGAGGCCGTGAAGCTGGGGGCTAAGGACTATGTGCTCAAGACGGAGTTCGAGCAGCGAGCCCCCCTCATCCTCCAGAAGCTGCGCGAGGAGCTGTCGCTGAAAGAGGAGGTGATCGACTTCCGCACGCGGGATCTGCCCGACCCCACCCTGGGGCTCATTGGGACTTCCGTGCCCATGCAGAACCTGCGGGCGCTGATCAAGAAGGCCGCAGTGGCGGTGAGCGCGACCCCCGCGGCCGTCCTGATCCAAGGGCCGACGGGCTCAGGGAAGGAGGGCGTAGCCCAGGCCCTGCACCGCTGTGGTCCTCACGCCTCTGCCCCCATCATCAATCTCAACTGCAGCAATCTGGTGGAGAACCTGATGGAGAGCGAGCTCTTCGGCCATGTGCGAGGCGCCTTTACAGGCGCCGATCGAGACAAGCCGGGGTGCCTCGTGGAGGTGGGGAAAGGGACCGTGTTCCTGGACGAGGTGGCTGAGTTGGACCTCGGCCTTCAGGCCAAGCTCCTCCGCGTGCTGGAGGATAGGACCTTCCACCCCGTGGGCGCTCCAGGCAAGGTGCAGCAGTTCAAAGGGCGCATCATCGCGGCCACCCACGTGGACCTGAAGGATCGTGTCCGGGAGAAGCGCTTCCGCGCGGACCTCTACTACCGGCTTAATGTGCTCATCCTCCACGTGCCGCCGCTGTCGGAGCATCCGGATGACATCCCCGCGCTCGTCCAGCACTTCGTCAAGCAGTACACACGGCCGCTCCATTTCACTCAGGAGGCGATCGAGCTGCTCCGCCGCCGTCCCTGGCCTGGGAACGTGCGCGAGCTGAAGAACGCGCTCGAGCGGCTGGCCATCTTCGCGGACACCGAGCTCATCGACGCGGCGACCCTCGAGGCGCTCCTGCCGCGGGAGGAGGAAGAAGAGTCGGGGGATGAGCTCCTAGGGCTGATCGCCCAGAAGCTCCTCGCGCTCCCCACGGAGGACAAGGTCTTCGCCATCACAAAGGCCCTCGTGGAGGAAGCCATGAGACAGTCCGACGGGAACATCACGAAGGCGGCCGGCAAGCTGGGACTGCACCGCAAGTCCGTCGAGCGCCTCCTCAAGAAGATCCGCAACCCGGACAGCGGCGAGGATCCAGAGGAGTGAGCAGAAAGGGGCTGGCCGGGATCTGCCCCACTTCGTGAATAGCCCAGGCTCATTTCTAAACCCGTCCCAGCTTTCCCGGCAGGAGCGGACACGCTATGCGCTGGCACTCCCACTCTGGGGGGCTGCTCGTCGTCCGCGTGTCCACTCTCCTCTTCTTCTAGGCGCACCACCCCTTGGCTCCCGTCTGCCGGGGATACGCGTGCCATACCCCCACCCCTGCCCCGTTCCGCTAATTCGACAGGCTCCTTGTCATACAGGTTCATGCCCAACCCCTCGGAGGAGTGCCCCAGCTGTGCTCGATGTCCCGGTTGGACGCTTCTGACCCGAGTCAGCGCTCGATCGGCCAGATTCGTCCTTCCCGAGGAAGACCTCGAATCGCGGCTTCCCTCCGAAGAGAAGATCGGCCGTGAACTGGCCCATGAATTGCTGACGTGTGCCCTCTGCCACAGCTAAGGCATGTGCCCTCTTGAGCGAGGGGCACTCCGGGTCCTGCCCTCTGTCGGGGGGGATGGGGGGCAGGGCCCGGGCAGTTCCTACCGCTGGGCGGTCTGCCCGACGCCGCCCTCCGAAGTCCGCTCCAGCAGCCGGCCGAAGCCCTTGGACTCGAGGAACTTGCGCACCTTCGAGCTCGGCGCGGCGAACGTCTCGCCCGGCATCGGCACGTCGAAGCTGTAGTCCTTGTCCGCCACCGCGAAGCCCACCTTCGCCGTCCGGTAGCCCTCCACGATCGCCAGCAGCTTGCCCGTCTCCAGGCTGAAGATGCCACCGCCCGACGCCCCATACCCAATCGGCGCGTCCGTCTTCACCATCTTCGGGCCCTTGCTCTCCCGATCCCACTCCACCTGGGACAGCATCCCGCCCGACAGCGAAGTCGACTTGCCGAACGGACACGCCGCCACCACCACGTCCTCGCCCAGCTCCAGCTCCATGTCCCCCGCCAGCTCCGCCGGCGTCAGCTCCACCCCCGGCACCCGCAGCAGCGCCAGGTCCATCTCCGGCACCTGCCCCGTCGCCGCCACCTCCGCCGGGTACTCCGACAGCTCGGCCTGCCGCTCCTGGGTGATGACCATCCGCGGATTCTTCAGGTCATCCATGTCCACCGCGTGCGCGTTCGTGATCACGTAGCTCGCCACGCCCTGCGCCGTGCGCTCGGTGCCGATCACCACGCCCGAGGCCGTGCGCCGCGACTTGCCGCCCTCCGTCACCACCATGCGCACTGTGCTCGGCAGGATCCCCCGGACCACCTGTTTGCGCGAAGGCCTCGCCGCCACCGTCGCCACCGCGCGCTCCACGGGCACCGAGACGACCGGAGCCTCCACCACCGCGGCGGGAGAAGGCGACGGAGCCGCGCTGGCGCACGACAGGACTGCAAACAGGGCCGGGGCCCCGAGGACAAACCGGTTCATCAACGCTCCGGGAGAGGGGGTACAGGACTCCTTACAACCATGAGGGGTGGATCTTCCCTCGCTCTGCTGTGATGCGAAAGCACCGCGCCCCCCGAGCCCTCCCCTGCCCGCCTGCTCTCAGCCGTACCGCTTCTTCATCAGGAACAGGATCGCGTCCTTGGCGCAGTGCTCGCAATACCCGTACTTGTCCGCCATCGCCTTGAGCGTGCTCTCCACCTGCGTCTGCTCGCGCGGAGTGAGCGTGCCTCGCTCCTCGGACAGGTACTTGAGGACATTCTCCTTGTTCTTGCGCAGTACCCGCTTGCGCTCCTCGAAGTAGTGATCCCTCAGCC
>NZ_DASPHO010000861.1:0-3943 GCF_035629615.1 Hyalangium sp. | reverse complement strand
GCGTAGCAAGTGAAGACAGCATGAGCCACACCCAGGTAGAGCAGCCCTATGGTCAGGTGTCTGGCCAGGCGCTCGAGTCGAGAGAGCCACTGGCTCATGGCGAGCCCACCCGCACTGATGGCCGGGCCGGATACACGGCAGCCAGCGCGCCGAGCAGGATGTGAACCAGGAACAGCAGAGGTGTCTGGCGAAACTCCCATTCGACGACGCTCTGAGAGAAGGCGCCAGCCAGGCTGAAGAAGACGCCCACGCCGAAGCGGGAACGGAACGCGGCCGAACGCCTGGAGAAGAAGCTCCCCGCCATCCACAGCCAGCGCAGCCAGACCCATACGAAGAGGAGGACACCAAGCCAACCTGTCTCACCCAAGGTGATGGCATAGAGGCTGTGTCCGGGCGGCGCTTGTGGATCATCGATGTTCGAGTTTGCCGGGATGGGGCCATCCGGCGGCACCTCGTCCGTCCCCCAGTACGGAAGGTACTGTAATCCCATCATCGGGCCGTACCGGTTGGAGACATAGTACGACCAGTTGTTCAGCCCGCATCCCAAGAAGTTATCGGCTGACATCATCCTCGCCAGGACCAGGTATGAACCGCGCCCCTCATTGGCCTCGCCCCCAAACTCCCTCTCCAGTCCGCCCTCGGTAGCGAAGCGGGCCTCGAAAGCGGGAGCGAGCTTGGCGTAGAGCACCCCCCCCGGCACCAACACCAGGGCCGCCGCCACGGTCTTCGCCAGAGTGATGCGCAACGAGCCGCATGTCATCCCCACGGCAATCAGAAGGAGGAAGATAGAGAGCAACCCCGCCCGCGAGACCGTGAACAGCACGGACGTGGTGCCCAAAAACGCCGCCACCCCGCACGCCCTCCGCAACCGCTTGTCGGCATCCGAGAGCGCCACGGCCAGCAGCAGCGGGACCGCGATCAGGTTGTACATCGACAGGGCGTTGGGGTGGCTCAGCGTCCCTTCGGACCGTGCGTGTCCCAGGATGAGCCGGGCGTAGACCGTCCAGGACCACTCGTAGATGACCGCGAGGCACAGCGCCCAGACAAGCCTGCGCAGATCTCTCTCGTTCTTGACGTAGTACGCGAACGCGAGGAACACCATGACCGCGCGCAACGCCTTCGACAGCTCGAAGAGGCCGAACAGCTTCGGGTCCGACAGGGCGACATTCATCGCATTGTACGAGAAGAACACCAGCATGCTGCCCAGGCTGAACGGGAGCTGGCGCGGGCGCGCGAGCCGTGGGCGCCTCCACTCGTCCACGAGAATGAAGAACCACAGGAAGTCGAGCCAGCAGAGCTCGAAGCCACGCGTGGTGCCCCGGTACCACTCCCGGCTGTAGAAGTTGATGGTCGCCAGGCCGTGCTCGGTAGTTCCGAAGACCATCAGGGCCGCGCAGAAATCCTTGAGCCGTGGGTACCTCCTCACCAATGCCACACCCGCGGGGACAACGACCGAGCACAACGCCAGGAACAGGAGGCTCTTCGGTTCCATCAGTGAGGGCGCCGGTACATTCCGTGAACGCTCTGCAGGTGTCGTGCCCCCTCATGCGGAAGACCCCGCGACCCTGGAGGGTCTCGAACCGAGACAGCCTGACGTCTCAGGATGAGACAGCAGAGACAGGCAGACGGAGGTGAGGCTGTGAGAGCTTGGAGCACGATACCTGCAGGGAGCACATGGGGCATACGTGAATGCGCAACCCGATAATCCTCAAGGAGCTCTCCGATGATCTGTTCTTCGTCCGAGGCGCCAGCCTGCTACTCGTGGTGCTCGTCCATGTGATTGGCGTGGAGCCCTTCCATGGAGTGCGCAAGCTGTTCTCTCCAGAGCGCGAGGATCTGCGGTTCGCAGCGGAGGTCATCCACAGCTTCAACATGGCGGTGATGCTCATCAGTTCGGGAGCGGCGGTGTCGCTCTTCGGGGGGCCGGACACCTCTTTCCGGGAGTTCGCACACAGGAAGCTGCGCAAGCTCGTCGTCCCCATGTTGGTGTGGGCCCCCGTCTTCCTCTGCGTCCATGAGCTCTCCCGGGCGCGCCCACACACCCTCGGAGGCTGGCTGGCACTGCTGGGCCAGTTCCCTACTGCGTGGTTCCCTCCGTACGCCATCTTCTGGTTCGTTCACGCGCTGGTGGGCTGTACATGGCTGGCGTGGGCGTATAAGCGCCTCGCGCCGGCCCTGGGCACATGGGAGGGACTCGGTTACCTGGGGTTGTCCGTGGTGTTGCATGCCGCCGTCGAGGCCTGGGGCTCTCCCATGGCTGGCGCTGGGATGAGGTACCTCCGCTTCATCCTCTTCTGGAACTGCTTCTTCGGCCTGGGAATGGGCCTGTCCCCCTGGCTGGTGTCGGCGCACCTCAGGCTGTCCCGGCTGCCGCTGGCACTTCAGGGACTGCTGCCAGTAGGGCTGCTGGGGCTGCTGGTTTCGCTCTACGCCTCAGGTCTGGCCGAGGGGCATGGTGATCTGCGCCTGGTCAACGGCCCGCTGGGCTTCTGCATGCAATTCACCCTGGCCGTCTTCCTCCTGGGCGTAGCTCGGAGCCTGGGCGCTGGGTGGAGGGGGCTGGCAAGCCGGATCGTATACCTGGGTTCGATCAGCATGCCGCTCTACCTCTTCCACATCTACTTCGCGTCCGGGATAAGGCTGGCGTTGGAGGAGGTGCTGCCAGGAGCGCCGCCCGCGCTGCACCTGGCGCTGGGCTCGCTCGTAGGGCTGATGGGCCCCTTGGGCCTCTACCTCCTCCTCGGGAGAAATCGCGCCTTCCGATGGAGCATCGGTCTGTCCAATGTCCCTCCAGACGCGCTCAGGACTCCTTGTCCGAGAGGCGCCTGCTCACATCTTGGACCCGAACCCCGGCGAACCCCGTGAGAAGGCAGCTGCTGGCAGCGCCTCCAGCATGGAGAGCAACCGCTGGATGTCGAGGGGCTTGTCCATGCAGGGGTTGCGCGCCGTGCTCAGGAAGGCGCGCGTCTCTTCCGTGAAGGCCCCTCCCGTCATGAAGATGACCCGCTGGGCCTGCTCCGGAGCCAGCCGCTCCAGCTCATGATGGAACTGGGGACCGCTCATCTCCGGCATCATCAGATCGCAGAGGATGGCGTCGAAGCGACGGCCGGAGGTGATGTGCGCCAGTGCATCCTGGGCCCGGTCGAACGTGGTGACCTGGTGCCGCGTGCTCAGCAGCCTGCGCAAGGCCTTGCCCACGGCCGCCTCGTCGTCGAGCACGAGCACCCCCAGCCCCTCACGGGAGGACTCTGTCTTCACCTCCCGCGCGACCTCCTGCTCCCGGGCCACGTGCAAGTGGATCCAGAACGTGCTGCCCTGGCCTGGCTCGCTGTCCACGCCGATGCTGCCATCCATCTCGGTGACGAGCCGGCGGCAGATGGACAGCCCCAGCCCGGTGCCCACCCCCACCGGCTTCGTGGTGAAGAAGGGCTCGAAGATCCGCTCGCGCAGCTCCGGCGCAATGCCCGCCCCGGTGTCGTGGATCTCCACCCGCACCCACTCGCCGACCCGCCGGGTCACCACCCGGATCTCATGCGCGTCCCTCTGGCCCTCGGGGACGGCCTGCGCCGCGTTGATGATGAGGTTGAGGAAGATCTGCCCCAGCCGCGCCTCGCCGCCGTAGACGGGGGGAAGCTCCCCGTAGTCCTTCACGAGCAGGGCTCGGTGGAAGAGCTGGTTGTGCGCCATGCGCAGCGCTGAGTCCAGCACCCGGTGCACGTCCGTCGGGCCGAAGTGCTGCCCCTCGGGGCGGGAGAAGATCTTGATGTCGCGGATGATGTCCCGGATGAGTCCGGCGCATGAGGAGGCCTCGCGCAGCGCCTGCAGGGTCTCCTCGGAGCCCCCCTGCTCCTGGGCGTTGGCCAGGCTGAACTCCAGGTTCATCATCACCGAGGCGAGCGGGTTGTTGAGCTCATGCGCCACGCTGGCGGCGAGCATGCCCAGC
>NZ_DASPHO010000860.1:0-2990 GCF_035629615.1 Hyalangium sp. | reverse complement strand
TTGAGCCGGAAGCCATGGAAGCGCTCGAGGTTACCCACGGTAACGGGGTAGACCAGCTCGTCTCCCTCGAGCACGCCCACCGCCGCGCCTTCCGCATCGCACAGCGCCCGCGCCTGCTCGCAGATGCGTCGCATCACCCGGTGCCGATCCAGCCCCGCCTGCATGATGTCGCTCTGGAGCTGGATGATGTCCGCCAGCCGGGACAGCTCTCCCCCACCCCGCTCGCGCGGAGCCTGCTCGGAGGCGGCACGCCGCTGGGCCAGCAGCGTCAACCGGCCCTTCACGTCCATGGGCGCGAAGGGCGCCACCAGGTACTCATCCACGCCCGCGGCCAGCAGCGGCGCCAGCTCCTCCTCCGCCAGCGACGAGGCCAGCCCCAGCAAGAGCAGCCCGGGCGCGGAGCTGGCCCGCAGCCGCTCCAGCCACCGCACGTCCGCGGCCAGCCGCGAGGCCTCCACCCCCAGCACGTCCACCGGCTCACGGGTGAGGATTCTTCCCGCCTCCGCTGGGTCCGCTTCGACCGCAACCGCATGGCCCAGGCGGTTCATCTCCCCGACGAGCGCGGGGTATGGGTCAGCGGTGACGAGAAGAATTCTCATTTCTTAGTTCACGGGTGGGCCGACCGTGACAGATGAGTCACATTATTTTGGTTGTTGCTGGAAATGTCCATCCCAATACGTTTGCCCGGCTGTTCATGTCGGATGGTAGGCTCCCTTGCGTGTCTGGCACTCCGGGTGTCCTGGTCGCCGAGCAACCGCACTACCTGCCGTGGCTGGACTTCTACGAGCAGGTGGCGCGAGCGGGCACGCTGCTGATCCTGGACAACGTGCAGTGGCTGAGGCGGGGGTGGCAGCGGCGGACGCGGGTGGCGCTGCCTCACTCCGTGCCGACGCCTGCGCCCACGGAGCCGGGGTTCCAGTGGCTCACCATTCCGTTGGAGGGGGCGCACCAGGAGAGCCTGATCTCGGAGCTGGCGGTGGACGCCGGCCAGCCCTGGGCGCGCAAGCACCTGCAGGCGCTCGTCACACTCTATGGGGGGCGGCCGTACTTCCGCAGCCAGGTGCTGGCTCGGCTGGAGCCCTTCTACGCGGAGGCGGCCGAGGCGCGAGGGCCAGGCTCGCTGTTGCGCACGCTGATCGCCAGCATGGCGCTGTTCTACGAGCCGCTGGGGATCACACCGCGGGTAGTGCTGGCCTCCACGTTGGAGCGCCCGCACCCGGACAAGTCGGGGCGGCTGGCGGCGTACTGCGTGCAGCTGGGGGCGGACACGTACTACTCGGGGATGGGCTCGACGCTGTACCTGAAGCCGTCGCTCTTCCGGGAGGTGGGGGTGCGGGTGCTGTGGCAGCGCTTCCGCAACCCGGAGTACCCGCGAGGGCGCGAGGGCCGCTTCGTGTATGGCCTGTCCATTGTCGACGTGCTCTCCAACGTCCCGGTGGACGAGGTGCGCGAGTGGCTGAAGCCCTCACCCTATGGGCCCTTCGCGCCGCCGGCCGGCTGAGCCCCGGAGTGGCTACTCCGGAGTCCCGCTGGAGGCCAGGGTGGCGTTGCGATCCGAGACCTCCTTGTCGAAGCGCACGAAGTAGCTGCGCACGGCGCGGTCCAGGAGCACGGGGTTGAGCTGCGGAGGAATCCCCAGGTAGTTGGCCATGTCGATCACCTGATCGAGCAGATCTCGGGGCTGGCAGGCGGCGAAGGGGCGGCCGACGGAGCGGTAGTGCTTCTCGATGAGGTACTCGACCATCTCCGGATCGTACGGGACGCCGCGCTTGCGGCAGATCGCCTCGAAGATCTCGAAGAACTGGTCCTCGTCCGGGCGCCGCACCTCGAGCTTGTAGCGGACGCGGCGCAGGAAGGCGTCATCCACCAGGTCCGTGGGATCCAGGTTGGTGGAGAAGGCGGTGAACACGTCGAAGGGGACCTGCACCTTCTTGCCGGTGTGGAGGGTGATGTTGTCCACGTCGCTCTCGAGCGGGACGATCCACCGGTTGAGCAGATCCACGGGAGAGACCTTCTGCCGCCCGAAGTCGTCGATGAGCAGCATCCCGTTGGTGGCCTTCATCTGGAAGGGGGCCTCGTAGTACTTCACCTCGGGCGAGTAGATGAGATCGAGCGTCTCCAGCGTCAGCTCGCCGCCCACGACGACGAGGGGGCGCTTGATGCGGACCCAGCGCCGGTCGTAATGGGGGGTGGTGGCTTCGTCCTCGACGGCCTTGTGAAGGATGCCATCGTAGAGACGGACGATGAAGTCGTCGATCATGATGGCATGAGGGATGAAGATCTCCCCCTCGAAGCAGTTGACCATGCACTGGCAGATGGCCGTCTTGCCGTTACCGGGGGGGCCGTAGAAGAAGATGGCGCGCCCGGAGTTCATGGCGGGGCCGATGCCGTCGAAGATGTAGTCGCGGATGCTGAGGTCGCCAAAGCGATCCTCCATCTTCGCGCGGGTGATGCGGTTGCCGCGGACGGTCTGCTTGCGCACGGCATAGACCCAGTCCTCGATGGGAACGGGGGCGGGGCCGTTGTAGCGGTTGCGGTCGAGGATCTGCCGCATCAGCTCGGTGGCGAACGAGGTGAGCTGGTAGATCATCGTGGACTTGCCGACGCCGGAGCCGCCGCCACCGCGGATGTCCAGGTACTTCTGACGGCGCAGGCCCTCGATCACCTCGTCGACGATGGTGGAGGGCAGCGCGAGGCGGTTGCCGAGATCGATGCCGCGTATCTCACCGGCGAAGAAGACGGCCTTGAGGATGAGCTCCTCGACCATGGAGACGGTGAGGCCGGCCTCCTGGATGGTGCGGGGGGGCTGAGGCCAGAACGCCTTGGGAGGCGGTGCGGCGGGCTCGATGGCGCGGCGCTGGACGGTGGGCATGCGCCGCTCGGGGGTGGGAGGCGGCAGGGGTGCGGCAGCGCGGCGATCGGGACCGGGGAGCTGCGGGGCGGGGCCGGTGCGGCGATCAGGGCCGGCGTATTGGGTGGCGGAGCGGCCG
>NZ_DASPHO010000859.1:0-9330 GCF_035629615.1 Hyalangium sp. | reverse complement strand
CGAGGCTCACTGCCGCTGGAATCAGGTCGCCGCCCTTGGGGAGACCCTCGCCAGGAGTTCAGCCCGACTTCCTGCTCTGGGAGCTCCTTCACCTACGCCAACACCCGCCGCCTGCTTCCACATGACGCCCGCCTAGAGAGGTCACGGACACAGAGCTGCGAACGCGAGCAACGGGGCTCCTCCTGCTCTCCCAGCGCAACGGCGCAACACGGACAGTAACCCTGGTGGACTTTCCGCTTCCGTCCGGGAGCACTCCACCGGGACCGCGCAAGTTCCCCCTCCATATTGCACGTATGTCGCAGGAGCCTACGGAACGCGGTTGCGCGGCAAGGACGCGATTCTGCTAGAGGTTTCGCACCGCCCGACGCGGGTTTGATTCCCGCCGCCTCCACTCAACCCGGCCCCATCCACTCGCGGTGCGCGCTCCTTCGTCGGCTCCTCCCTCTCTGTCTGCGCCGGCCCGCTCGCTTCTTCCGGCTTCGGCTCTGCCCCTCTTGAGGGAGCGACCCACCTTGGCCACTCTGCACCCGTCGGCGCCGCGCAGCTGAAGGAGCCGTGACTCAGCTGCCGGCTGGGCGGGTGCAGACGCTGCCCAGGAACCGTGCCTTGCCGATCCGCTCCAGCGTCTGCCTGGCCGCGGAGAACTGAGTGGAGCCCAGCGGCACACACAAGAGTGCGCGCTCGGCCGCTAGCGCCACCTCGAGGCCCACCGGGTGGGTGAGGATCGAGTCGATGCAGGTGACGACCCGGCCTCCCTGCTCCACATAGGCGCGGAGGTCGCGCACCAGCCGGGAGGCGGCTCCAGGCCGCAGGCCCTCGGCATCGATCAGGCGCAGGGGCCTCTCACGGTACTGGTTGCCCACCGAGACGATGGCACGCCCCACCGCCAGGCCCGAGGTCCCCGGCTGGGCGGGCACCACCACCAGCGAGGACCATGGCTCGCGCTGAGTGAGCAGCGTCCACAGGTGCAGCAGCTCAGTGCGAGGGGCACGGGAGTCAGTCTGCCCTGCACCCCGGATCGCGGCCCAGAGCGTACCGCTCCGGGGTTGGGGCCCGAATCGTCCATTGGCTCGTGCATAGGCTCGTCCAGTTCTCGGGTGGGAGTCCGGGTGTCAGCTGGCGCCATTGCCCGTGAGGACCACGGGTACCGTCTTGAAGCTCAGCGTCACCACCGGCATGCTCCCGGCGAGCAGCACCCGCTGCACCAGCGTCAGGTTCGACGCGTCGGTGTCAGGTCCGACGCACGGGCCTGACGCCCCCGGCCAGGACGGCTTGAACCGCAACGCAGTGCGCAGTCCTGAGCGCTGAGCCCTCTCCCGCAACCGGGAGAGGGAGAAGAATTACGGCCGGTAGCTCCGCTCGGCATGCGCCTTGAGCTCCGCCGGGTCGAACCACACCGGCTTGAACTGATGCTGCACGAAGAGCTGCGCCTGATCGGTGTAATGCGGTGAATCCGGCCGCGTGCTGGCCGACCCGAACGGCTGGACCGATTCCGAGCGCACCTTGCCCGCCTTGTCCCACGTCACGAACATGATGAAGCTGTCGCCGTGGCGGATCGCGAGGCGGCCGTCGGGCGCCTCGTCGTAATTGGTCGCGGCGCGGAGCGCATCCGGACTGCCATCCATCGGTAAGTCGACCTTGCCCTGGCGCAGGCGGATCAGCTCGCCGAGCGGCACGTCGAGCTTGCCGAAATGCTTCTGCAGATAGCCCGCCGCCTCGGCCATCACCGCGCGCGGATCGGGCTTGGGCTTACGCTCGTAATGGAAGCGATGGGGCGAGCGCAGGATCGAGAACGCGAGCGAGTCGGCGGGGCCCTTGCCGTCCCAGTTCCAGTCCCACTGGGAGAGCAGATCGCGCGCGTCCGCGACCAGGCTGTCGCCCTGGGGATCCACCGCGAGCAGCTCCTTGAACCACGCCTCCAGATAGCCGCCCTTGGCGACGCCGGTATCGAACTTGATCCGCTTCAATTCCTCCTCGGAGATCGAAGGCACGGCGCTCATCAGCTCCAGCGCGCGGTCACCGCGATTGGTGGTGTCGGTCTCGACGCCGAGCAAGGGCGGTTGGGGCGGGATTTCTGACCCCTGCCCCGCCGCCTGATAAGGGGAGTTGTTGGCGTTGATCAGGAAGCCCGAGGCCGGATTCACGTTGCGCGGGACCAGGCTCCACGGAACGGTGCCCGGAGCATAAGCGCGCGAGGTGTCGCCCGGCAGCACCTTCGAATAGTCGAAGCCCGGCTTCCGGTTGGGGAAGCTGGCATTGTAGAAATAGGCGATGTTGCCGGCGGCGTCGCCGTAGAGGAAATTGGTGCCGGGAATGCCCTGCATCGCCAGCGCCGCCTGCCACTGGGCGAAATCGGTGGCGCGGTTGAGCCGGTAATATTCCTCGACCATCTTGAGCTGGTCGCCGCCGCCATAGCGGATCGCATGGCTGCCGCCCTTGTTGGCGATGACCGGCCCCTGCACCGCGCGATAGACCGTCTTGGGCACCGGCAGCGCGAACGGTCCCCAGAGCTTGACCGGCAGCCAGACGCGCTGCTTCTCCAACGGCCGCCACTGGTCGTCATAGCGATAGCGGTCGCCATCGGTGACGAGCTTGTAGACGTCGATCAGGTCGGGACGGTTGACGGTGTTGGTCCAGCCGAGCGTCTTGTTGTGCCCAAGCAGCGGATAGGGCGCGCCGGGGATGAGCGCTCCAGCGAAATCCCAGCCAGTCTGCGAATGGACGACGAGCTCGTACCACGCCGCGCCGCCGCGCCAGGGCTGGTGCGAATTGGAGACGAGGCGGGTGAAGCCGTCCGCCGAGCGCTTGGGCGCGACGACGAAGGCGTTGGAGCCAGCCTGGTCCGATTCGGGCCCGAGCGGCGTGACGGCAGGCGCTTCAGGCAGCGGGCCGGCGCTTTCGATCGGCAGCGGCTTGTCGCCGGCGAGCGAACCGAGCACGCCCTCGAGCCCGAAGAAGAAGGGCGAGCGGACGACGAAACCGGTCGCGACATCCTCGCCATTGACCGGGAACAGCCTGGACAGCCGCACTTCGCCCGGATGCGTCTGGGCATAGCGGTTGAGGCCCGAGGCGTAGCCCTCGAGCAACGCGCGAACGTCGGCGGGCTGCTTCATGTAATCGCGCGCGACCGTGGCGCGGGCGCCGAGGAGGTGGACAACGAAATCGGTCTTGGCGCCGTCCGGCCCCGTGATCGCGCCGAGCCGGCCGCGGGTCATCGCCAGCACTTCCTGCAGCGTCGAGAAGTCATCCTCGGCATGGGCATAGGCAATGCCATAGGCGACGTCGGGATCGGTCTTGCCGAAGATGTGCGGCACGCCGAAATTGTCGCGGGTGATCGTCACGTCGTAGGGGTGCGCGGGCGGCGGGGCGGCGCGGGCGGCGAGCAACGGCTCCCAGGTGGCGAGCCCGATCGCGGCGGCCACGATCAGCACGCCCAGCCCGATCAGGATTCTCCGAATGATCCGCATTCCAGCCCCTCCCCCGGCCGCTGGAAAGCTCGGCCTTCAAGAAGGGGTTATCACGCTCTTGTGAGGCTTACACCTCTCAGCGGTAAGCACCGCCGCCAGAACGAGCAACGCGGCCATCGGCAGCAGCGGGCGGGACGGAAACACCACGGGGCTCGTGAGCGCCGTGACGAGCGCCCCCACTCCGAGGATCCAGCTCCGCGCCTGGTAGGCACCGCGCGCAGTGCGTGGAAGCGCCGACTCGGGCAATCCGGCACCGCACCGCCCACACACCGGAGCGCCCGTGAGGTAGAACCTCGGCAGGCGGTTCTTGGCACCGCATGAGGGGATCAACATGAGGATGGGGCATCATGGAGAGACGTGACATGAGCCCAGGTTCAGCCGAGCAGAGCGAGTTCGCAGTTCCACGGATGGACTGCCCCTCCGAGGAGCGCACGATCCGCATGGCGCTCGACGGACTCGCGCCCGTGCACGCCCTCTCCTTCGACTTGCCAGGGCGACGCCTCACCGTATGGCATGAGCAGGGTGCAGCCTCCACCATCGCCGAACGCCTGGAGCCTCTGGGGTTCGGTGCCCACCTCGTCGAGACGCGCACAGGAGCGAGCGCTCTGGCGGGCCTGCCCACCCCCGAGGCCCAGGGGGGCGCTGAAGCGCGCACGCTCTGGGCCGTCCTCGCCATCAATGCCGTGATGTTCGGGGTCGAGCTCGTCGGCGGCCTGCTCGTGCAGTCTACGGGCCTGCTGGCGGACTCACTCGACATGTTCGCAGACGCGGCGGTGTACGGCCTGAGTCTCTACGCCGTCGGACGCTCCGTCACCCACAAGGTGCGGGCTGCGCGTGTGAGTGGCGTCTTGCAGCTCGTGCTGGCGTTGGGCGCTCTCTTCGAGGTGACACGGCGTGCGTTCCAGGGAAGTGCGCCAGAGCCCACGGGGATGCTGGGCGTGGCCGCTCTTGCACTCGTGGCCAACGTCACTTGCCTGGTGCTGGTGTCGCGCCACCGCGACGGCGGCGCTCACATGAAGGCAAGCTACATCTTCTCCACGAATGATGTGCTCGCCAACCTCGGCGTCATTGTCGCGGGAGCGCTTGTCGCTTGGACGGGCTCGCGCTTTCCTGACCTTGGGGTGGGCGCCATCATCGGTCTGCTCGTCCTCTCAGGGGCGGTGCGCATTCTCCGCCTGCGCTAGCTACGCATTCGCTGACGTGATCCTACGCGTGGGGTAGGATGCGCACGGGTAGAGGGAGCGGCTCCCTCCACCCCCACGAGGCTCCCCATGGACAGACCCTCCGCACCCGCGCTGCACCCGGCACGACTTCCCCCTGGCACGCAGGTAGGGCCCTGGCGCGTGGAGGGCTGGGCCGGCTGCGGTATCTACGGCGCTGTCTATCGAGCGGTGCCCGACGCAACCGAGCACGCCACGCCCGTGGCCCTCAAGCTGGCCTTGCACCCCGGAGACCCGCGCTTCGCCCGCGAGGGAGTGCTGCTCTCACGGGTCCACCACCCCAGCGTCCCGGGCCTGGTGGCACATGGAGACTGGCAGCACCCCGGCGGCCCGCTCTACCCCTTCGTCGCCATGGAATGGGTGGACGGCGTGCCCCTGTATGACCAGGCCCGGCTGCACCCTGCCTCCTGCCAGCAGGTGCTGCACTGGCTGGCTCAGCTCGCCAGCGCCCTGGCAGCCCTCCACGCCCAAGGCCTCGTCCACCGCGACGTCAAAGGGGCCAACATCCTGGTGCGGCGCGCCGACGGCCGCGCCGTGCTCACCGACTTCGGCACGGGCATCTACCCCGGCGCCGCCACCCTCACTCCGCCTCTGTGGTTCCCAGGCACTCCAGCCTACCGCTCCCCTGAGTCCTGGCTGTTCGAGCTGCAGTTCTACCGGGAGCCCACAGCTCGCTACCACGCCGGGCCGGCCGATGACCTGTACGCGCTGGGCGTCACCGCCTGCACACTCCTCACCGGCGCGTACCCGGAGCCCGGCGAACCCACTCAGGACGAACACGGCACCTGGCACCTGGAGGCCGTGATTGCTCCCCCTGCCCTGCTGAACAACCCTCGCGTGGAGCCAAGGCTGCGTGCCCTGGTCCTGCGCATGCTCTCGGTGCGCCCCGAGGAGCGCGGCACCGCCACGGCGCTGGCAGAGGCCCTGGAGCTGGCCGCCGAGCACACTGCGCCACAGAGCGCTGAACCGTGCTTCACCGGGCAGGCCTTGCCTCCCTCAGCGCTGCCGCCAGAGGAAGCCGCTGCCGCGCCTGAGCCCGGCGCCCTGAAGCACCTGGGCGATGACGGGGTCGAAGTGCGCGCCGCCAGGCCACAGGAGCTCGCCCCGCCGATCGAGGCCCAGGAGCCACTCCCTGAGGAGTCCTCCGTGGCAACGAGCTTCGCCGGACGGGTGAGACTCCGAGCGCCCACGTGGCCTGAGTGGGCCTCGCTCGTGCTGGCATCGGCGAGTCTGGCGCTGGCCGTGTGGACGTGGTGGACCGCTCCCCAGGGTCCTCTGGAAGTGCCCTCTGTCGCTCAAGCAGAAGCGGCGGGAGGTGAGGCGCCGGACGCAGGTACCGTGGGGCTCGGCGAGGCCGCAGCCACCACGCCCCTGGAGGAAGCCTCGTCTCCCCCCACCCAGGACGGGGTCACCGAGAGCACCCTTCCCGAGCCGCTGCCTGGGCAGCTGCGACCCGACGAGAAGGGACGATGCCCTCCCAAGGGGCTGGTCGCCCTTAACGGAGGTTGCTGGGTTGAGACCGCATTGGATCGTGAAAAATGCTCGGACCATGGGGGACAGATGTTCAAGGGCACCTGCTACGAGCCCTTCATCCCTCGTGGGCGCCGCCCCAACTCCAGCTCCATGGACAAGCGGTGAGTGGAAAGCGACCCCCAGCCCTGGACGCGCTGCATGAAGTCGCAGGGGTTGGCCGATCAGGTCCGGGGGGCGGTGATGGGCCGCTTCCCCTTCAAGGGCATCCCGGTGACGCACCTGGCGCAGCTGATCGAGGCGCTGATGGCCCACCTGCCCTCGGTGCCCTAGGTGCGAGGCGTGGAGAAGGCTCCGCACGTCTCGTGAGCCTCATGACATGAAGGGCGGCATCGCATTCCTGGCTGCTCAGGAGTGCGGTGCCGTTCTTATCTCCGCTTGAGCGCTGACCTGTCCCTGCTTGACGCGTGTGTCAGATCCCTAACGAGGGCCATGGGCACGGCTCGAAGTGGCGCTTGTTTCCATCGGCTATTGGCTGATAGTTGACACAGCAACTTATGCCGCGCCGACCATCTCCGTACCGCGTCGCCTTTGGCCCAGAGGCATGGCACCAGATCGGCCAGATGCCGCACCACACCTTCCAGGCGCTTCAGGCTGCTCTAGACGCCATCGCTCAGGAAATGGACGCCGCACAGCACACCAGCGAGAGCGCAGAGCGCGAGCGGAGCATGACGGCTGCGGGGCTTGTCGTCACCTACCAGCGCGACGACACAACGCGGGCGCTCACGGTCTTGGAGATTCGCCCGGCTCTTCCCGCGCCTTGATGTTCGGTTGATCCCCTCAGAAGAGGGCCGCCTCCCTATGGGGCGGACCAGCGCTCCACTGCCTGCTCCGTTGTCGCGGGCTGGGCTTGGAGGCGCTGCCGGTGAGGGTTCTAGAGGAACAGGGCAGCCAGGCCCAAGGGAACCCTTCGCATGAGAACGCAGCGCAAGAAGCCACAACCTGAGCGTGCCAACACGGACAAGAGCCTGCGCTGGGAGCGCGAGAAGACGGACCGTAAGTACGCCAGCAGGCAGACCGAGATTGAGGAGGAGTCAGATGACGCCCTCCAGCAGTCCCGGGGAAAGGCTGATGACTCCCTACAAGCGGCCCGCGAAACCGTGGATGCGAAGCTGAAGCGGAGCAAGGCGCCCACCCAAGCGCATGAGCTCGTTTCGCTGGAGCGGGCCCATGAGGACGCCTCCTTGCAGGGAGAGCGGGCGACTGCTGACGCAGAGCTGCAAGACGAACGCATGGAGCGCAGGCGCGCCCTGGCTGCCCTCCTTCACCTGGAACGAGCAGAAACCGACACGCGGCTGCAGCTGGAGCGGACGTGCGCCGATGACGGGCTGGCGACGCGGGATCAGTTCATGGGGATGGTCAGCCACGACTTGCGCACGCTCCTCGGGGGCATCGCGCTGCAGGCGACCTTGCTCAAGGGGCAGGCGGCCGAAGACGAGGTGGGCAGGAGGACCTTACAAGCCGCCGAGACGATCCAGCGATTCACCGCACGGATGAACCGGCTGATCGGAGACTTGATGGATGTGGCCAGCATCGAGGAGGGCAGGATCCGTATCGCCCCCGCGTTGCAGGATGCGACCGCGCTCGTGCGAGAGTCCGCCGAGGCGTTCCAGCCTCTGGCCTCCAGCCAGGGCCTCTCGCTGGACGCCGAGGGCTGCGAGACCCCGCTGATGGCGAAGTTTGACCACGAGCGCGTGCTTCAGGTGCTCGCCAACCTGTTGACCAATGCCATCAAGTTCACTCCAGCGGGAGGGAGGATCTCGCTTCGAGTGGAGCCCGTGGGCCAGGACGTTCGCTTCTCCGTGGCGGACACGGGCTCCGGAATTCCGGGCCATCAACTGGAGGCGGTGTTCGAGCGTTTCTGGCAAGCCCGCGAAGACCGCAGAGGGCTGGGGCTCGGTCTCTACATCTCCAAGGGCATCGTGGAAGCTCACAGGGGGAGGATCTGGGCCGAGAGTCAGCTCGGCAAGGGCAGCACTTTCTCGTTCACACTTCCGGGGGCTCCTGCCTCATCGACCTAGTCGCGGTCTGGGCGGGCCGCGAGCAGGCGACCGAGGCCCTGCCTGGCTACGGTGTCTGGGGTGGACGGAGTGTTCAAGCTTGAAGGGCTTCCACCGGAGGGGCTGCATGGCACGACGCGACACGCATGACATCATCGTCATCGGTGCCTCCATGGGAGGAGTGGAAGCCCTCAAGGGCCTCGTCGCGCGGTTCCCCAAGGATCTGCCCGCCACCGTCTTCGTGGTTCTCCACCTGCCCTCCGGATTTCGCAGCCTGCTGCCGGAGATCCTCTCCCGCTCCGGCCCCGTGTCGGCCATCCACCCGAAGGATGGCGAGCCGCTGCGGCCCGGCTGTATCTACGTCGCGCCCAGTGACAGACACCTGCTGGTGGAGCCTGGGCGCGTGCGGGTGGTGAAGGGCCCCCGTGAGAACAACCACCGCCCGGCGGTGGACCCGCTCTTCCGCTCGGCGGCGCTCGCTTATGGGGCGCGCGTGGTCGGGGTGGTGCTCACAGGGGCGCTCAACTGTGGCACGTCGGGGCTGATCTCCATCAAGGCCCAGGGAGGCGTGGCAGTCGTCCAGGATCCGGCGGACGCCTACTGTGGGGACATGCCTCGCAGCGCACTGGAGTATGTGGCCGCGGACTACTGCGTGCCCCTGGCGGAGCTGGGAGGCCTGCTCGACCGGCTGGCCAGGACGCCCATCGACAGCAGGAAGCGTCGCCCCTCCCAGCTGCTGGAGCAGGAGGTGGGGAGCCAGCTCGCAGCCCTGGACGCTGTCAACAAGGCCCCGTCGAGCGGGAGCCCCTCGCATTTCTCCTGCCCGGACTGTGGGGGAGTCCTCTTCGAGCTGAGCGAGGAGGGACTGCTGCGCTTCCGTTGCCGCGTCGGCCATGACTACACGGGAGCGGCGCTGGCGTCCGGGCAGCAGCACACGGTGGACTCGGCGCTGTGGGCCGCGGCGCGCGCGCTGGAGGAGAAGGCCGCGCTGGCCCGGCGCATGGCCGCCGGCGCGCGCGAGCGCCAGCTCTCGTTCTCCCTCCCGCGCTTCGAGGCACAGGCCCGTGAGGCCGAGCAGCAGGCCCTGCTCGTCCGGCAGGTGGCGATGGGCAG
>NZ_DASPHO010000858.1:0-4019 GCF_035629615.1 Hyalangium sp. | reverse complement strand
CGGAGGACGAGGAGTCCGAGCACCCGCACGCGGTAGGCATGGTGGTGCGCGCCTTCACCGACCAGCCCTCCAACTGGCGCGCGAAGGAGACGCTGGACACGTACCTCCAGCGCCACGGCTTGGCGGGCATCCAGGGCCTGGATACCCGGCGGCTGGTGCGGCACCTGCGCACGCATGGCGCGCAGATGGGCGTCATCTCCAGCGAGAGCCACTCCACCGCGGCCCTCGTCGAGCGCGCCAGGAGCGCACCTGGCATGGAGGGGCTGGACCTGGCCACGGGCGTCTCCGCGAAGCAGCCGTACACCTTCACCACGCCGTCTCCGGACGTGTTCAGCGGGGCTCCGCGCGCCGCGCCGGAGCTGCGCTATGACGTGGTGGCCTATGACTACGGGCTCAAGCGCTCCATGCTGCAGTTCCTCGTGGACGAGGGCTGCCGGGTGACGGTGGTGCCCTCCCATACCTCCGCCGAGGAGGTGCTGGCTCGCAAGCCGCACGGCGTCTTCCTGGCCAACGGCCCGGGAGATCCCGCCGCGGTGAAGGGCGCGGACAAGACAGTGGCCGCGCTGCTGGGCAAGGTGCCGGTGTTCGGTATCTGCCTGGGGCACCAGATCCTCGCGCTCGCGCTGGGCGGCCGGACGTACAAGATGAAGTTCGGCCACCGTGGGGCCAATCAACCCGTGAAGGATCTGACAACCGCGAAGGTGGAGATCACCGCGCAGAACCACGGCTTCGCCGTGGACGATGCGAGCCTGAAGGGCAGGGCGGTGGTTACCCACATCAACCTGAATGATGGCACCGTCGAGGGGCTCTCCATCCCGGATGCGCGGGCCTTCAGTGTGCAATACCACCCCGAGTCTTCCCCCGGTCCCCACGACGCGCGCTATCTCTTCAAGCGTTTCGCTCGACTGATGGCAGAGTAAGATCCCCGCGCTCCATGGACGCTCCTTCAGCCTCCCCTCTGTCGTATCAGCCGTACCTGGACCAGCTCATCGCCTTCGGGAGCGAGGAGCCGCGCAAGGCGGACCTCCTCGAAGCGAAGGCGGAGTACTTCCGCCTCACCGGTGAGGTGTTCGAGGACGACAAGATCTTCGAGCTCCGGATGGCGTCCTTCCTGGACTACTACCTCTACGACCGGGTGTCTCCGCTCACGGGGAGGACGCCGGCCGCGGAGCTGTACGAGCAGCGGCTGCAGAGCGCGCTTCCCGAGGAGGCCAACGCCTTCCGCAGCTTCACGGAGACGGTGCACGGGCTGTTCGAGGTCCGCAAGCTGGGCAAGGGCGTCATCCGCCTGCGCGAGCTGTTCTCCGGCAAGGACTTCGACGTCACCGAGCGCCGGAACATCGCCGGCCTGGAGACGGGGGACGTCATCGAGGCGCGACTCATTCCGTTCGGCGGGCACCTGCTGTTCTCCGCGGCCTTCTGCTACCACGCACGGGCGGCGGTGAAGGCGATCAAGGCCGAGGTGAAGCGCCGCAAGAAGAAGGAGCCGGAGCGGCCCGCCAAGGAGCTGGTCTGGGACTGCGCCATGCGCGCGCTCAAGGCGGAGCGCTACCGGCAGATCGCCGTCGAGAAGCTCTACGACTTCCAGAACAAGACGCTGTGAAAGACAAGGACGAGACTCCCACCGTCATCGAGCTGTCCGACCGGCGGCAGACGCCGAAGGAGCTCCCAGCGTTCGTGTCCGCCGAGCCGGATCCAGAGCGGGAGCGGCTGCGAGAGGAGTTCTGGGTACTGATGAGCCCTCTCATGGAGGGGCTCCAGGAGGTCCAGGGGACCTTGCTCGGACTCCTTATCCAGCTCGTCCTCCCGGAGCTGGATGGCCTGCCCCTGCGCACCATCCGCGAGGACATCCGTGAGGTGCGGGGACTGCCGGAGGAGTGGCTGCGAGAGTATGAGGCACGGCTCGGGACGTACCCTGCGCGCCTGAGAGAGGCGGAGTGGCTGGACGAGCATGCCTATCCCCTCACGAATGACCTTTTTCAGTACGGGGCGCAGGACTCCCAGCCGCATGACACCGGCGCACTCATGGAGCGAAGGGTGTACCTGCTCGTGGATGGCCGCATGGTGCTCGTCCACGTCTCCGGGCTCTGGAAGCAGCAGTCAGGCTTCGGGTGGGATCTGCTGACCACACCGATCTGCGCGGAGTTCATCGAGCCCGTGCAGGCGGTACATCACTTCCACTTTCCTCGGTTCGTGTCGGAGCTCCGGAACATCTTGTGGGGCCAGGCCCAACCGGCAGGCGCTGCGGACGCGGATCGCTCACGGCGACAGGCGCGCTTCCTGGCAGTGGTGGCGAAGCTCTCCGAGGCCACGGCTGCATATGTCGATCGGATTCGCCGCGCGGCCATCACATCGGTTTGAGGGGGGAGGGAAGGGCGGACAGCTCCTTCCTGGACCTGGTGTCGCTGAGGTTGCTGCCAGCCGGACATGGAACACCTCGCAAAAGGGCAGGAACTTCTGCGGGCCCCGCTAGGACACAGGCCCCCCACTTTCATTCTCCGGGCTTCGTCCAGGAAGTTGCTCCTGCTCGTAACGGGCTGGAACTCCAGGGAAATGTCACTGCAAACGGTATGCTGACGCGAACGAGGCCAACGCCTGCGGCGGGCTGGCCAACCGTCGCGATGTTCAACTCTGCTCCGGCTGGAAGTCACCCTATGAAAATCCGACCTCTGCTCCATTGTGTGCTGCTCGTGTCAGTCCTCGTGACGGCCACTGCATGCGGTGGATGTGGCGACCCGAATCCGGGCGATCCCCAACCCGACGCAGGCACCGAGGCGCCAGATGGAGGCTCGACGGGGCCGGACGGAGGCACCGGGCTTCCGGACGGAGGCACTGCAGATCCTGACGGAGGTACAGCATGGAGGCATGGAGCTCCCTGATGGGGGGAGCGAGCTGCCCGACGGGGGCGCGGGAGGGCCAGACGCCGGCTCACAAGGCCCCGATGGGACAGGAACGGCGGGGCGGAGGTGGGCGAGACCCACCCCTTGCTCGTGGATACTGACTGCGACGGCCTGCGCGATGGCCCCACTGTTGGCACCGTGAGGGGCGAGGACCAGAACGCCAACGGAGCTCGGGAGAACAGCGAGACCGATCCACGCACGCCGGACACCGATGGGGATGGCATCTTGGATGGCGTGGAGCGGGGCGTGACCGTGAATGTGGATCCGGTCACCTGCACGAACTTCGTCCCGGACGCGGACCCCAGCACCACGACGGATGCCACCCACCCGGACACTGAAGGGGATGGAGTGAGCGATGGCGCCGAGGACACCAACCAGAACGGCAGGGTGGACCCGGGTGAGCTGGACCCGAACGTGAGCGACTCGACGGGGCCGGTCGGCCAGGTCTGCACCACCAACAATCTGCGCCCCCTGTCCATCCAGTCAGAGGACGAGCCGGACCTCAAGCTGGCGCTGCCGCCCTCCTTCACGGAGGTGACGCAGATCCAGGTGGGCGCCGAGGTGAAGGGCCTGGTGGGTTACGACCCCAACGCGAAGGTCGCCTTCCTCGTGTTCCGCCGGCCCGCTCCGCCGTCTGCCACCGATCCGCTCGGTGACGAGGAGGCGCTGCGGCCCGCCATGGAAGGGACGGGCGCTCTGCGCAACCGCACCGCCCAGCTGTTCAGAACCTGGGAGGGCTTCAACGCCGCGCAGGTCCTCTATGACCAGGCCGGTGCGAGCGCGGACCTCAAGGTCCGCACCAACCAGCTCGTGGATGCGCTGGTCCCGGGCAGCACCGGGCGCCTCGGTCCGGCAGCGGGTCTGAACGGCGACTTCCGCCTGCAGGCGCTGTTCGTCCACCGCTCCGCACAGAGCGTCGTGGTGCTGATCGCCGTCACCCAGCTCGGAGGAGTGACCGGGGAGAACCGAAACCAGCCGGCGGCCTTCCTCTCCAGAGACCTGGGGGAGGGCTCGGCGCTGGCTCAGTTCGGGGAGCCGACGGCCATCCAATGCGAGCGCTTCCAGGCCCCGCAGCCCAAGGTGGACTTCCTCTTCGTGGTGGATGACAGCGGCTCGATG
>NZ_DASPHO010000857.1:0-10777 GCF_035629615.1 Hyalangium sp. | reverse complement strand
CGTGCGCCACGGTGCGCTTCCTCTTCCTCCACGCGCGCGCGGCCTGGCGCCGAGGCCCCGCCGAGTCCCTGCGCGGCTACTTCTCCCCAGGGCCGCTCAAGCGCGTGGGCGTGGTGGGCGGGCTGGGCGCTGCGCTGGCCGGGGCCTACTTCGTCGCCGCGGCTCCTTCCGCCGCCGCGCGCCCGCTGCCGTTCCACATGGATCGGATGGAGGCGGCGCACACGGGGCTCGGCTCGGAGATGGGGGACGTGCTCACGCGGGTGGATCCGCGCGTGGCCCACATCTCCAAGTGGGTGCTGAGCGTGGGCGACTCCGTGGCTGCCGGTGACTTCGACGGGGACGGGCTGATGGACCTGTACCTCTCGCACCCGCTCAAGAAGGACGAGTACCGAGCCGCGCTCTACCGCAACCTGGGCGATCTCCGCTTCGAGCGGGTGAAGGTGCCCGCGCTGGAGCGCTTCGCCCAGCGCTCCGTGCAGGAGGGGCTGGCCGGCACCGCCACCTTCGTGGACTACGACGGGGATGGAGACCAGGACCTGGCCATCGGTGTGGCCTTCGGGCCCTCGCGGCTGCTGCGCAACCAGCTGCGCGAGACGGGGCAGGCGGGCTTCGAGGACGTCACCGAGGCGGCCGGTGTCGCGGACCACTCGGTGAGCCTGGGCCTCACCTTCTTCGACTACGACCGGGACGGGCGGCTGGACCTGTTCGTCACCAACGCGCTCACCACGCACCTGCCGGGCTACGAGAAGCCCACGCCGCTCAACCTCTTCCAGCTGCCCGCGCCCGAGTACCCCGGGGATCGGCGCATGTTCCGCTTCATGCACGACGGCTGGCACCAGGCGGACAACGGAGGGCTCAACCACCTCTACCGCGCTCGGGGCGATGGCACCTTCGAGCGGCTGGACATGAAGGCCCTGGGGATGACGGAGACGCGCTGGTCCCTGGCGACGAGCACGGTGGACCTCAACCATGATGGGTGGACGGACCTGTACATCGCCAACGACTTCGGGCCGGACGAGGTGTACCTCAACGAGAGCGGCAAGCACTTCCGCCGCATCGCGGGCCGGCTCTTCGGCGAGGTGGGGAAGGACACGTACAAGGGGATGAACGCCTCGGTGGCGGACTTCGACCGGAACGGGTACCTGGACGTGTACGTGTCCAACGTGCACCACGCGCTGCAGGCCGAGGGCAGCCTGCTGTGGATGGTGGGGCCGGGCGAGGGCGATCCGTTCGTGCCGGGCTTCAAGGACGAGGCCACCTTCCGCGGTGCGCTCAACGAGCGGCGCTTCGGCTGGGGCGCGGCGGCGGGAGACCTGGACAATGACGGGTGGCCAGACATCGTCCAGGCCAACGGCATGGTGGATGACCGGCACGACAAGCTGCTGCCGGACGGGGCGCGCAAGGACTACTGGTACATCAACCACAAGCTGATGCAGTCCGGGCCCGAGATGCACACGTACGCGGACCAGTGGGGCGACATCCGCGGGCGCACCATCTACCCGAACGAGGCGCGGCGCGCGTACCTCAACCTGGGCGACGCGAAGCCGGGCCACTTCGTGGACGTGGCGCGAGAGCTGGGCGTCGAGGACCCGGACAACTCGCGCGGCGTGCTGATGTCGGACCTGGACAACGATGGGGACCTGGACCTGATCATCACCAACCAGCACGGCCCGGCCTCGGTGTACCGCAACACGCTGCGCACCCCGGGGGCCTCGGTGCCCGAGGGAGCGCACTTCGTGGGGCTCACGCTGGTGGGAGATGGGGAGCGCACGCACCGCACGGCGGTGGGCACGCGCGTCGTCCTCTCCTACGAGGAGGGCGGCCGGCGCGTGGAGCAGGTGCAGGAGGTGGGGCTGATGGGCGGCTTCTCCGCCTCGGCGGATCCACGCATGCACTTCGGCCTGGGGCGGCACGCGGGCCCTGTGACGGCCACGCTCCATTGGCACGGCGGGGAGGTGCAGACGCTGCAGCTCGAGGCCGATCGCTACCACGAGATCCGCCAGCCGCCGGGCTCCACGGCGCTGCAGGGAAGGAGATGACGGCATGCTGTCGGCCCTGAAGGGGGCCATCGTGCGGCGCGATGAGCTCACGGAGCTCCAGCGCGCGCAGATGCTCGCCCTGATGCAGCTCTGCTACGCCGGCGTGTCTGCCGAGCGCTTCTCGAAGGATCTCGAGGAGAAGCAGTACGTCATCCTCCTGAAGCTGCGGCGCACCGGAGAGCTGATGGGGTTCAGCACCCTGCGCGTCGCCGAGGGCCTCATGGGCGGGCAGGCCGTGGAGCTCGTGTACTCGGGGGACACGGTCATCCACCCGGACCACTGGGGACAGAAGGAGCTGCAGGTCCAGTTTGCCCGCTTCACGACGTGGCGGAGGCTGCGCCGGCCGCTGCGCCCGCTGCTGTGGCTGCTGCTGAGCGGCGGGTACAAGACCTACCTGCTGTCCGTGAACAACTTCCCGCGCACCCTCCCGCGGCATGACTGGGAGCCACCCGCCGAGCGCGTCACCTTCATGCGCGAGCTGGCATCACGGTGGTTCGGGAGCCAGTACGACGCGGAGCGCGGCATCCTGCGCTTCCAGGAGCAGAACTACCGCGTGCGGGATGGCATCGCCCCCATCGATCGGGCGGCTGCCGCGCACCCACACATCGCCTTCTTCGCCGAGCGCAACCCGGGCCACGTGAACGGCGAGGAGCTGGTGTGCCTCACGGAGGTTCGGCTGAGAGATCTGGCGCTGGCGGTGGGGCGCATCCTCGTCAAGCAGGTGCGAGGCCTGACGCGGCGTGGGCTGCGGCTGATCGGGGTGCGTGCGCGGGCATGAGGGCCGTGGTTCCATCGGCGCTGTTGCTCGGGGGCTTGCGAGCGGCCATGGCTCCGTCGGCGCTGCGCTTCCACCGGGCGCTGCGGCGGCCAGAGGTGGCTCAGGCAGAGTGCCTCGGGCGGGTGCTGCGGGCCGTGGCGGGCAGTCAGCAGGCCCGGCGCATTCCGGGCTTCGAGCGGCTCGTGAAGCCTGGCGAGTTCCAGGACGCCGTGCCCCTGTCCACCCCGGACTCGGTGACTGCGGACGTGGAGCGCCTCGCCGCGGGTGAGCCACGCGTGCTGACGGGAGCGCCGGTGGTCCGGTTCGAGCCGTCTGGAGGCTCGTCGGGCGCTTCGAAGCGGGTGCCTGTCACCCGCGCACTGCTGGGCGAGTTCCACCAGGCGCTGGCGCCCATGCTCTTCGAGCTGCTCCACCGGCGCCCTGCTGTGCGCGCGGGGCCGAGCTACTGGTCCATCTCGCCCATCGGGCGGAAGCAGGGGAGGACGCCGGGAGGAATTCCCGTGGGCAGCGTGGAGGACAGCGCGTACTTCCCGCGGTTCCTTCAGCCACTGCTGGCGCGGGTGTTCGCCGTGCCGGGGGCAGTGGCCCGGCTGCCCGATGTGGAGAGCTGCCGGTACGTGACGCTGTGGTTCCTGGTGGCTTGTGAGGAGCTGGCGCTCATCAGCGTGTGGAACCCGAGCTTCCTCACGCTCCTCATGGATGCGCTGGAGGTGCACGGGGAGCGGCTCGCGGAGGATCTGGAGCGCGGGACGTGCCGGCCTCCTGGCCGTGAGTCCGACGAGGAGGTCCGAGCGGTCCTCTCGCGGCTGCGCTTTGCGCCCCAGCCCGAGCGAGCCCGGGTGCTGCGCCAGGCCCTGAAGGAAGGCCTGAGTGGAAAGGTGCTCTGGCCACGGCTCGCGCTGCTCAGCATGTGGACCGATGCCCAGGCCGCGCATGCCGTGGGACCGGCTCTGCGCCGCTTCGAGGGTGTCGAGCTCCAAGGCAAGGGGCTGCTGGCCACCGAGGGAGTCGTCACCCTGCCGCTGTTCGATGCGCCTGCCCCTGTGCTCGCCGTGCGCAGCCACTTCTACGAGTTCGCCGACCCGGAGCGGCCGGAGGCACGGCCACGCCTCGCGCATGAGCTCGAGCGAGGCCGTGAGTACGTCGTCCTCCTGTCCACCTCGGGAGGGCTGCTGCGCTACCGGCTGGGAGATCTCATGCGCGTGGAGGGCTTCGTGGGTGCCACGCCGTGCCTGCGCTTCATGGGCCGCGCCGATGCCGTGAGTGATCTCGTGGGCGAGAAGCTCGCGGCCACCCGCGTGACGGCGGTGCTGGACGCCACGCTCCCGCCACTCTTTGGGGGTGCGAGGCCTCGGTTTGCGATGCTCGCTCCCGAGTGGGAGGCGCCACCCGCCTATCACCTCTTCCTGGAGACGGACGCTCCGGATGCGCGCCTGGCCGAGGCCGCTGAGACGACTGAGCGCGCCCTGCGGGAAGGCTTCCACTACCGCTACGCCCGGGAGCTGGGACAGCTGGGCCCAGTGCGAGCCGTGCGCGTGAGAGAGGGCACCCGGCGCTACGAGGCGCGCTGTATCGCCTTGGGCCAACGGGCTGGGGACATCAAACCCACGGACCTGCACCGCCAGCCTGGCTGGACGGCGCACTTCACCTCGGGAGCCACCTCGTGAGGAACCCGCTGCACCTCCCGTCCTCTGCGGAGCCCGTGCTGGCCGTCGATCTGGAGGCGGAGGCAGACCTGGCCCGCTGTGGCGCGCTCAAGGATTACTGGTACGTGGCGTGCCGCTCGCCCGAGCTCACGACGGCGAAGCCGCTCGCGAGGACGATCTTCGGCATCAACATCGTCCTCTTCCGGGACGAGCAGGGGAGACCCGCGGCGCTGCGTGATCGCTGCCTCCACCGCAACGCGCGGCTATCGGCAGGGGACACCTTTCAGGGGAAGCTGGGGTGCCCGTACCACGGCTGGGTGTACGACGCTGCGGGCAACGTGGTGGAGGTGCCCTCGCTCGGGCCGTCGCAGCGGGGCGAGATGCTCGATGAGCGCGGCCATACGAAGGCCGGGCTCACGGTAGAGCCGTGCAAGCTGGGGCGGCTGCAGCGCTTCGAGGCGCGGGAGCAGGACGGGCTCATTTTCGTCTTCATGGGCGAGGACGTGTCGAAGGCGCGAGCCGAGCCATTCCGGGTGCCGTACTGGGGGCACGCGGACTGGACGGTGTACTTCATGGTGACGAGGTTCCAGAACGGGGTGACGAACCTCGTCGAGAACTTCATGGACGTGCCGCACACGGTGTTCGTGCACTCGAAGTGGTTCCGGAACCGCGCGCGCAAGCGGGTGCCGGCGACGGTGAAGCGCTCGGGCGGGAGCGTGCTGGTCACCTACAAGCAGGAGCAGGACACGGTCAGCGGCCTGGGGCGCATCTTCAACCCACGCGGCCTGCCCCTGTTCCACACGGACCACTACTTCGTCCCGAACATCACCCGCGTGGATTACATGTGGGGAGAGCACGGCTTCGTCATCAACTCACAGGTGACACCCATTGGACCGACGGACAGCCTGGTCTACACGGCCATCAGCTTCCGGCTCCCGTTCGAGCTGTCGGGCCGGGTGGTGGGCCGGGCGCTGGCGCCGGTGATCAAGTGGTACACGACCCAGGTGATCCGGCAGGACGTGGAGATCATGCGCGTGCAGCGCGAGGGGCTGCTGAACGGTCCGGGCGGCGGCATCTTCAAGAGCACGGAGGCGGACCTGCTCCACGCGGACATCGAGGCCTACCGGCGCTGGCTGCGCGAGGGTTGCGAGGGCACAGGCCCCAGCGACGAAGAGCGGGACATCGTCTTCTGGATCTGAGCAGGAGACATGGCTTCGGGCTGAGCACTGCTTCTCACCGCCTCCCCTGCACTGTCGCGGGCCGCAGGTTCAGCCGAGAGCATCTGATGGAGGAGCGCTGCCAGCTCCGGGCTCTCCGCCTTCCAGCGCTCTGGCAGCACCAGGGGCAGGTGAGCGAAGCGCCTGGCCTTCCCGGTCCTCACCACGTCCATCAAGGCAGGAGGGTACTCTCCGGTGAGGAGCCGATAGGCTGTCATGCCCAGCGCATACACGTCATCCGCAGGCTGGGCCTCATAGCGGACCAGAGGCCAGCGCACGGCGCATGCGGCGCGTGGTAGGGTCACCAAACTCTGCGCAACCTCAAGAGTGATCGAATGCCTCACCTGCTGACCTCGCCTTCGCCAATCTTATTGATGCTGACGCTCCTCTGCTTCTGCACGGGTTGCTCGGATTGCGCAGCGCGGGATCCTGAGACGGGAGTCACCCTGCAAATACCTCAGGAACAAGGGCTACAGCCTCTTCGCAAGCCGCTGCCGCTGTTGGACGGCGAGATCGACATCAAGAACAAGTACTCATCCGCTGTGATGATCACGACTCGCGTCCCCTCGGGAACAGAAGCGGGATGTAATGGCGTCCTTGTTGCCCCTCAGCTCGTTCTTACAGCGGCGCACTGTGTGTGCATGCAACACAAGCTCTCAAGCTCTGATTCGGAGGGCGAGGGCGTTTTCGACAGCTCGGCATGCGGACAGAGCGCGAGCGTAAAGACTGTGACCTACCTTCCTCCGCGACGCATGGGGGCGGTCCGATACCTCACCGAGGACTACACCGGGACAATCCAAGTCCACCCCGAGTTCAGGATCATCCTCGGCAAGCAAGGTGACATTGCCTCAAGCCATGCGGATCTCGCTGTAATACTTTTGGATGCAGCAGTGCCCGAGGATCTACCGCCCGTCACACTGGCGGAGTCCGAAGTCGGCGTAAATGAAACCGTCATCACAGTCGGCTATGGCTATGCTGGACCTGGCAGCAGCACCTTCGAGAAACGCCGCTTCAGCAAGAGCAAGGTTGTTGATTTCATCAGGCCGGAATACGAGCGGGTCGTGTTGGAACAACCGGAGCTGCCTCTTTTCAAGAATGACAGCGGCGGCCCGTGTCTGCGTGAAGCCGGAAACGAACAGAGACTCGTTGGCGTCTCAAGCCGGGGACTGGGCAATGCAGCCACGTTCACAAGCATCCACTTTCACAGAGCGTGGCTGCGGGAGAAGATCCGTGCCGCAACCTTCCCAAGGACCCCCGCACCATGATGGCCTACGAAGCGAACCTTTCGCTGCCGCGCAACCAGCCATCGCGGGCTGCCCTCTGGTTGTCTACCACGTTGCTTCTCTTGGGCGGTGGGTGTTCCAGAAGCTCGTCACTGCCGCAACGCCTCCCAGAGGGCGCCTTCATGGAGATGGCGGGCGGGAGTATCTCAACCGTGCATCCAGGGCCGCTGGATGCCATGAACGTATATGCCTCGAATGTCGCCATCAGGACCAACGCCAAGAAAGTGGATGGCTCAGAGGTTTGCAGCGGAGTGCTCATGAATTCCAGTCACGTCCTGACCGCGGGCCACTGCTTGTGCATGAGACGGAGCGTCTCCACGGACGAGAGCAGAGCGGCACTGAGGAAGAGACTGGATGAGGTTCTTCCGTCCCGAGGGAAGACAGAGTCCGAGAAGAGAGAGTTGGACAATCTCAAGGCTAGAGTCGTGAAGAATGCCGCCACTGTCCTCGACGCCACACTCTGCGCGGCGGAAGGGGATGTCAAGTTTGTGGAGTACTTGCCTCCTCGGCCAAACATTAAGTCCAAGGCTACGAGCACTGAATACCGTGGGGCGGCCATTCGCCCACATCCTGGACTTCTCATCGTGGAGGACGCGGCGGGGACAACGTGGTTCAGAGAGGCCGATCTTGCTATTATTCGTCTGGCTGCTCCCGTGGAGGAATCGTTCCGCACCGCCAGACTACCAGATGCTGAGATTCAACTCGGCAATAGGGTCGTCATGGTGGGCTACGGATTTGGGGCCAACGGCAGCACCACCAATGACTTCGGTGATCGGCACTATGGCGAGAGCCAAGTCATAGGTATTGAGCGCATCCCTTCAGGCAGCGTGAAGTTCCTCACCAGGAAACAGCCGCGCGGAGATGGGCCACCCCCCAGGCTCTATTCTGGTGATAGTGGTGGAGGTTGCTTCAGCCAGACCGATGACACCGTGCTCGTTGGGATCGCGAGCGCGGTATGGAAGGACGGAGAGTCGTCCATCTTCACAAGCGTTTATCCCTACAAGCAGTGGATAAAAGAGGAATTGAAAAAAGCGGACGCGGCGCTCACTGGAGACACGACAAGCGTGGCTCCGTAGCCGCCGTGCCGAGCCCATAACATGCACCGAGTGCCACGAGGTCCGCGCTGTGGTGGCTCCTATTCGGACGGATCCGAAGTGGTAGGCGGCGGCAGCTCGAGGATGGGACGGTAGCAGCCGTTCTTCCACGCGTAGGAGCGGGCGCTACAAGGGGGAGCTTCGTCCGTCGGGCCGGACCAGCACCCACCGTTGATCTCGACCTCTGGCTTCACACAGGGAGGACGACTCTGGCCTGGGAGTGCATTCTTCGGGAACTCGAGGCCGATCCCACGACGTGCGGGCTCAGGTGATGCCTCACGGACGGAGGTGGAGACCGCGCTGTCCGCGAGCTCCGCAGTCCCCGCATCCGCGGTGCCGCGATCCTGTGTCTCTCTCGCCACGGCCGTGGAGCGCTGCCCCTGTGAGTGCTGCTGGCGCGACCACACGCCAGCGGAGAGGACCACGGCTGCGACTGCGACTGCGGCTGCGGCTGCGAGCCAGGACACCCTGCCAGGACGCTGGTGCAAGGGGATGAGTGAAGTCCTCAGCCTGATGGAGGCTGCGAAGCTCGGGCGCGGCGAAACAGGCGCAGCCGCGCGCTCGGGAGACGCTTCGAGCGTGGGGCAGGGTGGAGCGGACGAAGCTGGGCGTGCGGTGACCCGTGGTGCGGCCGGGTGGCGGTGGGGATCCTGCTCCTGGTGCCTGGCGGTCTCTGCCGCGCGCTCGAGCGCCTGGGCCATCTCCCCTGCACTGTCGCGGGCCGCAGGTTCAGCCGAGAGCATCTGATGGAGGAGCGCTGCCAGCTCCGGGCTCTCCGCCTTGCACTGCTCGGGCAGCACCAGGGGCAGGTGAGCGAAGCGCCTGGCCTTTCCGGTCCTCACCACGTCCATCAAGGCAGGAGGGTACTCTCCGGTGAGGAGCCGATAGGCTGTCATGCCCAGCGCATACACGTCATCCGCGGGCTGGGCCTCATAGCGGACCAGGGGCCAGCTCAGGTGTTCCCACTCGAAGCGCAGCGACTCCGGGCTTTGGTACTGGGGAGTGCCGGGAGGAGGCACTTGCCGCGTGAGGAGGCTCGCCCCGCGGTAGGTGCCCGTGCCGAAGTCGACGAGCACGGCCTCGGCGCTCTCCTTGCGCACGAGGATGTTGCCGCCTTTGACATCCCGGTGGAGTCCGCCCACGGCATGGGTGGCCTCCAGCGCCCGGGCCACCTGCGCGAGCAGGCGGAGCAGGTGAGCGCGGGAGCGCGGCTGTGCCTGGGCCCACGGATACAGCGGCACACCGTCAATCCACTCCATGACGAGGAAGGGAAAGGAGACGCCGCCCTGCACCTGCCACTCCCCTCGATCATGGAATTGCGGCACATGGGGGTGATGGACGAGCGAGAGCAGCTGCCCTTCGCGCTCGAAGCGAGGGTCTTGGGGAGAGCGTGCCATTTTGAGGGCGAAGGGCCCTGCACTCTCGAGCCCGATACGTTCGACGCGGTAGACGAGGCCGTAGACGCCCCCGCCCCCCCATTCCACGACGCGCCAGGGACCCACCTCCGAGCCTCGAGTGAGGAAGGAAGGCCCCATCGCATGCAGCGTCCCCATCAGACATCTCCTGGCATCCACCGGGCAGCAGCGCTGCGCGCCGACGGCCCATCCTACCTCAGAGGTTTCCTCGGGAACCCTCGGATGAAGCGACTGGACCGTCCACGAAATGAGACGGGGGAGTCCACAGCGGGAGACGGGTGCAGGGAAAGGAGATTCCCGGCGCCCTCTACGCAGGTCTAAACGTATAGACCTGCGTAGCCCCGGCCCCCCCTTTACGGAGGTCTACACGTGTAGACCTGCGTAGTTCCGGGCACTCCCTACGGAAGTTTACACGCATAGACCCGCGTAGCCCCGGTGCCCTCTACAGAAGTCTACATATGTAGACTTTCGTAGCCCCGGTCCCCCTCTTACGGAGGTCTACACGTGTAGACCTCCGTAGCCCCCGGCGCCCCCCTACGGAGGTCTACACGTGTAGACCTCCATAGTCCTCCATGTCCGCCTACGAGGCGGGTAGGGAGCAGGCGGAGCGTAGGCCGTGGCAGCTCAGCGTTCTGGCCAGGTAGGACATGGCACTCAGTGCAGCGATCCTCACCAGTCGTTCGGCCCTCCGCTTCGGGCTCTCGTTCACGCTTCCGGGCTGGGTGGTAGGCCGGGCGATGGCACCGGTGCCCAAGTGCATGGAGGTGGATCGGCTCCAGGCGGGCTTTGAAGCCAGTCGCCTCAGGCCTGCGGACTCGAAGGCAGAGGCTTCGTTAGAAGTCGTCGTCAAACTCCTGGCGTAACCGAGCAATCAGGTCAGGCTGATCGATGCTCTGCCAGGCATCACGGGCAGCCGACAGATGCTGCCTACGTGCTTCAGGAGATGAAGGAAGCTGGGCGAGCCGCCGATGAGCTCGGCCAATGGAGTAGGGCTCCGGAATGCCACTGTATAAGGACAAGGCTTGCGTGAAGAGGGAGCGCGCCTCGTCATGGCGGGAGCGAGCCAGGGCGAGTTCGCCGAGGCTTTGGATGCAGTTGGCCTCGCCCTGGATGGACCCGACCTGCTGGTAGAGGGGCCGGGCCTGCTCGAAGAGGGAGCGCGCCTCGTCATGGCGGGAGCGAGCCATGGCGAGTTCGCCGAGGCTTTGAATGCAGTTGGCCTCGCCTTGGGTGGACCCGACCTGCTGGAAGAGAGGCCGGGCCTGCTCGAAGAGGGAGCGCGCCTCATCATGGCGGGAGCGAGCC
>NZ_DASPHO010000856.1:0-10386 GCF_035629615.1 Hyalangium sp. | reverse complement strand
CGGAGGACGGCACGGACCACGAGCTCCCCTGGACAATCCTCGCCTATGTCCGGCGCACCCGTGAGCACGTGCTCATCGGCGACGCCTCCAAGCCTCACCCCTTCTCGTCCGACGAGTACCTGGCGCGCGGCCAGGCGCGGTCGGTGCTGTGCCTGCCGCTGCTGCGCCAGGAGCAGTTCTCCGGAGCGCTGTACCTGGAGAACAACCTGGCCACCAATGCCTTCAATCCCAAGCGACTGGCGCTGCTGGGGCAAATCGCCGCTCAGGCGGCCATCTCCATCGAGAACGCGCAGCTGTATGCGGACGTGCAGCGCGCCCGGGCGGAGCTGCGCCGGAGCAACGACGAGCTCGAGCAGCGGGTGGAGGAGCGCACGCGCGAGCTGAAGGATGCCCAGGCCCGGCTGGTGGACACGGCGCGCGCGGTGGGCATGGCCGAGGTGGCCTCCAACGTGCTTCACAACGTGGGCAACGTGCTCACCAGCGCCGTCATCAACCTGGAGACGATGCAGCGGGCGGTGGGCGCCTCGCGCGTGGGCCGGTTGAAGCAGGCCACGGCGCTGCTGGTGGAGAACCGCGGGGACCTGGCGAGCTTCCTGGCACCGAGCGCGCGCGGCAAGAACCTGCCGGACTACCTGGCGGCGCTGGCCGAGGAGCTGATGACCCAGCAGATGAGCCTGCTGGAGGACCTGGATGCGATGGGGCGGCACATCGAGCACATCCGCGCCATCGTCCAGGTGCAGCAGACGTACGCCAGGACTTCGCTGATGGCGGAGGAGTGCGACCTGACGCAGCTCATCGACGACGCCCTGCGCATCCAGATGGTGGCGCTCCAGCGTCACGGGGTGACCATCCTGCGCGAGCTGGCGCCGTTGCCGAGGATGAAGGTGGACAAGCACAAGGTGCTGCAGATCCTCATCAACCTCATCAGCAACGCGAAGTACGCGCTGGACGCGATGCCCGAGGGGGAGCGCAGCCTGCGGGTGCGGCTGTCCTCGGACGGGAAGCGGGTGCGCATCCAGGTGGCGGACAACGGGATGGGCATCCCGGAGGAGTCGCGGGAGAAGCTCTTCGCGCACGGCTTCACCACGCGCAAGGACGGCCACGGCTTTGGCCTGCACTCGAGCGCGCTGGCGGCGCAGATGCTGGGAGGGCGCCTCACCCTGGAGAGCGAGGGGCCGGGCAAGGGCGCCGTGGCCACCCTGGAGCTCCCCCTGTCCTAGAGGACCTCCCAGGAGGGACCGAGGAGACAACTCCAGCGGGGGCTTCCCGGGACGGATGTTCCGGTGTTCAATGCGTCCCGTGGAGTTCCCGTCAATCGAGGCTGAGGTCGCGTTCCTGCGGGGCCTGACGTCCGTCCAGCGGATCGCGGACGACATCCTCGAGGACTGCTTCGAGCGGGGGCTGGACCTCGACACCGGGCTGGACGTGTTCCTCACGCAGTGTGCGCGGATGGTGCATGGCAAGGCGGGCTTCGTGTGCCTGAAGGGCACGCAGGGCATAGTGCTCACGCGGGTGGTGGGCGAGCTGGGCGTGGACACCCGGGACGCAGTGAAGTGGACGGGCCCACGCCGGCTCGAGGACGGGCGGATGCTCTTCTGCACGAAGCTCACGCTCGGCAGGTTGGACCTGGGCACGCTGGGGCTCGCGCTGGAGGGGCGCTTCGAGGACGGCGGCAAGCTGGTGATGAAGCTGGTGGAGGCCATCGGCGAGCAGCTCGACTCGGCGGTGCTGGGCTTCCTGGCGCTCACGGATGGGCGCAGCGCGCTGGAGCGGCTGGATGAGCTGGCCGTGGACGAGGACTCGACCCCGGTGATGCGCGGCCGCATTGGCCGCTACGAGGTGGTGACGCCGCTGGGCACCGGCGGCATGGCGCAGGTGCTGGTGGTGCGCGCCCGGGGGCCGGAGGGGCTGGGGCGGCTGGTGGCGCTCAAGCGCATCCTCCCTCACCTGTCCACGGATCCGCTCATCGTGCAGCAGTTCCTGGACGAGGCCCGCATTGGCCTGCGGCTGTCCCATCCGAACCTCGTCACCGTCTACGACATTGGCGAGACCCAGGGCGCCTACTACATCGCCATGGAGCTGGTGCGCGGCGTGGACCTGGACCGGGTGTTGAAGACCCTGAAGGCGCCGCTGCCCGCCCCCCTGACGGTGGCGGTGGTGATTCAGGGACTCCATGGGCTGCACGCGGCGCACCTGCTGAAGGGCGAGGATGGGGCGCCGCTCCACCTGGTCCACCGGGACATGTCCCCGCACAACCTGATGCTGGGCTTCGACGGGCGGGTGAAGGTGCTGGACTTCGGCGTGGCCAAGGCGCGCGCGCAGCGCACGGTGACGCTGCCTGGCATCGTCAAGGGCAAGCCCCTCTACATGTCCCCGGAGCAGGCGCGCGGTGAGCGGCTGGACGCGCGCAGCGATCTGTTCTCCATGGGGCTCATCCTCTACGAGTCGCTCACGGGCAAGCGCGCCTTCGACAAGGGGGATGAGCTGGCCAGCATGTACGCCATCTGCGACGAGCAGCTGCGCCGGCCCGAGCGCATCCCCAGGCCGCTGTGGGAGGTGATGGAGGTGGCGCTGGCCAAGCGCGCGACGGACCGCTTCCGGGATGCCCAGGAGATGGCGGAGCGGCTCGCGGAGGTGGTGGCCCCGGCGAAGGACACGGAGCTGTCGCGGCTCGTCTCCGCGAACTTCCCGGAGCGGCTGCGCGACCTGGCCCGCCTGGATCGCTCCGCCTCTGAGAAGTCCAAGGCCGAGAAGACCCGCGCCCGCCCCGCCATGAAGCCCTCGGGCTGAGGGCTCCTGGCAGGGGAGGTGGGGACAAAGCCTCAGGAGCGGCGGAAGGTCGGATCGTCCGGATCCAGGTCCAGCTTGCGCGGGCCCTCCACGTCCCCATCACTGCGGATCTCCACCTTCTCGCGGCGCACCGTCTCCGCTACCCGCTGCTCCTCCTCGATGGCGTCCTTGCGGATGACCACCTCCTCGTCCACCACCGTGCGCTTCTGCACCTCCACCTCCTCGGCGCGCAGGGGCACCACCACCGTCTCCTCCTGGAAGGAGGCGTGCATCGCCGGACGATCCTTCACGTCGCGGCGCTCGACCCGGACGCGCTCGCGCCGCACGGGGACGGTGAGCTCCTTCTCCTCTTCGACGACGTCCTTGTGGACGCGGACCTCGCCGGCCTGCTTCTCACGCTTGATGACGTCCAGCTCCTCCTTGTAGACGGGGACAGCCACCTCGTCCTTGCCCACCATGGGCGCCGAGCCCACGTCTGCTCCGATGCCCTGGTCCGCCAGCACCCCGCGCTCTTCGTCGAGCGAGAAGCGGTGCAGGCCCTCCTTGCCATGCAGGAGGATGATCTCTCCGTCGCGGATGTCGCTGATCTCCGAATAGCGGCAGACATAGTCCTTCGGGAAGAAGAGCCCCTTCTCGATCAGGAACTCCCCCTCCTGCACCGCGAAGATCTTGCCGAGCTTCTCGCCATCGATGCTGCGGACCGTCATGCCTTCTCTCACGTCGCTGCGCTGATACATGGCTGCTCCCCTTGTAGGTAGTGGCCGGCCCACTCCGGCCTCTCCCCGAAAGTGGGGGCTCCTCTCCCGTCGGAAACCCCTGAAGGGATCACCGTCCGGTGGCACGGTGGAGCCCTCGCTCTCCGCCACAGGCGCGTGCCTCCCTGCCTGCTCCCAGAGGTGCGGGGCGTGGACTCGGGTCTCGGGCTTTCCAAGGAGGGCTTCCATCCCAAATGTTCGCTGGGCAGAGGTGTTCCTGGCCGGTCTTCCAGGGCTCAGCGTGCCCACCGTGCTCGGTGGGAGGCGGAGTGTGGGCAGCCCGGTGACCGTGGGAGCAGTCGCGGGCTGCCAGGCGTGCTGCTGGGGGCAGGCTTGGGAAGGGGGAGACATGGGCTGGCAGGTACATGAAGGCATGGTCGTTCTGACGGCGGACGGTGCGCGGCTGGGCAGGGTGGTACGCCGCGGCGAGGACACCTTCGTCGTCGAGAAGGGCTTGCTGCTCCCGCGGGACTTCATCGCCCGCTATGAGGACATCTCCGAGGTGCACGGGGAGGAGGTGCACCTGCGGCGGACCCGGGACGAGATGATTCCGGGCCCCCTGCTCCGGGGGCGGGAGCGCCAGGAGGTGGTACCGCTGGGGACTTTCGGGGCGCCGCAGGAGCTTGTCGTCGAGCTGGCCCACGAGGAAGCCCACCCCCACACCGTCATTCGGGAGGTCGGACAGCTGCGCATCCACAAGGTGGTCCGGACAGAGGTGCGGCACTTCAGCATCCCCGTTCGCCGCGAGGAGCTGGTGGTGGAGCGCATTCCGGTGACGGACGAGGCACAGGCCCAGGGGGTCGAGGCAGCCCCGGTCCCGGGCGGGGCGGCACCCTTCGAGGAGGTCTCCTTCGTCATCCCCCTCCGGGAGGAGCGGGTGGAGTTCACCCGGAGCACCCACGTCTGGCAGGAAGTGCGGGTGTCCAAGAGTGCCCTGGAGGAGCTGCAAGCCGTGCGCACCACCGTGCGCCGGGAGACGGCAGAGGTGGAGGAGCGTGGCGAGGTGCGCCACGAGGGGCCGGTTGACGGGCTCCACTCGTGAAGGACGGCCTTGGAGTAAAAACCAGCCAGCGCCATGGCTGCGAGCTTGACCCACATGACGGGCTCTCCTAGAAGACCGGAGCTTTTGCCGGTGACGGGAGACTCCGCATGCGACGTTTTGTCCCGATGCTGCTGGCCGCGCTTGCCTTCATGGTAGCCGGCTGCGAGAAGAAGACGCAGCCCGCGTCATCCGACACGGATACGAGTAAACAGGCCGCACAGGGCCAGGGGGGAACGGCCACTGCCCCACCTACCCCGGAGGGGACGCCCCCGCCGCCCGCGGCCTCCGACACCCTCCTGCTGGGCGTGGCGACCAGCCTCACCGGCGGGCAGGCGACCTTCGGCGTCTCCACCCGCAACGGCATCGAGCTGGCGCTCAAGGAGGCCAACGAGGCTGGCGGCGTGAAGGGCAAGAAGCTCACGGTGCGCGTGTATGACAACCAGGGCAAGCCCGAGGAGGCCGCCCAGGCCGTCACCCGCCTCATCAACCAGGACCGCGTGATTCTCATCCTCGGGGACGTGGCCTCCTCCAACTCGCTGGCCATGGCCGAGAAGGCGCAGGCGGCCGGGGTGCCGATGATCACCCCCTCGTCCACCAACCCGACGGTGACGGAGAAGGGCGACTTCATCTTCCGTGTCTGCTTCATCGACCCGTTCCAGGGCTTCGTGATGGCGAAGTTCGGCCGGGAGAACCTGAAGCTGTCCAAGGTGGCGGTGCTCCAGGACAACAAGAGCGCCTACTCCATTGGGCTCACGGACGTCTTCACCCGCAAGTTCACCGAGATGGGCGGGAAGATCACCGGCGTGGAGAGCTACAGCCAGGGCGACACCGACTACCGCGCGCAGCTGACCGCCATCAAGAAGGCGCAGCCGGAGGCCATCTACGTGCCCGGCTACTACAGCGAGGTGGGCGTCATTGCCCGCCAGGCGCGCGAGCTGGGGCTGAAGGTGCCGCTGCTGGGGGGGGACGGCTGGGACTCGGAGAAGCTGTACGAGCTGGGCGGCACCGCCATCCAGGGCAGCTACTTCTCCAACCACTACTCGCCGGACAACCCGGATCCGCGCATCCAGAAGTTCGTGTCGGACTACAAGGCGGCCTATGGCGGCGTGCCGGACGCGCTGGCGGCGCTCGCCTATGACGCGGCGAACGTGGCCATTGATGCGCTCAAGAAGGCGCCGGACACCTCCGGCAAGGCCATCCGGGATGCCATCGCCCAGACGAAGGGCTTCCCGGGCATCGCCGGCGCCATCACCCTGGACGAGAAGCGCAACGCAGTGAAGCCCGCGGTCGTCCTCAAAGTCGGCGATGGCAAGTCGGAGTACGTCACCACGGTCAACCCGTAAATGGCGCAGCTCCTCCAGCACCTCATCAACGGCCTGGCCTCCGGCACCATCTACGCGCTCGTCGCGCTCGGCTACACGATGGTGTACGGAGTCCTCAAGCTCATCAACTTCGCCCACGGTGACGTGATGATGGTGGGCGTGTACATGGGCTACGCCACGGCCTTCACGCTGGGCCGGCAGGAGCAGAAGACCTTCCTGGGAGTGGTGCTCATCTTCCTGGTGGCCATGGGGGGCTGCGCCCTGCTGGGCTTCCTCATCGAGCGCTTCGCCTACCGGCCGCTGCGCGAGAAGCCGCGGCTCACGTCGCTCATCACCGCCATTGGCATCTCCTTCACGCTCTCGTACGGCTTCCAGCTGGACATCGGCTTCCTGCCGGGCGCGGCGCCGCGGGCCTTCCCGGAGATCATCGTCCCCACCGAGTGGCTCATCATCGGTGACCGGGACGTCGTCGTCTGGAACTGGCAGGTGATGTCGCTGCTCATCGCGGTGGGGCTGATGGTGGGGCTGCAGTACCTGGTGTTCAAGACGCGCTTCGGGCGGGCCATGCGGGCGGTGTCCTATGACCACCGGGTGGCGGCGTTGATGGGCATCCCCACGGACCGGGTCATCGCCTTGACGTTCATGATCGGCAGCGCGTTGGCGGCGGGCGCGGGGCTGCTGTACGCCATCAAGGACACGTCGGTGAGCCCGCTGATGGGGCTGTATGTGGGGCTCAAGGCCTTCGTGGCGGCCGTGATTGGCGGCATCGGCCACGTGCCGGGGGCGGTGGTGGGCGCGCTGCTGCTGGGGCTGGTGGAGGAGTTCGTGGTGGGCTACGCCGCGAGCACGTGGCGTGACGCGGTGGCCTTCGGCATCCTGATCCTCGTGCTCCTCGTGAAGCCTGGCGGCCTGTTCGGCCGGGTCGCGGCGGAGAAGGTCTAGGGCGCATGGAATCCTCCGTTCCACCGTCCACGTCCGGTGTCCCTCCCATGCTTCGGGGCGTCCTCCCGGTGCTGGTGGCGCTGCCCGTCGTGATCCTGTTCGAGCAGCTGCTGGCCGCCGCGCCCTTCGCCACGTACCTGCTGTCCATCATGGGCGTGAACATCATCCTCGCGGTGAGCCTCAACATCGTGAACGGGATGACGGGGCAGTTCTCCATCGGCCACGCGGGCTTCATGGCGGTGGGGGCCTATGTGGCCGGCGTGCTCTCCTTGGCCCTCAAGGAGGTGGCCCTCTCCTTCCTGCCGGTGGCGGTGAGTGACCAGGTCTTCCTGCTCGTGGCCTTGCTGCTGGGGGGGGTGGTCTCCGCGGTGTGCGGCTTCGTGGTGGGACTGCCCAGCCTGCGGCTGCGCGGGGACTACCTGGCCATCGTGACGCTGGGCTTCGGGGAGATCATCCGCGTCGTCGTGCAGAACACGGACGCGTTCGGGCGCGCGCTGGGCCTGTCCGGCATCCCCCAGACGGCGGGCCTGGGCATGGTGGGCTTCTGGGTGTTCCTGGTGGTGCTGGTGGCGCGGCGCCTGGCGGGCTCCAGCCACGGTCGCAGCCTGTGGGCCATCCGCGAGGACGAGGTGGCCGCCGAGGCCATGGGCGTGGACACCACGGGCTACAAGGTGCGCGCCTTTGTCATCTCCGCGTTCTTCGCGGGCATCGCCGGCGGGTTGTTCGCCCACTTCGTCCCCATCATCAACCCCGGCTCGTTCACCTTCGTGAAGTCGATGGAGGTCGTCGTGATGGTGGTGCTGGGGGGCCTGGGCTCGACCACGGGCGCCATTATTGCGGCGATGTTCCTCACGCTGCTGCCGGAGGCGCTGCGCTCGGCCTTCACCGTCATGGGGGCCGAGGGCAGCCTGGCGCAGAAGGTCGATCAGATCCGCATGCCGGTGTACGGCCTGATGCTCGTGGCGCTGATGCTGCTGCGGCCGCAGGGGCTCTTCGGGACGAGGGAGATCTGGGAGGTGCTGCCGCGCTGGCTGCCCCGGCGGAGAAAGGGGCTCGCATGAGCTCCAAGCCCGAGCCTACGCCGCCGCAGCTGGCCGACGCTCCGCTGCTCAGGGCGGAGGGGGTCAGCATCCAGTTCGGCGGCCTCAAGGCCCTGACGGACTTTGATCTCTCCATCCACAAGGGGGATCTGCAGGGGCTCATCGGCCCGAACGGCGCCGGCAAGACGACGGCATTCAACGTGCTGACGGGGGTGTACAAGCCCTCCCAGGGCGAGGTGCGAGTCGTGGGGCGCAGGGTGAACAAGCTCAAGCCCCATCAGATCAACCACCTGGGGCTGGCGCGCACCTTCCAGAACATCCGCCTCTTCCGGGCCCTGACCGCGCTGGACAACGTGAAGGTGGCGTGCCGGGCCGAGGCGTTCTCCGATGCGGCGGCGCACGAGCTGGCGGTGGGGGCAATGCCCATCGGGCAGCTTGGGGCCCTTGCGGCGATTGTTGCCAACTGGAGGACCCTGCTCCTGGTGGGCTGGTGGAAGTCCCTGCTGCTGACGCCCCGCTTCCAGGCCGAGGAGCGCCGCATCACCCAGGAGGCCGAGCACCTGCTGGAGGTGATGGGCCTGTCGCACCGCCGGGACGAGGAGGCGCGCAATCTGCCCTACGGCGAGCAGCGGCGGCTGGAGATCGCCCGCGCGCTGGGCACGAAGCCGAAGGTGCTGTTGCTGGACGAGCCCGCCGCGGGCATGAACACCCGCGAGAAGGCGGACCTGATGGTGCTCATCCGCAAGCTGAGGGATGACTTCTCGCTGGGCATCCTCGTCATCGAGCACGACATGAAGCTGGTGATGGGCATCTGCGAGAAGATCACCGTGCTGGACCATGGAGAGATGATCGCCCGTGGCGCGCCCGAGCAGGTGCGCAGCGACCGGAAGGTCATCGAGGCGTACCTGGGGGACAGCTACCTGGAGACGCATGGAGGGGCGGCGTGAGCGTGGAGGTGAAGACGCTGGGAGAGCGCGAGCCCCGTCCGCCGATGCTGACGGTGGAGGACGTGAAGGTCCACTACGGGGCCATCCAGGCGCTCCGGGGTGTGTCGCTCTCGGTGGGCAAGGGCGAGGTGGTGGCGCTCATCGGAGCCAACGGCGCGGGCAAGACGAGCACGCTGCGCGCGGTGAGTGGCATGCTGAAGCCGAGCGGGGGCCGCATCACGCTCGAGGGGAAGAACATCACCGGGCTGAAGGCGCACCAGCTGGTGCCGCGCGGCATGGCGCACGCGCCGGAGGGGCGAGGCATCTTCCCCAACCTCACGGTGCAGGAGAACCTGGACCTGGGGGCGTACCTGCGGCGGGACACGGATGGGATCGCCGCGGACCAGGAGAAGAGCTTCGGGTTGTTCCCCGTGCTGAAGGAGCGGCGCAAGCAGATGGCGGGCACGCTCTCGGGTGGTGAGCAGCAGATGCTGGCGATCGCCCGGGCGCTGCTGAGCCGGCCACAGCTGCTGCTGCTGGACGAGCCCTCACTCGGCCTGGCGCCGCAGGTGACGGAGACGATCTTCCGCACGCTGCGCGAGGTGAACAAGACGGGGATGAGCATCCTGCTGGTGGAGCAGAACGCGCACCTGGCGCTGAGCATGGCCCACTACGGCTACGTGCTGGAGACGGGTGAGGTGGTGATGGCAGGCAAGGGCCGGGCGCTGCTCGAGAGTCCCGAGGTGCGCAAGGCGTACCTCGGCGAGTAGGCGCGCCTCTGGAGCAGCGCCGGACCCGGCTGGCTGCTCGAGGCTCAGATCACGGCAAGAGGACGCGCACGCCCACCTGGCCGGGGCCCGCGAGGATCTGGGTGGTGCCCGCTTGGGCGGGTGAGCCTTTGGGCGACGAGGAGCCGTCCATCAGCCAGAGGACCGCGCCGCCCACGGCCAGCGCCGCGCTCGCGCCCGCGACGAGGGTGGCTGTCCTCCGCTGAGACTCGATGTCCTCGCGGAGCGCGTCCAGACGAGGCAGGTCGCTGTACGGAGGGAGATTCTCCTCAGCGAAGGCACTGTTGAAGTCATTGGCCTTCGAGTTGGAAATTGTGATCAGGACGCCCGAGACGATGAGCCCGACGCCGCCCACAGCCATGCCCGAGATGCCGGCTGGCGTCTTCCACGTGCGTTCCCGAGGAGCCTCCTGCCTGAGGGAGGTGACGGGGGGGACGGGCGTCGGCGAGGTGGCCGTGGGCTCCGGGGCTGGGGAGGGGGAAGGGAGCGCCATGGGCTCGGGCTCGGGAGGGGAGCCGGGAGCGAGCGGCACGGAGAGGCTCTCCTGTTGCGGTGCCTTGGCCACCTCGAGCTGGTCGAGGAGCTGAGAGACGGCGAAGCGGACGACGTCGCTCGGCGGCTGGTCCTTGATTCGAGGCAGCTCGATGGGGCGCTCCTCGAGCTTCTTGCCGGTCTCATCCACCACGAGGCCGGTGATGCGGGTGGACTTGGGCGTGAAGGGATTGAGGGTGATGTAGAGGACGCGCGAGGCCTTGGTGGCGGCGCCGAGGCGTCCGAGGCA
>NZ_DASPHO010000855.1:0-25239 GCF_035629615.1 Hyalangium sp. | reverse complement strand
CACTACCCGGCGCTGAACCTGCCGTCCGCCTGGGACGTGAGCGTCGGCGCGGGCACCGTGACGGTGGCCGTGCTCGACACGGGCATCGTGTCCCACCCGGACCTCACCTCTCGTGTCGTGCCGGGCTATGACTTCATCTCGGACGTGAGCAACGCGGGAGACGGCGATGGGCGCGATGCCAACCCCGAGGACAGGGGTGGGGACGAGCCGGGCGGTGGCTCCTCGTGGCACGGCTCGCACGTGGCGGGCACCATCGGCGCGGCGACGGACAACACCAACGGCGTGGCGGGCGTGACGTGGACGGCGCGCATCATGCCGGTGCGCGTGCTCGGCAAGCTGGGCGGCAGCAGCCTGGACATCGCCGCGGCGATGAACTGGGCGGCGGGTGGCACCGTGCCGGGGGTGCCTGCGGCCTCCAGCCCCGCCAAGGTCGTCAACATGAGCCTCGGTGGCGCGGCGCCGGCCTCGCGGACGTACCAGGATGTGATTGACGCGCGCGTGGCGGCCGCCGGGACCCTCTTCGTCATCGCCGCGGGCAACGAGAACACGAACGCAGCCGACGTCACACCCTGCAACCAGCAGAGCGTCATCTGCGTGGGCTCGACGAGCTTCGCGGGCAAGCGCAGCAGCTTCTCCAACTTCGGCGCCCCGGTGGACGTGATGGCCGCGGGCGGGGAGATGCGCGAGGATCTCAACGGGGACGGGTACCCGGACGGTGTCCTCTCCACGTCGCTGGATGACAACAAGCAGCCGGCCTACGTCTTCAACCAGGGCACGAGCATGGCCACGCCGCACGTGTCGGGGGTGTTGGCGCTGATGGCGTCGGTGAACCCGAGCATCTCCCTGGCGCAGGCGGAGAACGTCCTCAAGTCGACGGCCAGCGCGAGCAGCAGGTGCTCGGAGGGGTGCGGCTCGGGCCTGGTGAATGCGCAGGCGGCGCTCAAGGCGCTGAGCGGCGCTTCCACCGAGCCGCCGAAGCTGGGCGTCACCACGACCCTGCTGTCCTTCCGCGGCAGCAGCACGCAGCAGGTCCTCATCTCCAACCTGGGCTCGGGCTCGCTCCGGGTGACGGCGGCGAAGTCGGGGACACAGGCCTCGGCGGTGTCCCTGCCGGGCTCCACGCTGACGATACCGGCCTTCGGCACCCAGACGCTGGAGGTGGGCGTGAGCACCGGAGGGCTGGCCAACGGGGACTACTCGGCGATCCTCACCCTCACGGGGACGGACGCGAGCTCCGGGGCGGCGGCGGGCTCGGCGACGGTGGCGGTGAAGATCCGCGTGGGCGCGTCGGCGGACCAGGACGCGTTCATCGCCTTCGCGTACCAGGATGCCCTGGGCGAGTGGAAGGTGGACGATGATGCCGTGGGGATGGTCTCGGCCGCGTCCAGCTACCAGTACTCCATCGATCTGAAGCCGAGGACGTACTACACGCTCGCCACCATCGACGACGACAACGACGGCGAGTTCTTCGAGGACGGCGAGCGCACGGGCTTCTGGCGGAACGCGGATGACTTCGAATCCATCTCGCTGACAGCGCAGCAGGTGCTCACGGGCATCAGCTACGATCTGGTGCCGCTGGCGCCCATCGACGACACGCCGACGCTGGTGGTGGGCAGCCCGTGCTCCTCCAACTCGGACTGTCCGGACGGCGGCCGGTGCGTGACGGGCTACCCCGGCGGCTACTGCACGCGGGACTGCGGCACGGAGTCGTGCCCCGCGGGCTCCAAGTGCTACATCGTGGACTCGGACTCGGGTGAGAGGGCCTGCATCGCCAGCTGCTCGGGGCCGGGTGCGGGGCAGAGCAACTGCCGCTCGAGCTACGTCTGCTACGACGACGAGTCGGGCGGAGGGCAGTGCCTGCCGAACTGCGGTGTCCTGAATGTCTGTGTGGGCACGGGCCTCACGTGCAACGCCAACGGCTATTGCTTGTAGGCGAGAGCTGATAGCGGCCTGGGTGCGTGAGGGCTCAGCTCAGCGCCTTGGCCGTGGGCAGGCGGATGCGGAAGGTGGTGCCCCGGTCGACCTGGCTCTCCACCGAGATGGAGCCGCCGAGCGTGGTGAGGATGCTGTGGACCAGCGAGAGCCCCAGTCCCGTGCCCTCGCCCGAGGGCTTTGTCGTGAAGAATGGATCGAAGACCCGGTCCAGGTTCTCGGGAGGGATCCCGCAGCCCGTGTCGTGGATCTCCACGAGGATGAGCTCCGGGGTCTCCTGCCGGGCCGCGATGCGGATCTCGTTCTCCTCGACATGGCCTTCAGGGATGGCGTGTGCCGCGTTGATGAGCAGGTTGAGGAACACCTGTCCCAGCCGTGAAGAGCTGCCGGCCACCGGCGGCAGCTCGCCCAGCTCTTCCACCAGGCGGGCGCGGCGGCGGATCTCATGCGAGGCAATCTTCACCGCGGCGCGCACCACCGTCTTCAGCTCTGCCCGCCCGTTGCTGGCGTCATCCGGGCGCGACAGGGTCTTCAGGTCCTGGACGATGTCGCGCACGCGCTCGGCGCCCTCCTTGGCATCGGACACGGCCGTCAGCAACTCCTGGCGGTCCTCCTCGGAGGGGGCTGCGCCGGTGCGGTGGAGCTCCTTGGACAGGAAGGAGAGGTTGCTGATCACGTAGGCGAGCGGGTTGTTGATCTCGTGCCCCACACCCGCGGCCACCTTGCCCATGGAGGCCATGCGATCGTTCAACACGAGCTGGGTCTGCATGGCCTGGAGCTGCCGGAGGCTGGAGGCCAGCTGGGTGTTGGCGTTCTCTAGCTCCACGGTGCGCGCGCGCACCATCTGCTCCAGGGCGGCGTTGTAGCGGTGGAGATCCCGGGCGGCGGTCTCCGCGTCGCGGCGACGCTCACGCTCGGTGGCCTCGGCCTGGGCCTGCAGCATGCGCTCCTTCTCGCTGAGGGAGTCTCGCAGCTCCTGCGCCATGCGGTTGAGGGCGTGCGCGAGCGAGCCCAGCTCATCCTCGCGCCGGGCGGGGAGCTCGGCGGAGAAATCACCCTGGCGGATGCGCTCGGCGCTGGCTCGGAGCTCGCGCAGCTCGCGGAACAGGGGTGTCAGCAGCAGCGCTGCCAGAGGGCCGAGCAGGACGCCCAAGGCGAGTGGCAGGGTGCCTGCCAGCTGTTGGGAGCGCTGGAGGTTCAGCTCCAGCCGGGCCTGGAGCGCCTTCTGGGCCACGCGTTCGGCAGCGACGGCCTTCTCCAGGCGAGGCCGCACCTCCTGCTCGTAGGTGGAGAACAGCTCCCACCAGGAGCTGCTCTCGGCACTGGTGGAGGTGGGAGACGGCCGCAGCACCACCTCGACGCCTCGAGCCCACTGGCGCTGGGCTTCGACGACGGCGTCGATGAGCTGCTGTTGGCGCGGGTCCGCCGGGACGTCCTTCCACTGCTGCTCCGTGCGCAGCCCCTCCTCGAGGTTGAGGAGGTTCTCGCTGAGGAGCTGCTCATACTCGTGCAGCAGCTCCCGGGAGTCCCGTCCTAGACGTCCTGCCTGGAGCAGATGCCCCAGGTAGCGCCACGCCTGAGGGGGCATTCCGGCATAGACGCCCAGCTGCTGGTCCACGACCGCGAGCCGGAGGCGGAGCTCCTGGGCCTGCGAGGCGTTGCGGTAGAGCACGGCTCCCGCGACGGCCACGAGGCCCAGCGCTATCCCCGCGAACAGCAGGACCTTGGAGCGGATCGACATGGTGGTAGGCATTAGGGGAGAAGCGGCGCAAGCACAAGTCACCTCTGTCCCCATCGTGGACTCCCCACCGTCCGGCATCGTGGACCCCCCCGTCCAGCTGCGAGGAAGGCCGGGGCATCGCAAGCTGACAGGACTCGCGGAGAGGGACTGGCCTGGGGCGTGCAGTGGCTCTGGATCGCCACGGCTCCTGCCCTGTCTTGCATGGGCGGAAGCGGTGTGTAACCCGAACGATACCGAGCCCTGTCAGCTCACCAATGGCTGTGGAGGCATCCGGATCTGCAACCGCCTGGGAACGGGCTATGGGCTGTGCAGGGCGGACTCGGAGTCCACGACCGGAGCGGCCTGCGCGGGGTGTGGTGGGGCGGCGGGAACGAAGGTCTGCAATGGGCTCGGGCAGTACACGGGCTGCAGGGTGGCGGACCTCGAGAGCTGCAACAACTGCGACGACGATGGAGACGGGTTCAAGGACAACGACGTCGGTGTGCTGCAGCACAACTCGCTCTTGAGCTCGTGCAACCCGAACGCTTGCAGCGTGGGCGGCCACAAGACGTGCGCCGACGGAGTCTGGAGCCCCTGTAGGGGGTGCGCAGGCGCGGCTCCATGCACGGGCTGCGAGAACAAGATCAGCACAGCGCCCTGTGATGCGAGCTGCGGCACAGGCGCATGCAACGTGGGCCCGGAGACCTGCAACGACTGCGATGACAACGCGGATGGCTACAAGGACAACGCCCCCGGCGTGCCGCAGAACAACTCCCTCACGATGACCTGTGGTCCCAACGCCTGTGGCCACAGCGGGACGCAGACGTGCACCCACGGTGTCCCCGCGGCTTGCGTGTACTCCGAAGGCTGCAACAACTGCGACGACGACAACGACGGCGTGGTGGATGAAGGGCTGTCCTGCCAGCCGTGTGACTTGTGAGCCCTGGCCTGCGGGCCGCCCCCTGGAGATCCATCATGACTGGACGAAGTGTTGCTCGGTCCGCGCGCGCGGGCCGTTTCGGGTACTGGCTTGCGCTGGGCTGGAGCGCGGCCCTGTTGTGGGCCTGCGACGTGCAGCCGGAGGAGGCACCCCGCGTGCCCGCTCCCGCAGGCGCCAAGGTGCTCACGGAGCACCGGCCGCTGACCGCTGCCAGCCCTCCCAGCAAGAGCGTGGGGGAGGACTGCACCACCTACGGGCGATCGGAGTGTGTCTCCGGTATCTGCCTGCACGTGAAGCCGCAGCCGGGTGCGGGCTACTTCTGCAGCCAGACGTGCCGAGACCTCGAGGAGTGCCCCGAGGGGTGGCGGTGTGCGCGGCTGATGCCTGGAGGCTCGGAGGACGGCGTGTGCCAGCCACCCTCGAGCTGGGTCTCCGCAGTGGCCAGTCCCTGAGTCACCTCTTTCCCTCTGCAACCCTGAGCTGAGCCGTCCCCGAGGGACAGGCTCCGAGTCAACCTATGCGAGTGCAAAACCTCATCTCCTGGCTGGCGCATGGACGCCAGCGTGTCGTGTCCTGCAGTCTGGTGTTGGTCAGCGTGGCGCTGGGGGTGGCCTGGGCTTCCACGGAAGGCGCGGAGGATGTGGCCGCGCGTGCGGAGAAGGTCGCCCAGGCGGCCCTTGTCCCGCGCCCGTCCTTGGGTGGACCGAAGGACTTCGGGGCCTCGAGCGAGCCAGCGTCGCTCGGCAGCCTGCGGCCGACGTACAGCGCCGTGGACGTGACGGTGAAGGGGAGTGTCGGAGCGTTCTCCCTGGTGCGCCACTACGCCTCCGCCGATGAGACCTGGCGCGTGAAGAGCGCCGATCCGAAGAGTGAGCCCTTCGGCTCCCCCCAGGCCGCTTCAGCGGGCGGCTCGCAGATCAAGGTCCTGCGCTGGTGGCACAGCCTCTACAGCTTCGTGCAGGTCCGCTATCGCGAGTGCAGTGCAGGCCGTGAAGGCGACACCCTATGTGATCCCAGCATTCCCTATTACCTCGTCCGGGACACCTCGGGACGGAAGCACGAGTTCACGTCCTGCGAACCGCAGGCGCCGGACTTCACGTGCATGAGCGTGAACGAGGCGGAGCCGGACCTGAAGCTCTCCGTGGAGAATGGCTTCGTGCTGCACACGCCCGAGGGGCGGTACCACTATCGGATGCAGCAGGGAGACACGTACCTGCTCAGCTATGTGGAGGATGGCCAGTACGACGAGCCGGACCTCTGCCAGGGAGCGAACGCGGGGCCCTTGGGGTGTCGGCGCCGGGTGACGCTCTCGTATGGGTCACCGCCGGTCTGCCAGGGGACGACGGTGGACTCGGGCGAGCTCTTCGTGGACGAGGCCGTCACCGGGAGTGGGGCGAAGCTCAAGTTCAACTACGACCGGCTTCCGCGCGGGGGTGGGGCTGCCGGTGAGTACGAGTGTGTCCTCCTCTTCGTCAGCCTCGTGGGGACGGACGGCGCGCCGGCCCAGACGGTGGTGTTCTACGAGTACGCGGAGGGCACCTCCGGGTTGCTCTCCTCCGCATCCCGTCCTGAGACGCATACCCGGACGACGTACGAGTACAGCCTTTCGGGGCAGCGGGCCTGGGTCGTCAAGCAGGACGGCAAGCTCGTCACCCAGAAGCTCCTCGACCCGGTGCGGGGGCACATGCTGCAGGACTCCGGGCCGGATCGGACCTATGCGGTGACGGCTGAGAACAACAGCGTCGGGACGGTGGTGGACACCTGCTCCCCGGGGGTGTTCGGTCCCGAGGGCCTCTCGGGCCAGGTCACGAGCTCCTGCAAGCGAACGCAGTGGCAATACTTCAAGGACTCCCAGGCGAGCTCTGGGAATGGCACCGGCGGGACGGTGAAGCTGAACCGGGACTTCCTGTTGAGCCATTACGACAAGCAGGGGCCACTGCTTACGAAGGCCAACATGAGCTGTGAGTCGACGGCTGGGAGCTGCGTGGGCCTGCCCGCCGCCGGGTGGGAGTGGCAGATCGACAAGCTCACCTACAGCGACACCCGGAAGCGAGAGGTGCCCAAGGCAGAGCGGGACAGCAACTCCGGGTGGAAGGTCTATGTGCACCAGATCCCGGTGGACTCAGCGGGCGCCCAGAACTACCTGGCGCCTCCGGAGCTGACGACGAGCTACGCGGGAGCCGCCGACAACACGGGAGCCGGGGCGCTGCTCACCCAGCGCTATGCGTACCAGTACGGCAGCCGGGCCCATGAGCAGCTGGTGAAGCACGTGAAGGTGGACTCGGTGCTCCTAAGCGCGGGCAGGACCGAGAGCACCAGCACGTACCGATATGACCCGCACACCAACCGGTTGCTTGCGGCCGTCCAGGAGGGGAACACCTGGGTCTTCCAGAATGGCATGTGGCAGGCGAGCCCGCGCATGATCGGCACCTTCTTCTTCACCTCTCGGACGTGTGGTGCAGGGGCGAACCAGCCTGACGCGCTGGGCCGGGTGTTGGAGGTCCACGGGCCCTGCCTCGTGAACGCAGACCAGACGGACTGCAGCGGTGAGGGCATCGTTCCCATCGTCCAGTACGAGTACTACCTGGCCAGCGAGTCGGCGAACCGAGCCAACCGTCTGAAGCGCAAGACCGTCTTCACCCACAATGCGGGCGTGAGCTGCGAGGGCGCTCTGGGGTTGACGACGACCTACGACTCCTACGACGCGCGCGGCAACGTGCGGGTGGGCACCGATCCCAGCGGCTTGAGGACGACCTACGTGTATGAGGGCGAGCGGCTGGTGGCGAGCTCCGCGTTGGGGGTGACGACGCACTACGGCTTCGATGATGGAGCCACCCACGGTGACTACATCCTGCGTCCAGAGGGGTTCTACGAGGTTCTGTGCTCTCGCACGGGAACTCCGGGCACCGCGTGCGTGGGCGGAACGCTGACGGACAAGCTTCAGTGGAAGGCGAAGTCTGCATACGCCGATGGGCGCACCTGGACGGAGAAGGTGAGTTACACGTACCGGACGGGTGCGTTGGCAACCGAGACGTACCTGGATGCTTCGGGGGCCGTGCGTCGCACCCGGAGGTACGAGACGGACCCGCTGGGCCGTACCACGTTCGAGGCGTGGGGCAGTGGGGCGGGGAGCTATGCCTCCACGGCGTTCTTCGACGCGGAGGGCAATCGCAAGGGACTCGGGCTCCCGTATGTCACGGCAGCAGGGGCCTCCACGCCGCCGCCTTTCTGCGACGGGCCGGGCGGGAACACCTCGGTGAACTCCTTCCTCTGCACGCACTTCATCTACGACAGGCTCAACCGGTTGTCGGGGATGGTGGAGTACCCGGCTTCGGAGTCGCTCTCCTCCAAGACCTATATCGGGTACGACAAGCAAGGGAACGTGGAGCGGGTGAAGATGGGGTGCCCGGAGTTCTCCATTCATGGGGATGGCAGCACCTGCACCCAGCCGGAGACTCGCTACCAGCACGACGACTTCGGCAACCTGGTGTCCGCGACGGCCCCGTGGACGGACAACGGCAGCGGCGGAGCGGGCACCACCCACTTCGAGTACGACGCCGCGGGCAATCTCCTGCGCAAGCAGACTCCGGCGATGGCGGCAGGGCCGAACCCAGCGTGGCTGCAGTACACGTATGACAGCCTGAGCCGGCTGAAGGAGGTGCGGCAGGTCTCCGGGGCGGGGAGTGAGTTGCTGTACTCGCTGGCGTACGACACCTCGGTGGAGCCTCCGGCGAACTGTCCGTCCACCCAGGTGAGCCGAGCCCTGGGGCGGCTCCAGGTGCGGACCGACTCCTTTGGGGACAGCTGGTACCAGTACGACGAGTGGGGCCGGGTGACGGCCATCTACCGGCGGAGGGCGGGAGCGGGGGAGCCGCGCACGCTGGCCTGCAGCGCGGCCCATACGAACGACACGCCCAACAGCCGGTTCACCTACAGCCCGGATGGGCGGCTCATCGCTGAGACGTACCCACATGGGCGAGTGGTGCGCTACCGCTACCACCCCGTGGGGAGCGCCCAGGAGGACCGTGTCCAGGCGATCGAGGTGGACACCTACAGCCGTGATGCGATGACGGGAGGGGTGACGACCACCTCACGCACGCTGCTGCGCAACGTGCAGTGGGAGCCGTTCGGCGGGGTGCGCGCGTATGAGGTCGTCGCGCCGCTGGCTGCGGCGGGTCAAGACGTCGCGAGCATCGAGTACCTCGTGGGCGGTGACAACACGCCCGCGACGAGCTGCAACGCTGCGCGTCCCGGGGCGGGGGATACCTCGGGGCATCTTCGGGGCTTGTGGGTCTCGGGGGCGTCGCTCTCGTCCTACGATGCTTCTCGCACGGGGGACATCTTCCGCCGGACCTACGGCTGGAAGGGGGATCAGCTCTCGAGGGAGGACACCTGCGTCCTGGACACCAGCGCTGCCGCGCCGCAGTCGGTGCTCTACGCCTACGACGAGCGGCTGAGGCTGAAGGAGGTGTCCCGTCCGTCGCAGCAGTTCTCCACGAAGGGTGGAACGGTGGGGAAGCGCTCGTACACGTATGACCGGCGGGGCAACCGCTTGGTGGACAGCGGGCGCGAGGGAGAGACGGAGGACTGCTGGGACTTCCAGCTCACGTCGGGGAGTGGGCCGCACGTGGATTGGCTGACGGAGCGCAAGTCCCGGGGTACTCGGTGCTCGACGCCGATGCAGAATGTCTGTCCCGGGCCTTCGCTCTACGGCCACACCTTCAGCCACGACCGAGACGGTCGCGTGACGCGGAAGGCCTGGCCAGCGGACTCGAGCGGTGCGTCCTACAGCCTCGACTTCGCGTTCGACGAGAGCCTCGATCCCAGTGCGCCGAACCATGCGGCAGTGGGGATGGTCTACCGGTCTGTCAGCGTGGGTGGCAGCGTCTACGAGTACTTCTACGACGCCAACGGTCGTCGCAGGCTCAAGCGGTATCCGACTGGAGAGGAAGACGAGTTCTTCTACGACGGGGACAAGCTGCTGGAGGACCGTGGGAACTCCGCTGTACAGGCGGGGACACCGGACGCGTACACGCTGGACGAGTACCTCTGGCTGGATGGACGGCCTGTAGCGCTCATCAAGTCGAAGTTCGACACGAACTGGACCCGCCAGTCGGATCTGACGGGTGACTGCAGGCGCAACGGGGAGTCTGCACCGTGCGGTGTGTACTTCCTGGTGACGGACTACCTGAAGAAGCCGGTGCTGATGCTGGACTCCCACCGGCGGATGTCGGGGATGGCGGAGTACGCGCCCTTCGGTCACGTCAACCGCGTCACCTATCTGGGAGACACCGCTCATCCCTATGCCAACAACACGCGCAGCGTGCTGGGTTACTTCAACCAACCTTCTCCCAGCACAGCGCTGAGTGTGCAACTGCGTGCGCGCTATGCGCTGGTGGATGTGGAGAGGGACTACGACTATGCGTACCTGAGCGATCAGAACGGCAACGAACTCACGTCGGTGACGGGGAACTCTGCGCGTGTCACAGGCCGGCAGCAGGGCCCGCAGGCCTCCGGCTGGGTAGAGGTGCCCCAGCAGAATGGCCAGGGACGTGTCCACGCGCGGTTCTTCTCGAACGCCTCGGCGACGTACAAGGGCGTCGTCCTGGAGGGCTATGAGCACCGTCGCTTCCAGCAAGGCGCGTCACCCGTGTGGACGCCGTTGCGCTTCCCGGGCCAGTACCACGACGCCGAGACGGACCTGTTCGAGAACTGGAATCGCTACTACGATCCAAGTATTGGCAAGTACTTGAGCCCAGACCCAATGGCCACGGAGCCGTTGTACGTCCTTGGCGAAGTTGGAGACGGGAGAAGTGTCTCAGCTTATGACTACGCAAACGGCAATCCACTCATTCTCAGCGATCCGAGTGGGTTGGCCGAGCCAATCGGTGACTTTGCCATGGATGGATCCGCTATTAGCCAAGCGGAAGCTGCTGCACTGCACTCCGAAGAAACAGCGGAAACCTTGGCTTTTGTCCTGCGGGAGGTTCTTAAGGAGATTGTTACCAATCCGCTCGGGGCTGACGATGCTGAGGCGCCAGGATTGTCGTCTGAGGTGCAGGACATACCCTTGGTTGCAGCGGCAGCGGGAACACCTAAGCTCCCTGATAAGACGATTGTTGATTCTAATGGAGTGCTCGTACAACATTACTACAAGAGCGGGGACCACCGACCTGCACACGCTCATGTAACGGAAGGGAGTTATGAGGTCAAAATTGGGGTTAACGGAAATCCTCTAAAGGGGGAAGCGGAACTCTCTTCGAAGCAAGCCAAGGTTGTTGCCGACAATAGAAGACAAATTCGTAAGGCGCTCAAGCAGATCGTAAAATATCTCAAAAAACAGCGGTAAGGGTACTCGGCTTTAAACGAGGTTGAATATGCATGACTCACAAGTGGTGGAGTCGCAGGTGTGGGTGTTTTCTGGTGAGGGAGGAGATTTTCCGTCAGGCGTTTTCCGGACAAGGGAATCAGCGGAGGCTTGGATAACAAAGAATAAGCTAAGCGGAGTGCTTACCTCTTACCCCTTGGATGTGGGAGTGTATGACTGGGCCGTTAGTCGGAGTCTGTTTCAACCAAAGCGACCTGAGCACGAGTCAGCCCAGTTCATTCAAACCTTCTCTTCAGCGAAGCAGGAGCACTTTCACTACGAGCAGGGGCGAATTTCTAGATGAGCCATCCAGGAATGCGCGACTGTACATTTTGTGGCGCTGAGCTCGATCGGTTCATTGAGCGGGGATTGGAAGAATTTGCAGCACTGCTGGAAAAGCACCAGCGCCTTGCCCTGTGATTCGGCTGCTTCCAGCCAACCGCACGACTTGCCGCGCGGAAAGCAGCGGACGGGAGAGAGGACATTGATTGAGATCAGGTGTGCGACAGGAGAAGTTGTCCAGGTACAGGTCAAAACCCTTGTGGAAGCAAACTTGGATGGGCAGGAGCTCCACCGAGCCATTCTGGATGGAGTGGATATGCATGGAGCAAGCTTGCGACATTCCAATCTGCGAGGAGCGTCTCTTGAGGGCGCGAACCTTTCGAGAGCCGATCTTGGCAATGCGGCCCTGATGGTTGCTTCGCTGAGAAGCGCTGATCTGTCGTCTGCTCGGCTCGTGGGTGCATCGGCAGTGGGGGCGAGGTTCGATAGCGCGATCTTAAGGGGGCTGACTTGAGTCAAGCAGATGTGGCTGGTGCTGTCTTTGTGAAAGCGGATCTGCGAGCAGCCTGTATGTTGTGTGAGAGATTGGAAAGTGCGGATCTTCGCGATGCGATCTTTGATGAAGGAACCCAGTGGCCTCCTGGCTTCTCGCCTCAGAGTAGAGGACTCCTGCGCTGGATCTGAAGGACTCAAGAGATGAACGAGATCGAGGAGGAGATTGATAGTGCGATGGCAGCGCTTGGAGTCAATCCGGGAGGATGGCTCAAGCTTCCCCCAGCTCAGGCACGCGAGGTTTGCCACGCAGCCCAAGACCGATTCGTTGTGGGCAATCCTCGCTCATGGTGGCTCGCGTTGAAGCAGCCTGCGGACCGCCATGAGTTCCCAAAGGGCGATGGTTGCAACGCTGTCCACACGCTTGTTCCGCCATCAAACGAACGGTGTTGGTTCATTCCCGAGACTGAAGAGGCAGAACTTCCTGTCTACGATATCCTCGTGGCTGACTTGCCGGGGGTCCTCGGCAGTTGTCAGTTCTTTGAGTACTACTTGGTAGGCAAGAATCTCGATTGGCTCGTGGTAGAGAACGATCATAATGAGGTGCTTGTGGTGAATGCCAATACCTCCTGAAGGCGGTTTGGACATGGGACCGCCGTGGTGTTCGTGAGGTGAATCATGAAGTTTGATTGCAGGGATTGGATGTTTTCTGTGTGTGATTTTTCTTGATGCGTGTCAGAAAAACTCAGGAGACAGAGACGCTGGGGTTGGTGCTCAAGTCCGCGCGCCCGAAAGCATAAGCATGTGCTGTGGTGGGAAGACCCATCAGATTGAAGAAGAAGACGAGGCTTGGTGCTCAGGGCTCTGTGAAAAAGACAGTGACTGCCCCAGAGAAAGGCCTCACCCCTCGATGAGCGACTCTGGTTGGAGGAAGGAGCTGTGGATGAGTGTTCAGGATGAAAAGGGGTTTGAAGAGTTTTTGCGAGTTTCGGAAGTATGCTTAAGGAGATGGTCGACAACGCCAGGTTGGAGGTGGATGAAGCTTTGCCGGAAGATCAGGATTTCCAAAAAGGACGATTGATGGGGTTGTACGAGGCGCTCTCGCTATTGCATCAGCAGGCGCGTGGAGCGAATTCGTTCCAATGATGACCTGGTGACGTTCATCCGCTCGCTGCGGGCGGATCTGATCGAGAAGCCCGATACGTGGGAGAATCCAACGCTCGAGCGATTCCTCGAAGCTCTTGCGGCCTGGACGGAAGCGATGGACGGCTACTACCGCAACACGGGGCAAGAGATTCCCAAACAGCCCAGCTGGAAGGTCGTTGGGGACATGCTCATGGCCGCGAAGATGTATGAGTGATGCTGTAGCGGAGGACGGGAGGCAGGAAGGACTGGAGCGCATGCTCGCGTTCACGAGCTGACTCCATTGGCCAGACAACAGAAGTCTGGAGCAGCGCGATGGTTGGTGGACACTCTCCCCCACGTCCGTGTTCCCTTTGGCGGACTGCCGCATCATCTTCCCAGGCGCGTGCACCTCAAATCTCGTCAGATCCTCCAACGATTGAAGGCCGAGACCCGCCCCCACCATGAGCGGGCCGAGCGCACCGTCCGTCTCTTGGACCCAGGTCTCACGCTCGAGCACTACCGCCACCACCTGGAGGCGCTCTACGGCTTCTATGCCCCGCTCGAGGCCCAGCTCTCCGAACAGCTCGCCGACTTCCTCCCGGAGCTGAGAGCCGCCGAGCGCCGGAAGCTGCCCCTGCTCGCCAGGGACTTGCGTGCCCTGGGGCATGACGCCTCATCCCTCGCGCGCCTTCCGCATGCCTCCTGGATGCCGCCGCTCACCGGTATCCCCGCTGCGCTCGGCTGCTGCTACGTGCTGGAGGGCGCCACGCTGGGTGGCCAGCTCATCCTCCGCCACCTCCAGCGCCACTTCGCCGGTGTCCCCGCAGGCGACTTCGCCTTCTTCCGCGCCTACGGCGAGGACGTGGGCACCATGTGGCGCGCCTTCGGAGAGGCCCTCACTCGCGTCTCCAGCGCCGCCGCCTCCGAGGAGTTCGATGCGCGCGTGGTGCAGGCCGCCAAGGACACCTTTGATGCCTTCGGAGGCTGGCTCCAGCAGGAGGCACGGGAGGCCACGCTCCAACCCTGAGCCTCAGGGTGAGGCCGGCAGGCTGCCACGCAACAGGAAGTAGACCAGCACCCCCGTCACCGACACATACAGCCAGATCGGCGCGAGCCACTTCGTCACCTTCCGGTGCCGCCGGAAGTCCTGCCTCCACGCGAAGTAGAAGGCCACCAGCGCCAGCGGCACCACCGGCATGGACAGCAGCACGTGGCTGGCCAGCACCGCCAAGTACATCACCCGCATCGCCCCGTCGCCCGCGTACTTCGTGTCCCCGTGCACGTAGTGGTACGCCAGATACCCCACCAGGAACAGCGCCGACGCCGCGAACGTGGACACCATCAGGTACTGGTGCACCCTCCGCGCCCCGCGCTTGATCGCCACCCAGCCCGCCACCAGCAGGCTCGCCGCCAGCGCGTTCAGGCTCGCGTTCACCACCGGCATGAACCGCAGATCCACCCCCGCCGCTCCACCCCCCCGCCGGATCAGCAGCAGCCACGCCAGCAACGACAGCGCTGCCGCCGACACCACCCCCGTGAAGACGTAGAAGGTTCGATCACTGACTCGGGATGCAGGAGCTTGGGCCGCATTCGACATGGCCCTTGAATGTCTGGAACCTCGCACACTTGCAACTCCTCTCCCGGTTGTAGGAGGGACGGCCACCTGCACTGTGTGTGAAAGGGGACTAGCTAAAGATCGGAAAACCGTGCATAACAGGCGGCGAGTCACCCAGTACCCCCCCCGGAGGTCCCTGTGCCTCGCGTGCGTCACCTTGTGGCCGCTCTTGCGGCCTTCGCCTGGATGCTGGCCACTCCCGCCTCGGCTGAGGAGGCGGTGTGCGAGCCCGTGGCGAAGGTCCCGCTCCAGCGGCACCTGCGTCAGCTCTCCCTGGATCTGCTTGGCCGTCCTCCCACCATCGAGGAGTACCAGGCCGTTCAGGCCAAGGGCTCCATCTCCCCCGAAGACATCCGGCAGATGATGGACTCGGAGGAGTTCTATGGGCGCATGCGCGGCTACCACCGCGCGCTGCTGCGCTCGAACGTCAGCGCCAGCGTCTTCGACAACGGCGACACCCGCATGGCAGGCACCGGTCTGGCGAACAACCCGTTCGGCCTGCGCGGCAATACCAGCACCAGCCTGCGTGGCGTCAACAACCAGAACTGCGACGCCTACATCGAGCAGGACTCCTGCAACGCGCAGCGTCAGGATCCACACTCGGAGCCGGCCACCAAGGTCTGCCGCGACGAGATGGGCATCCCGCTCCCCGTCAGCTACGACTACGACACCAACTTCTACGCCTGCAGGCGGCTAGACACGGACGCCGCCCCCCTCTCCAGCTGCACCGCGGTCCCCGCGGGCCAGATGGACGCCAAGTACCTGAACTTCTGCGACATGAGGCGGCTGGGCACCCGGCTCGCGCCGTACCTGTGTCTGCCGGACCCGGCCAAGAGCACCACCTCCGCGCTGACGCAGGAGGAGGTGGACGGCACCGGGAAGGTGGTGGCCTTCGTCCACCCCAGTCCTCCCTCGGGCACCTCGCTGACGCGGCTGGATCGCTGCACGCTGGACCAGTCGCTGCGCAACGGCATCAAGGGCGCCTATGTGCCCCAGCGAGGCTGTGTCCAGCGCGAGGGCTATGTGACGAAGAGCAGTGGCCCCTTCTTCGCCACGGACCCTGCAGCGCCGGTGACCGTGTGCGCCATTGAGGCGCAGGAGCGTGACACCAACCCCTGGACGATGGAGTCCTGCCAGACGACCCGCTTCGCCCGGGACCGCAGCTGCGGCTGCGGCGTGGGGATGCGCCGCTGCGAGGTGGCCGCGGTGCACACCGCCCGCGTCGACGCCATCAACAAGGAGCCGGAGCTCCTGGCGGACTCTGTGGTTCGCCGCGACGAGCCCTACTTCAACATCCTCACCACCCGCCGCTCCTTCGTGAACGGCACGATGTCCGAGTTCTACCGGCAGCAGCAGGGCGTGGGCATCTTCACCATCACCGCGCCCGCCAACCCGGATGTGGTGCCGGCCGTTCCCTACTCGGAGGCGGCCACCTGGGCGGAGTACACGCGGGATCCGCAGCACGCCGGTGTGCTCACCACCCCCTCGTTCCTCCATCGCTTCCCCACGCAGCGCGCCCGGGTGAGTCACTTCTACGAGGCCTTCCTCTGCAAGACGTTCGTCCCGTCCTCGGATCCGTCCCCGCCGCCGGAGGACAACTGCAACCGCGAGAACAACCTGGCCCGGCGCTGCGGCTGCAACTACTGCCACGCCACCATCGAGCCCACGGGCGCGCACTGGGGCCGCTTCGACGAGCGCAACGCGCTCTTCCTCAACGAGCAGAAGTTCCCCCGCTTCGATCCGAAGTGCCGGGACTGCGCGCTGGCCGGTGACACCAACTGCGGTGGCGAGTGCGGCCAGTACGTGATGCAGGCCTTTGACGGCGACGGCGCCAACTCGCTGGGCATGCTCAAGACGTACCTCTACCGCACGCCGGACGAGGAGGAGAACATCGTCGGTGGCCCGCAGCTCCTGGTGGAGCGCATGCTGCAGACGGGCGACCTGGAGCGCTGTGCCGTCAAGCGCATCTGGAGCGAGTTCCTCGGCCGGCCCATGTCGGCGGAGGAGCAGCGGCTGTACCTGCAGCAGCTCTCTGACGACTTCTCCCGCAGCAACTACAGCCTCAAGACGCTCGTCGAGAAGCTCCTGACGAGCGACGCCTACCGGAGGATCGACTGATGCGCCGCCTCGTCGCCCTCGCGCTGCTCGCGCTTGCCCCCGCCTGCTCCTCCAAGTCCGAGGACAAGCCCTTGCCCCCACCCGTGGACGGGCAGCTGGAGCCCATCCCCAACCCCCATGGCACGGTGACGCCGCTGCCGGATCCGGAGATGCAGGCCGGCTCCGTGGGCCGCGCCCCGCGCCGCATCACCGTGGCGCAGCTCGATACGTCCATCCGGACGGCCGTGGGCCGCCCGTGGGAGTGTGCTGCGGGTGCCCCCTCCTCCTGCATCGATCTGCAGGATGTGGCCCCCTCGCTGGGCCGAGCGGACTTCGCCAACGTCGTCTCCGAGAACACCGAGGCCAACCTCGTGTTCGCCAAGTTTCTTGAGGACGGAGCGCGCCAGGTGTGCATGGAGCAGGCCACCGCCGAGCTGACGGTGGCGGACCCCAACGCCCGCGCGCTCAGCCGGAAGGTGCCTACCCTGATCGGCACGGCCGGGAACCTGACCCAGCTGAGTGATGCGCAGGTGACCGAGCAGCTCGTCTACCTGTCCACCCGCTTCTGGGGCGCGCCGCTGTCCGGGGACGAGCTGACGAAGTGGAAGAGCTTCTTCACTCAGGCCGCCGCTCGTGCGGAGACCATCAAGAAGCGCGACCAGGCCTTTGCTGCCATGTGCATCGCGATGATGACGGACTCGCGCTTCCTCACCTACTGACGCTTCTCGGGGAACCCTGCCATGAAGAAGAACCCGAACCTGCCTCGCCCCGAGCGCCGCTCCTTCCTCAAGGCGGCCGCCGGCTTCATGGGTGCCACCCTCTTCGGGGGCATCCCGTTCCGTGCCTTTGCCCAGGCCACGAACCTGGCTCCGCCGGATCGCTGCTTCGTCTTCGTCTACTTCTCCGGCGGCTGGGATCAGCTCCTGGCCTTCGACCCGAGGGATCCCACCGAGTTCACGCCCGAGCGCGTGTCCGAGACGCGCATCCTCCCGGGCTACAGCCTCATCAATGACGCCCGCTTCTCGGGGATGCCCGTGGTGCCCGAGAAGGGCGGGGTGCGCTCGAACATCGCGTTCGGGCCCGCGGTGGGCCGGCTGGCGGACCACTTCGACTTGATGACGGTGGTGCGCGGCATCAACATGACGACGCTGGGCCACGAGGTGGGCTTCCGCTACTTCCTCACGGGCAAGCGGCCCATCGGCAGCGCGGCGCGCGGCTCGTCCACGGCGACGGAGATCGTCGGCCAGCTGCACCCGGCGGTGCCCATCCCCTCGGTGGCCTACAACATCGAGACGTACAATGACCGCTACCCCGGCCACGCCAACGCGCTGCGGGTGAGCCGTTCCACGGACCTGCTGCTGACGCTGGCGCCCAGCACCCGGCAGCTGGACAGCGAGCTGGAGCAGCAGCTGGTGGACTTCCGCGGCCAGCCCATCTCCTGCGAGGCGGCGGCCTACGGCGCGCGCGGGGTGGGGGACACGTACGTGGACAGCCGGGACCAGATGCAGGCGGTGCTCTCCAGCCGGCTGGACAACGCGTTCCGCTTCAATCTGGCGGAGAACGCCGAGGTGCGCCAGAAGTACGGGCTGGCCGCCACAGGCCCCTACGACAACGAGGCGGGCCGCGCGGCGCTGGTGGCCACCGCCCTCAAGAAGGGCATCAGCCAGTGCGTCTCCATCAACCTCACGGGCGGCATGGACACGCACTTCGGCACCCAGCTGACCCACGCCAACAACCAGCGCCGCGGCTTCGACGCGCTGGCCACGCTGGTGGATGACTTGAAGGGCACCGCGCACCCAGGGGGCGGCAACTTCATGGACCACACCACCATCATGGTGTTCTCCGAGTTCTCCCGCACGCCGCTCATCAACGCCAGCGGTGGCCGAGATCACCACATCAGCAACAGCTGCCTGCTGATGGGCGCTGGGGTGAAGCACAACTACGTGTTCGGCGCGAGCGGTGACATCGGCATGGCGGCGGGCACGTTCGACCTGCGCACCGGCCAGGCGACTTCCACCGGCGAGAACATCCTCCCCGAGCACGTCATCGCCACGGTGCTGGCCTCTGCGGACCTGGACTACAGTATCACTCGCGTGTCGCCCCTGCAGCCGATCCTGGCCTGAAGTCCGAAGCCATGAAGACCCAACTCCTCCGTGTTCAGGAGGAGGGCGGGGTGCTTGCCCCCGCTCTTCTCCTTGTCCTCGCCGCCGCGTGCGGTGGTTCCCCTTCCTCCTCCCTGCCGCTGGAGCGCCCGCAGCCTGCGGCCTTCCAGCCCGCGCAGGTCCGCTCGCCGGTAGCGCTGGCCTCGGGCTCGGGCTTCGCGGACCAGACGGGAGGCGGCGTCTTCGTCTCCGCGGCCGGCCAGCCCGTGCGGCTGCGGCTGGATGGCTCGCAGGCCCGGCTGGAGAGCCACCCGGGCAATACCGTGGCGCCAGGGAAGGCGAGCGCGGCCTTCCGGCTCGGGCCTCGCACCGCGCTGGTGGAGACGGACACCGGCCTCTTCCTGGCGGACGGCGGCTGGCTGATCGCCCCTCCCTGGCGGGACGCGCTCGGGGCCGGGACGGTGGCCACGGCGCAGGGGGCCGATGGGGCGGCGTGGCTGGCGCATGCCTCCGGCCTGTACCGGCTGAACAACGGGCAGCTCTCCGCGCTCAAGGTGGAGGGCGCGGCGCTCGAGGGCATCACCGAGCTGGCGGTGGCTCCCGCAGAGGACGGGGCCCCTGGGATGTGGATGCTGCGCAACGGTGCTGCCTCTGTGGCGGTGGCCACGGCGCCCAACATCTACCAGGTGCGTCCGGCCGCCCTCCCGCTGGAGGAGAAGGAGACGCTGGTGTCGATCGCGTCCCTGCTGCCCTCGAAGGAGCAGGGCGCGGAGCTGTGGGTGCTCACCTCGGAGCGGCTGCTGCGGCGCAAGGACGGGACGTGGCGGCGCGTGGAGTTCGCGCAGCGGCCAGTGCAGCTGCTGGGCTCCGGGCGCTTCCTCTGGGTGAAGTCCAGCGACCAGCTGCTCGTGTATGACGCGGACGCGGACTCGTGGGGCGTGGCCACGGGCGTGGACACGCGGGAGTTCCGCTTCCTGGCCGCGGACGAGAGCGGGTGCGCCTGGGCGCAGCTCGGCCCGGACTCGGTGGCGATCAGCCGCGCCCCAGCACCGCGGGTGCTCGGGTTGAACCAGAGCTCGCGGGTGGTGGAGGACAACCTGGTGATCCAGGCCGTGCCGCCCCCAGGGGCCGAGTCGCCCACCCTCCTGTTCCGGATCGCCGGCTCGGAGGCCATTGTCCAGGGGCCCGAGTACAGCCTGGGCGGGCTGGAGAAGGATGGGACGATGCGGCCCTTCTCCTTCGCCGTGCTGGAGCCCGGCCAGCAGTCGCTGGAGGTGGTGGCGCGCTTCCTGGACGGCTCCGAGGCCAAGCGCGTGGTGCACTTCGAGTTCCAGCCCGTCTCCCCCATCGAGGTGGGCTGGGAGAAGGACATGCGCCCGCTCTTCGAGTCGCGCTGCGCCAAGTGTCACACCACGACTCCCGGCCGGCCGCTCAGCACCTATGAGCTGTGGAAGCAGAACGCCGATCTGATCTCCGCGGCGGTGCGCGATCAGCGCATGCCCGCGGACGGCCCGCTGGATCCCCAGCTCATCTCTCTCATCCAGCGGTGGGTAGCCGCTGGCGCCAAGCCGTAACTCCTCCCGGAGGCACCCCCCATCATGTCCCGACTGCTCGCTCGCGCGGCGTGTGTGTCTGCGTTCCTGACCCTGGCCTGCGGTGAAGAGGAGGAGCCGATCCTGCCGGATCCTCCCGTGGTGGATCCCTGCGACGGGCTGCAAGCGATGACCTTGAAGGCCGAGCCCCCCCAGCTGCGGGTGGCGGGCGTGGTGACCCTCACCGCCACGGGCGGCAGTGGCCACTACCGCTTCCGCGCCGAGGCGGGCGGCTCGTCCGGCCAGATGCTGGGCAACCGCTTCGTCGCGGGGCTCACACCCTCCACCGACACCCTGGTGGTGGAGGACATCAAGTGCTCGGGCTCCGCGCAGACCACGGTGCAGGTGGTGGCGCCGTTCGACGTGGCGCCGGCGCGCGCCATGGTGCGTCCGGGCACCTCCTTCCAGGTGGCGACCGCGGGGCTGCTTGGCAGTGCCGAGTTCACGCTGGTCAACAGCACCGCGGGCAGCACGCTCACGCCGGGTGGCATGTACACCGCGGGCGCGAGCGCGGGCGTGGATCAGGTTCGGGTGCGGGATCTGAAGACGGGCGATGAGGCGCTGCTCCAGTACGAGGTGAGCGCCAGCGCGCGGCTCCGCGGTGATCCGGTGGTGCTGGCGCTGCCGGCGGGCTCGATCATTCCGCTGGCCACCACGGGCGGGAGCGACCGGGTGACGTGGACGAAGGTGTCCGGCCCGGGCACGATCGAGGGCACCCGCCTCAAGACCGAGTCGAACGCCAGCGGGCTGGTGGTGCTGGAGGCGTCAGATCCCTTCACGAAGGACAAGGCCCGCGTCTCCGTGCGCGTGATGGACGAGCTGAAGCGCCCCACGCAGCCGCATGGCCGTCTCACGGACGTGGCCACGGTCGTCACCGCGGACTTCGACGGGGATGGCGTGCAGGACGTGGCGGTGGGGCAGCGGGAGAGCGATCTCAACCGCCCGCTCGGCGGCGCGGTGTTCATCTTCAAGGGCGGGGCCTCCGGCCTGCCCCCCCAGCCCACGTGGGTGCTGACGGGGGCCACGGACACGGCGGCCTTCGGTGACATGCTGGCTGCGGGAGATCTCGACAAGGACGGGCGCGCGGAGCTCGCGGTGGGCTCCCCGGGGGCGGACATCACCGGCGCGGACTCGGGCGCGGTGTACCTCTACCGCTGGGACTCCAATGGGCCGCAGCTCATGCGCCCGCCGCTCACGAGCGTCGGCCGCGGCGGCGCCTTCAGCACGGGCCTGGCCATCGCGGACGTGGATGGGGATGGGGACGGGGATCTGATCGTCGGCGCGCCCGCGGGAGATCTCGCGCCCTCGGCCGCGGTGTCACGCCGCGGCACGGTGGACATCTTCACCCTCACACCCGGCCAGCCAGTGCCGGACCTGGCGGCCATCCGGCTCGGCGGCCAGGATCTGTCGAAGACGGGCAACCCCATGTCCCGCAGCAACACGGACCTGGGGCGGGCGATCGTCGCGGCGGACCTCAACGGGGATGGGCTGACGGACGTGGCGGCGCTGAGCAAGGTGTCGCGCTACCTGGCGGACGGCACCACGCAGGCCACGGTGCTGGTGGGCGTGTCCGTGTTCTTCGGGCGCTCCGAGGGCCAGCGCTTCCGGGCCACGCCGGATGTGTACGTGCTGCCCATGAACAGCGGGGACGCCACCGAGGGCACCTGGCGCCTGGGCGTCGTCCCGAGCGAGGGCGGCCGGCCTCCGCTGCTCATGACGGTGGCGGACCGGACGGACTCGCCGGACCTGCGCGCCAGCGGCGGCAACGCGGCGGCCACGGATGCGGGCGGGGCGCTGCTCTTCGACCTGAGCGCCCACAGGCCTACGGGTGAGCCCTCGAGCACGCCCGTGCAGGTGGCGCGAGACGGGGCCTTCGCCCGCATCTACGGCGAGGTGGCGGGCCTCTTCGCGGGCCGGAGCTTCGCGGTGGTGGACGTGGACGGGCAGCCCGGCTCCGAGCTGGTGCTCGGCGCTCCGAACGCCTCCGCGCCCGCGCCGGGGAACACCACGCTGCGCCTCGCTGGCCGGGTGCTGGCCTATCCGCTGGCAACGCTCACCGCGGGCAGCTCCCTCAACAAGCCGCTGGCGGTGATCCACGGGCAGAGCCGCTCGGACGTGTTCGGTGTGGGGTTGGCCTCGTGGAGTGGTTCCAGCGGGCAGGGGTTCGTGGCCTTCTCCGGGCGCGCCTCCTCGGAGGCGGGAGCCTTCACGGGGCGGCTGGAGTACTTCACCCGAGGCGGTGCCTCGTTCGCGGAGTGGACGCGGAGCTTCTCGCTCGTGCCGGCGAAGCCCGCCGTGGAGCGCTTTGGCGAGGTGGTGGCGGCGTCGACGGGCGTGGGCGGCCGGGCGGTGGCGGTGGTGGGAGCGCCGGGCTACGCGGGCCCGGGCACGTTGGTGGACGGCAACGACATCAACGCGGGCCGCGCCTTCACGTACGACGTGACACAGGGGACAGTGGCGGCCATGGTGGCGGAGGGGGCGAGCGCACCGGTGGTGAAGGGGCGCAGCGTGGGCACGGACGTGACGTTCACGGACTTCAACGGGGATGGGCTTCCCGACGTGGTGGTGGGCGCGCCGGCCTTCACGGTGCCGAGCACCTCGCAGACGGCGGATCTCGCCGCGTACGCCTCGCAGAAGACGGGGTGCGTCACCTCCGGCACGCAGGGCGTGGGGGGGCTGCTGGTGTCGCTCGGGCAGGCGGATGGCTCCTTCAAGGATGCCTACCGGCTGTGGGCGCCGGTGGTGATCCCGGGCTGCACGCCGGACACGGATGCGCGCTGCCGGCGCAGCCAGATTGGCCGCGGCGTGGTGGGCGAGTTCGACTTCAACGGCGATGGCCTCGAGGACATCGGGGCGCTGCGGAACAACGGGTTCGAGGTGTTCCTCGGCCGCGCGCCGGAGGACGTCCCAGCGAAGCTGACGATGGGGTGTGATCCGCTCTATTTCACGGATGGCTCCACGACGCGGCAGACGTCCGTGCCGACGGCGCTGGGCGACCTGAATGGGGACGGCTGCGACGAGGTGGGCTGGCGCTACACGGAGACGAACCGCGCGGGGATCATCCTCCTCTTCGGCTATGACTCGGGCGGTGCGCGCTGTGGCGCGCGGACGACGGCCTCATGGGTGCGGCTGGCGGCGGATGGCGAGGTGGGCGGCAACGTCTTGGGCCTGGGCGTGTCGATGGCACGAGCGGGGCGCTTCCTCAACGACGGGAAGGAGCGCCTGGCCGTCAGCGCGACGGCCGTGCCGTTCGATGGCGTGACGCAGCCGGCGGTGCTGCTCTTCGAGACGGCGCAGCTCGTGTCGCGGCGGCCGGGTGGCTCAGGCGAGGCGCTGGTGGGAGCGCTGGGGAATGGGCTCAGCCCGGCGACGCTGGTGCACCGCACGCGCGCGGTGAACTTCGGTCGGGCACTGGCGGGAGGACGGGATCTGACGGGCGACAGCATTCCGGATCTCATCGTGAGCGCGCCGGGCGCCTCGGAGGCCTCGGATGGCGGAGGCGCAGTGTTCCTCTACGCGGGCGGTGCGCAGTCAACGGGCAGGCTGTCGCCTTGGCTGATGGCCGTGGGCGATGTGAACGATCGCTCGAACCTCGGGCAGGATCTCTCGCTCACGCAGGGAGGGGCGGGCAGCCCGCCGACGCTCGTCATCGGCGCGCCGACGAGCTACCGCACGGGCACGCAGAACGGCACGGCCTTCGCGCTGCCGCTCAGCTTCTGAGCGGGTGTCAGCCAGAGGGTGGCAGGCACGGAGGCAGTGCTTGCCCGGCCCAGAGCCAGGCCCAAGGCTGCTCGCAGCCGGGTCGCTCTGGGAGAAAGTCGGACCGGTTGGGAAGCACTGCCGAGGCGCCGTGCGTGTCAGCTGAGCCACGCCTTGGGTAGAGCAAGGAATCCCAGAGCAGTGGAGGCCTCCTGCCGGTCGCAGCCGTTGCCAACCTGTCTGCTTGTCAGACAGGTTCGTTCCAGGTGTCGGCCGGCCGTGCTCTGCCCGAACCTGTCTGCTTGTCAGACAGGTTTGTGAACAGCGCCGTGGCCGCTCCAGGAGTTCGCCGGCCAGCCGCTGCTGGACGCTCTGCGCGCAGCACTTCCCCGCACCGCGCGGCGGGATACCATCGGTGCGGATCTTCCCCTGCGCGTTGTACTGGTGATAGGCGTCGATGGCCTTGTTGACCTGGAGGTTGGGGAGCGGGCAGCCCGCGGACTGGTACGCCTTGTTGACGAGGCCGAGGCACCAGTAGTGCCAGCTGCCCGAAGGCTGGTTCATCGGGTTGGGCGGCGGGTTGATGGCGTAGCGGATGGCCTGCTCGGTGAGAAAAGAAAAGTGAGAAACGGGCCTCGTGGCTTGGGCAGGATCCGCGGACATGAGCCTGAAGACAGCACGCTGCTCGCTGAGGAGATTCACGAACGGTGAGGTGGGCCGGTACCACCAGCTCACGGGCAACGCGCGGGTGATGCAGCTCGTGACGGGCCGCCCGTTCACGTGGGAGGAGACGGCTGAGAGGTTCGAGCGGATCCTGGCGAAGAGCGCCCAGGATGAGCACGAGGGCGTCTACGCCATCTACGACTCGAGCACGCAAGAGTTCCTGGGGTCCGCCGCGCTCATGAGAGAGCCCTCCGGGCGCGTGGAGATCGGCTACCGGATCCTCGACACGCACTGGGGCCGTGGACTCGCGACGGAGGTGGCCGCCGAGCTGCTCCGCTTCAGCCTCCAGGTCTTGTGCGCGCAGGCCGTCGTTGCGTACGTGGACGCGGAGAACGCCGCGTCCATCCGGGTGCTGGAGAAGATCGGAATGCAGCGCGCGGCCACCCACGTTGAAAGGGGTCGCGTCGAGCACGAGTACCTCGTGGAAGTGCTGGCCTCGGGTAGCTCAGGACCGGGTAAGGTCTCTCACGCAGAGTGAACCTGCACGAGGCTCGAGCGCTCGTGCTCGAGGAGGGGAAGCTCCTGTGCACGGGCGGGTGGACCGAGTTCTCCT
>NZ_DASPHO010000854.1:0-29276 GCF_035629615.1 Hyalangium sp. | reverse complement strand
CGCCACCTGCCGCAGGTGCTCGGTGCCCGTCACGAGATCGCCGATCAGCGCGGGCAGATCCTTTACCGTCTCCGACACGCTCCGGTCGGGATCCGGCCCCAGGTGCTTGTTCACGTACTCGATGACCGAGTCGATGTCCCGGCGGAGCGAGGCCACGTTCTGCGAGAGGTAGCCCACCGGCCCCATGAGCTCGTGGGCGATGCCGGCCGTCACCTGCCCGAGCGTGGCCAGACGCTCGGCCTTCATCATCCGGCTCTCCACCTCGCGGATCTTCAGCTCCAGGCGCGCGATCTTCAGCGCATCCTCGAGCGCGGCGAGCATCTCCGCGCGATCCCACGGCTTGACGAAGTAGCGCGTCACCTGGCCGCGGTTGACGGCGTCCACCACGGCCTGGAGATCCGCGTACGCGGTGACGAGCATGCGCTTGGCGTCAGGGGCCAGCGTTCGCGCGCGCTCCAGCAGCTCCACGCCGCTCATGCCGGGCATGCGCTGGTCGGAGACCACGACGCCGATCTCGCCGCGACGCTGCTCCAGCATGGCCAGCGCTTCGTTGGGAGAGGAACACCGGAAGATGCGGAAGCGTTGCCCGAAGTTGGCGTCGAACACCCGGAGGTTCAGGGCGTCGTCGTCACAGTAGAGCACTGCAGGAAGGTCGTACGGGCTCATGGCAAGGATCCAGACCGAGGAGAGGAGTCCGGCTGGAATGACGACAGGATACCGCTACCTCCCGCCCTCAAATCTACCTCCGGAGAACATCCGTCCACGAGCGACACCTGGCGCGTGACGCGACGCGTCTCAAGCCCCGCGTAACCTGCGTTCTGCTTCCTGCAGCGCGCGGGCCCTGTCCTGCGCTTCGCCCTCGAGGGCAAACTCCACGGCTTCAAGAGACCGGAATTCCCCGCGCGGCAGCACCGCCAGGACCGTGAGGACCTCCGAGGGAGCGGCGTTCTCCCGGGCCACGCGGACCAGCTGCTCCCCCGAGAGCGGAAACACCGCACCTTGGAGCGCCTGCCGCAGCAGGGCGGCGAGCGAGAGAGTCGGCTTCGCACGTGCCTCCGGCCCACCTTCACCAGGGGTGGACCGGGCTCGTGTCATGTCGTCGTTCATTTGAGGAGAAGTTAAGCAGGCGACGGGGACATTGCGGGCTTTTTTCACTGCTCGCAGGACAGACAGTGGAGCAGGCGCTCACCTGAGAGCCCCATGGCTACCTCCACCTCCACACCTCACCGTATCTCCACGGACACGAAAAGGAGGCAGAGGATGGCCAAGAAGGACAAGGGCTACGTGGAGCACATCGAAAACTCGCAGTCGACCCGGCCGGAGCCGTGGCCTGGAATCTCGGGCCGCTCCAAGGATCACGAGGAGGAGCTGCCTACCGGCACGCCGCGCGAGGTGCAGGCCGACGTCACCGAAGCACAGCGCAGGCTCGAGCGCGACATGGAGGAGCAAGAGGAGAAGCCCCGAAGCTGAGCCCGCAGAGGGAGGACGGGCTCGACGGTGGGCCGCCACGCGTCATGGCATGGCGGCCCTTCGGCGCGGCTAGAACAGCAGCCGCATGGGGTGCTCGAGCAGCGCCTTGAGCTCGCGCAGGTACTCCGCGCCGATGGCGCCGTCGATCACGCGGTGATCGCACGAGAGCGTCGCCGTCATGATCTTCCGCACGAGGATCTGCCCGTCACGCACCACCGGCTTGTCCGCCACCGCCCCCACCGCGAGGATGGCCGCTTGCGGCGGGTTGATGACGGCCACGAACTGGTCGATGCCGTACATGCCCAGGTTGCTCACGGTGAGCGAGCCGCCTGTGTACTCGGCGGGCTTGAGGGCCCGCTTGCGCGCGCGCTCGGCCAGCTCTCGGGCCTCGGCCGAGATCGCCGACAGGCCCTTCTGATCCGCGTCCCGGATGATGGGCGTGATGAGGCCCTCCTCCAGCGCCACCGCGATGCCGACGTCCGCCGTGGCGTACTGCAGGATGTGATCGCCCTGCAGCGAGACGTTGATCTTCGGGTAGCGCTTCAGCGCGATGGCCGCCGCCTTCACGATGATGTCGTTGACGGAGACCTTGGACTCCAGCGCCTTGGCCTCCTCGCGGATCTTCATCGCCGCGTCCATCTCCACGTCCACCGTCAGGTAGAAGTGGGGCACGCCAGGCTTCACCTCGGACATGCGCTGGGCGATCACCCGGCGCATCGTCGAGATCGGCACCACCTGCGGCTCGGGCCGGACACCGGTGGCGGCTGCCGCACGCGCGGGCGCGGCCGCAGCCTTCTTCGGGGGCACGCCCTGGGCGAGCGCCGCCTCGATGTCGCGCTTCACGACGCGGCCGAGCGGGCCGGAGCCCTGCAGCGACGCCAGATCCAGGCCGCGATCCCGCGCCATCCTCTTGGCGAGCGGGCTGGCACGGACACGGCCACCCGCGGGAGCCGCGGGAGCAGGCGCGGCGGCCTTGGGAGCCTCCGCCTTGGGAGCAGCCGGAGCGGCAGCGGGTGCCCCGGACTTCGGAGCAGCCGGAGTGGCAGCAGGCGCCGCGGCGGAAGCCTTGCCTCCCTTGCCAGCGATGTACGCGATGGGAGCGCCCACATCCGCCATCTGGTTCTCGCCCACGAGGATCTTCGCGAGCGTCCCGTCCTCGTAGGACTCGATCTCGAGGTTGGACTTGTCTGTCTCCACCTCGGCGATGGGCTCACCGGAGGAGACCTTGTCCCCCTCCTTCTTGAGCCACTTGACGATCTTCCCCTCCTTCATGGTCGGGGAGAGCGAGGGCATGGTGACTGGGATCCCCTCACCTCCCGCGGCCGGAGCAGTTGGGGCAGCGGGAGCAGGAGCGACCGGAGCAGGCGCCTTCGAGGCCTCGGCCTTGGGCGCCTCGGCCTTGGGAGCGGGCGAGGAGGGAGCGGGCGCGGCCTTGCCGGCCTCGACCTTCTCCCCCTTGGCACCCACGTAGGCGATAGGAGCGCCCACCTGGGCCATCTCCCCCTCAGGCACGGTGATCTGCAGCAGGATCCCGTCGTCGTAGGACTCGATCTCGAGGTTGGACTTGTCCGTCTCCACCTCGGCGAGGGGCTCGCCGGACGAGACCTTGTCCCCCACCTTCTTGAGCCACTTGACGATCTTCCCCTCCTTCATGGTGGGGGAGAGCGACGGCATCTGGATGGGAATGGCCATACGTCTCAGGCTCCCTCTCGGTAGAGGACCTTCTTCACGGCGGCGATGATCTTCGTCGCGTCCGGCTGGGTTTCGTTCTCGAGGTTCGTCGCGTAGGACATGTTCACGTCGAGCCCGGTCACCCGCAGTACTGGCGCGTCCAGCTCGTCGAAGGCCTGGGACTGGATGATGTCCACCACCGAGGCGCCCACGCCCGCCAGGGGCCAGCCCTCCTCCACGACGATGGCGCGGTTCGTCTTGCGCACCGTGGCCAGGATGGCCTCCTCGTCGAGCGGCCGCAGCGTGCGCAGGTCCAGGATCTCCGCGGAGATGCCCTCCTGCTCCAGCTGCTTCGCGGCCTCCTCGCAGAAGTAGTACATGCGGCTCCAGGTGATGATGGAGACGTCCTTGCCCTCGCGCTTCACGTCCGCCTTGCCCAGGGGGACGACGTGCTCACCCTCGGGCACCTCGCCCTTGACGGAGTAGAGCCGCTCGCCCTCGAACATGACGACGGGGTTGTCGTCGCGGATGGCCGCCTTGAGCATGCCCTTGGCGTCCGCGGGCGTAGCCGGCGCGATGACCTTGAGCCCCGGGAAGTGGGCGTAGTTGGCCTCGAGCGCCTGGCTGTGCTGGCTGGAGAGCCGGCCGCCCGCGCCACCCGGGCCCCGGAAGACGATCGGGCAGCGCAGCTGGCCGCCGGACATGTGCCGCAGCTTGGCCGCGTTGTTGACGATCTGGTCCATCGCCAGGATGGCGAAGTTCCACGTCATCATCTCCACCACGGGGCGCAGCCCCACCATCGCCGAGCCCACGCCCATGCCGGTGAAGCCCAGCTCGGAGATGGGCGCGTCGATGATGCGCGCGCTCCCGAACCGATCCAGCAGCCCCTGGGACACCTTGAAGGCGCCGTTGTAGCGGCCCACCTCCTCGCCAATCAGGAAGACGTTGGCGTCGCGCTCCATCTCCTCGGCGAGCGCCTGGTTCAGCGCGTCGCGGTACATCAACTCGGGCATTGTTGGCTCCGACTCGTCAGCTCGTATTCAGTAAAGGGTTGGCGGGCGGCCTGCTAGCGCGCCAGCCCCGCCTTCTTGTCCTCGCGCTCGGCCTGCTGGCGAGGCTCCAGATCCCACGTCACCTTCAGCTCTTGGCCCGACGGGTAGGTTGGCCACTTCACCTTCATGCCGAGCACGCGCTCGCGAGGACGCACGTCCTCCTCGCCCGGCTCCACGATGGTGTCGCGCCACAGCTCGTCGAGGCTGGGCTCGGGCGACTCGTCGGCGAACTTCACCGCCGCGTCCACCTGGGCCTTGATCTCCTCGTCGATGGCGTCGAACTCCGCCTCGGTCGCCAGCTTGTGCTTGATCGCGTACGCCTTGAGCTTCGGGATGGGATCGTTCTTGCGCTCCTCCTCGACTTCCTCCGAGGGGCGGTACTTGGCGGGGTCCACCACGGAGTGGCCGCGGAAGCGGTAGGTGTTGGCCTCCATCAGCACCGGGCCCTTGCCCGCGCGGCAGTACTCGACGGCGTCCTTCACCGCCTCGTACATCGCCAGAGCGTCCATGCCGTCCACGGCCTCGCCGCGCATCTTGTAGGCCGCCGCGCGCTTGTGGATCTCCGGCTCCGCGGACACGCGGCCGATCGCCGTGCCCATGCCGTAGCGGTTGTTCTCGCAGATGTAGATGACCGGCAGCTTCCACTTGGCCGCCATGTTGAACGTCTCGTGGAAGGCGCCCTGGTTGGCCGCCGCGTCGCCGAAGAAGCACACCGTGACGCGATCCTCGTTGCGATAGCGGCTGGCGAAGGCCATGCCCGCCGCCAGGGGGATCTGCCCGCCGACGATGCCGTAGCCCCCGTAGAAGTGGTGCTCGATGTCGAAGATGTGCATCGAGCCGCCCTTGCCCTTGCTGTAGCCGGTGCCGCGGCCGAACAGCTCCGCCATCACCATGCCCGCATCCGAGCCACGGGCCAGCGGCTGGCCGTGATCGCGGTACCCGGAGAGCATGTAGTCGTCCGGACGCAGGGCCTCATTGGTGCCCACCGCGACAGCCTCCTGCCCGATGTAGAGGTGGCAGAACCCGGCGATCTTCGCCTGCTTGTACGCCTGGTCCGTGCGCTCCTCGAAGCGGCGGATGAGGTACATCTTCCGGTGCATCGTCAACAGCAGGTCCTTCGAGTACTTGCTGGCCACCGCGAGCTGCCTCCCTGAAGGGGGGTCCCCGTCCTGGTCCGGCGGGGGATCGAACGCCGTGCGCCTCATAGCGCGCGGCTGTGGGACTTCAAAGTCAAAGTGTGGCCTAGGCGCACTGCGTCACGACGTCCCCCAGAAGTGGGGAATGGAGACGACGGCCTCCAGCAGCTGCACCGGCCGGCCCGAGTGGTCGGTCGCCAGGTGGAAGACGGTCGCCTCGGGGAACCGGAGCAGGTAGTCGTTGACGTGCGTGGGCTCGTTGTCGAAGGCAGCGATCACCCGGCCGAGCGTCCCCAGCCGCGCATGGGCCTCGCGCTTGAAGGCGTCATCGCTGTCGCGCATCGAGGGCTTCATGATGAGGTGGGTAACCCCCTCTCCCGGAAGTGCCAAGCCGCAGCGGCGCATGGCCTCCACCGTCCCCTCGCGCATCCCCTCGTGCCGTCCCGTCACGTAGGCCAGCTGAGCGCCGGTGCCCACCACGGCGTGGGTGAAGGCCGCCGCGCCCTCGATGGCGACGTCGTCCACGCAGTACTCGCTGGTGAAGAAGCGCTGCAGCCAGAAGACGCGGGCCTCCTCGTACACAGCCTCTACCTGCTCGGGGGCCATGCCGCAGTTGCGCATGGCCGTCCGCATGTCCCATCCGCTGCTCCAGTGGGAGGCCACGCAGGCTCCCAAGGGCGTCAGCCCTCGCGCGGTACCAAACTCGCGGAGGATGCGGGCCTGCCGCGGGCGGTTGTCGAAGAGCGTGGAGTCCAGGTCGAACGCCAGCACAGCCTGCGAGCCCAGAGTGCGAGCCCGCGCCAGGATGTCTTGGAGGGTGCTCTGCCAACCCTCACGGATACGGCTCTTGAAGTCGTCGTACGCCATGTGGCCGTGAGGATACACGCGGCCGGTGGCGGGAGTGCCTGGAAAGCCGCTCGATGTGGCCGTGCGGCTGGGTCCGAGGCAAGGAAGCTCGGGAGGCGCACACCAGCGCGCTCAAGCCGTGGGGGGCACGGGCTCCAGGCTCCGTGTACCGATACCCTCCGTGGGTGTCACCGACGCCAGCCCCACGGCCTGGGGGAAGTCCTCCGCGCGGCGGTGGGTGCCAAAGAGCACGTCCACCCACGCGAAGGTGCCCGCGAAGTTGCTGTCGTAGTCACGCGGATCGGCGCTGTGGTGCACCCAGTGGAACAGGGGCGTCGCCAGCACCCACTCCAGCGGCCCGAAGCGCCAGCGCACGTTGGCGTGGAGGAAGGCGGTGAACACCTTGCGGATCAGCACCACGCTGGAGATCTCCGCGAGCGAGGCCCCCAGCAGCGCGCTGGGCAGGCCCACCGCGAGTCCATGCATCAGGAAGTCGATCGGGTGCTGGCGCCACGCCTCGAACCAATGGAGCTCCGTGGGCGCGTGGTGGACCGCGTGCAGGCGCCACAGCAGGGGCACCCGGTGCATCACTCGGTGCATCCAGTAGCCCGCCACGTCCGCGAGCACGAGGACCGCCAGCAGCCGCATCCACGAAGGCGGTTCCGCGGCAGCGAACTGCTCCTCCAGGGTCTCCAGCACAGGAGCGCCAGCAAGCTGCATCAGCGCGGTGTTGAACACGAAGAGCGCGACGCAGGCCACCACCGCCCGGGCCCGCGGGCGAGCGGCAGCGACGGGGAACCAGCTCTCCAGCGGAGTGAGGAGCCCCGCCATCACCAGCAGCGAGACGGCGGTGCCCAGAAGCGTCGCGAGCATGGCGTCCAGGAGCTCCAGGCGTCAGTAGCCCTCGAAGCGGCCGAAATCCACCTTCGCCTTCTTCTTGCCGCGCTTCGTCTTCGCGACCTTCTTCGGGGTCTTGGAGGCCTCCACCGGGGCGTTCTCAAGCTCCTCAACGGGTGTCAGCTCCGTCTGCTCCTGCTCCACACGGGCCATCTGCTCGGGTGCGGACCTGCGGGGCGCCTTCGCATCGGCGACATCCGAGAGGACCAGCACTCCGATGACTCCGAACGAGCCCACCATCGCGAGCGCACCCAAGATGACCGAGACAACGGAACGGCGACGACGGACAGGCTCAAGGTTCATGCGAGGCCCTCTGTGGGAATGAGCCCCATGAACGAACGAGCCCCCCAGAGGATCTATCGAGCCGCTCTCAGCTCCTGAGAGCACCGAGGGCGCACAGCGCCAGTCTCCGACGCGGCCCCATGTAGCACGCACGCGCACATACTCCGTGCACGCATTTCAACGCAGCCTCGCGCAACTCTCCCGGGAGAAACCCGAAAATCGTGACGACATTCCACTTCCCGGAAATCTCCCATGACCAAGATCAACTCCATCGTCGCCGGCGGCTGCTTCCCCGCCCCCACTTCGCCCTCCCTGCCAAAGCCCACCCTGCCCCGCCCCGAGCCGCTGCCGCTGCCGCTCCCGAAGCCGGGCGGCCTGGACCGGCTCCTCACGCCGGGGCGCTCCCAGCAGCTCGCCAACAGCCAGGGCAACCAGCTCGACTCCATCCAGAAGGGTCTCAAGAACGGCTCCATCACCGAGAAAGAGGCCGGGAAGCTCCTGGACCAGCAGGCGAAGATCGCCCAGGCCACCGCCAGCGCCTCCGCAGATGGCGTGGTGACCGCGAGGGAGGCCGCCAGCATCCGCCTCCAGCAGGCCAAGGCCGGCCTCGATGTGTTCCTGGCCACCCACAACCGCGATCGCAGCGCGCCGCGCGATCCCGTCGCCAACGAGCAGGCCGCACAGCTCGGCCGCATCGCCCAGGGCGTGCGGAGCGGCTCGCTCACGGGCGCCGAGGCCAACACGCTGCTGACCGATCAGGCCGACATTGCCCGGACCGTGGCCGACGCCCGCTCGGATGGCGACGTGGATTTCATCGAGCAGCAGCTCGTGGGCATCCGGCAGGACGCGGCCTCCTTCGAGATCGGCCTGGAGAAGCACGACGGTGAGAAGGCGCCGCACGCCAAGCGCCTCAACTTCCCCGTCCTCTTCTAGAGGAGCAGGGCGTCACCGCTGGGCAGCACAGGAGGCCATCCTCGCTCGGTGTGGGGATGGCCTTCGTTGCGTCGTGAGAGCGACCCTTGGCTCAGGACTTGATGCGCTCGCGCCAGCCGGACTCGGCCCCTCGCTCCGCCGCCTGGATCCGCTGCACATCCTCGCGAGCCGCAGCCTCTGCCTCCGCACGCGGCAGTCCACCCAGGAACTCCCGGATCGCCGCGCGCTCTTCAAAGAGCGCCTGCTCGACCTCGGACGTCGCGGGCAGATCCATCGGAGGACGTGGCTTCATGTGGCCCATGCAGCCTCAGGTCTATCCCGAAGGCCTGACACCTGAGAAGCCACGCTCGGGGTGTCAGCGGCTCCAGCAATGGAGCTGGACCTGAGACGTCTCCCTGGCTTTCCTCACCCCTGAGGTCTGGCGCGCCGATCAAGGCGGCTCGATGGCGAAGCGCTCGGTCACCTCGGGAGGGATGCGCACAGACCGCCCGGTGGCCGTAGACACGTAGGCCCACTGCGTCTGGGCCTGGACCAGCACCTGCCCGTCCGCCATCCGCCGGATGAAGGTCTGCCGGGTGGCTGTCACCGGGCTCCTTGCCACCACGCGCGTCTCCACCTCCACCTCGTCCCCGGAGAGCGCCGGGCGTAGGTAGTCTACCTCGTGGCGGCGGACCACGAAGACGGCGCCCAGCTTCCGGTACTCCTCCAGACTCAACCCCACCGCCTCCGAGTGAGCCACGGCCGCATCCTGGATCCACCGGATGTAGACCACGTTGCTCACATGCTGGAGCTCATCGAGTTCCTGCGCAGTCACCCGCAGGCGGATGGAGAACGGCAAGGCGACACCTCCCGGCTGGCAGCATAGGGAATCCCGGCGGCCAGGAGGGATGCCTCCCATGAAGGACCCTTCAAGAAAATGGCCCCGGCGGAGGAGCTCTCGCCGGGGCCAGCAAACTGCGCGAAGCAGCTCAGGGCTGGAAGCGACCCGTCACGCCCATCGCGGTGTGGTACACCGGCCCGCTCATGTACGGCCTGCTCGGATCCGACGCCGGCTGGAAGACCGCGGTCACCTGGAGGTGGTAGTACTTGCCCGCCGTCAGGACGCCGGGGGGCAACCGCACCTGCGTCTGGGTCGTCGTGAGGACCGTCACCTGCAGCCGCGAGGTGACGCCCGTGCCCGTGGCGAAGAGCTCATACACGCGCACCGCGTAGGAGTGCGGGGTCCCCACGCTCGGCGGGGCCCAGCTCGCCAGAGGCGTCAGCCCCACGCCCATGAGGCTGCCCGTGGCCTCCGCCCCGTTGAGGCGCAGATCCCGCGGCGGCCCCACCTGAGGCATGAGCGGGCCGCTCGCCAGCGGCTGCTGGGCGTACGTGTACACCGAGAACACGCGGGGCGTGGACTCGCCCCCCCCCTCCAGCGGCACCGAGTAGCGGACCCGCGCGGTGGACTGGCTCGTGACGAACTGGGGCCAGACTCTCGGGTAGGGGTTGCCGTACGTGAACACGGTCAAGAGGTCGCCACGGCCAGCGGGGCTGTCCACCAGGGCCAGATCCGGCCAGCCCGCAAAGGAGCCGAACTGCCCATAGCCCGGCAGGGTGCCAATGTTCAGGAAGTTGGTACCCGGCGTCGCGGTGGGGTGCCCCGCCAGCGCCAGGGCCTCGAACGAAGTCGCCCGGTAGTCCACGGTCTGGTTCGTGAGGGGCAGCTCCGTCATCGTCCCGCTGAGCACCAGCGGGCCCCCGCCTCCACCCCCCAACGCGCTGGTCTGGAAGCTCCGGCGCACTTCCTGGAAGTTCATCGACGTGGCCGCATCGGAGCGGCTCACAAGCTGGGTGGCATACAGCACATCGCCGCGGGCCGGCTCAATCCTGGCTCCGGGGCTCCCACAGTTCTGCAGGGAGAACACGTAGTCGATCTGCTCGGAGAGCTGGGTTGCGCCGTCCGCAGGGCTTAAGCCGCTCGGAGAGGCGCAGTTCGGCGCGGAGAAGTACCCGATGCCTGCGTTCGTCGAGTGGAGCTGGAAGTCATCGCCCGCCTGCCACGGAGCGAGCCCGCTGAGCTGCAGCTGGAGCTGGGTCGTGTCCGGCTCGAGCACCACATCGGGACGGCCCAGGCCGGCCCCGCTCAGATCGAGCGTCCGGCTGCTGGACCACAGGTAGTTGATGCCGAGCTGGAGCAGGTAGGGCGTGCGCTCCACGTTGGGGATCAGGAACGTACCGCCGGCCGTGCCGGAGCCCGGGCGCCACTCGTAGCTCGTGCCATCCACGGTCGGCACCCACGCACCGATCGTCACACCGGACAGATCGATGGGAACCACGATGACATTCCCTTCGGCCAGGACGCGGTGGGAGTTGCGGACGCCGCTCACCGCCAGCCCGCCACACGAAGATCCCGCGCGAGGGGCGATGGAGAACTGCTGGCGCGTGGTAGCGCCCCCTGCATCCACGATGGTCGCGGTGAGGACGGCTGCCCCATCCAGACAGGCCGGCGCTCTCCAGTCCACCTCGCTCGAGGTGCTGGTCCCCCGGGTGCTCAGGATGGAGCCCTGGTTCGCGCTCCAGGAGAACACCAACGCCGTGGACTCCGGATCGTGCGCGGTGAGGCCCACCGTCACGACCTCGTTGCCACCCGCCTGCTCGGAGCTCTTGAAGGTGCTGTCGACCTGGGGGGCCACGTTGGGGCGCGGCGCGGGCCCGACCAGCAGCGAGAGCGTGCCCGAGCCCTGACCACCACGGCCATCCGAGACGGAGACGGACAAGACGCAGCGGTTCCCCATGGGAGGCGGACCGAACACGGTGAACGAGGGCGTGGCCGAGTTGGACGCATCGAAGATACCCGGGCAGTCGGAGCCCCAGGACACGTTCAGGCTGTCGCCATCCGCATCGAAGATCACGGCAGCAAGCTGGGAAGCGACATTGGGCGTGAGGACGGACGGAACCGCGGTCATGCCAGTGACCGTCGGCCAGGTGTTGAAGCCCACCGTCACCGCCGCGCTTCCGGCCGCGCCAGCGCGCTGCACGCTGATGCTGACGTTGATCGTGGCGAACGTCCCCTTCGAGTCCGTCACCTGGAGTTGCAGCACCTGCACGCCCTCGGTCGCGGGCGCCACCCAGCTCGTCGAGGCCGAGGACGCGGCACTGAACGTCCCCGCAGCCGCGGTCCACGCGAACGTGATCGTGTCCTCCGGGTTGTCGTCATGCGCGGTGGCCGTCAGCGTGATGGTGCCGCCCGGTGACACCTGGTTGGCGGACACCACCACCGAGTCGATCGTCGGCGCAACGTTCCGGTAGGGCGGATCCGGGTTCACCTCCTGAAGCAGGATGGCCACGCTCACCGTGCTCCCGGCGGCGATGGTGATCGGCCCCGCCTGCCCCTGGTAGAGCAGCGTCGTGGCCGCATCGTACGCCTTGGCCTCGAAGATCCGATCCAGCCCCGCGGGGATGTCGATCAGAGTGCCCTGCCAGGAGCCCCCCTGCAGGGACAGATCCATGCCAATGGGAGTGGGGATGCCAGGCCCCCGGACCTCGACATGCACGCGGGCCACATCCGCGGAGGACAGCTCCTGGGGGAGCATGACCTTGATCTCGGCGCGAGCGCCCTGGGACGGGTTGGGCGGGTTGCCGTTGCCACCACAGGCAGCAAGCACTCCCAGGGCCATGACTGTGACGGCAAGCGATACGGTTCGCCGGTTCGAATTCCAAAGGGACACGAAGACTCCTCCTGACGGTGGAACAAAGCTCGCCGAAGCGTAGCGAGCGTCCTGACACGTCCCCGCGGCGCACGGCCTCTCCCGGAGGACGGCTGCCCCCCGGTGCAATCACACGGAACGCGGCGCGCACCCTAACACGCGAGCCTCGGCCGACTCCCACCGGCCGGAGTGTGGGGAGATCGCGCACCACGAAGCCCCCATTCGCGAGCTGTTCGTTCCGGCGAAGGAAGCCCCTGGCACCTCAAGCACCCGGTACAGGGCGGAGCGTGGCAACCAATCGCGCCTCGTGCCGCCCTTCCCCGGTCCAACCCTCGGTATACGAGACCACCTCGAGCCCGCGCAGCAGCCCAGGCAGCTCGCCGTCCTCCAGGAGGAAGCGAGCCGAGGGATGAGGATTGCGCAGGAGGTTGCTCCGAGTGGGCTGAGCGAAGACGAGCAGCCCGCCCGGGGCGAGCACCTTCGGGAACACGTCGAACAACGGGCGAGAGAGAAAGTTCAAGCAGAGCACGAGTGAGTACGGCCCTGGAGGGAGCGGCTCTGCCTCCAGATCCACCCGCTCCCCTCGAAGAGGGACACCCGCCTCCCGGGCGGCCACTGCAGCTCGCTCGAGCGCGACATCCGAGATGTCCAGGAGCGTGACCTCCAGGCCACGCCGCGCCAGCCACAGCGCGTCATGCCCCGGCCCACCCGCCACATCGAGCGCCCGGCCCGTGCCTGGGAGCCGGTCCGCGAGGGACTGAAGGAACCTGGAGGGCTCCAGAGAGGCCCCTGTCTGCTCGCAGTAGCGGCCATTCCACCGCTGTCGATCGTCCTCGGACACGGCACCTCGCCTCTCAGGCCGCCGTGCGGTAGGGCGCAGGGCCCGGAGGCACCCCCGGCTGCTCCGGGGTGATGCGCAGCATCCGCTTGATGCCGTTGCGGTCCAGCACCAGCCGCACCAGCTGCACGGACACCTTCTTCTGGTCCGCCTCGTCCGTGGTGAAGCGGAACGCCAGATCGACCTGGTAGCTCTTGGCGGCCTTCACCCGTCCCACCGTGAAGTCCTCCAGGTCCACGTACTCCAGCGCCAGTTCCGGGTCGTCCATGTCGCGCAGGAAGCGCTCCACGTTGAAGCGGATGATGTCCGTGACGCCTGTCAGCCGCCGATCCGCCTTGGGCAGGAGATCCGCGTCCAGGACGATCTCCTTCTGGTAGCGGATCACCGTCTCGGACAGCTCGCCCTGGGACACGGTGATGAAGTCATCCAGGCAGCGCAGCACGGCGATCTCGTCCGGAATCTTCACCGTCCGGCCGTAGTCCACGCGCTCCTCCAGCGTGCCCAGGCACTTCTTCGTCACCGGATCCACGATCTCCGCCATCCGGTCGTACAGGTGCCTCGAGGCGAAGCTGCTGAAGATGCGGCGCAGGCCCTCCTTGATGCGATCCTTCATCATGTAACCCACCACGAGGATCAGGAAGAAGTTGAGGCTCGCCTGGGTGAAGCGCAGCTGCGCCCAGAACGCCACCGCCGTGGCAAACGCCATGGCCAGGCCCGCCGCGATCGCGAACAGCACCTCCTCCCAGCCCTGGCGCTTCTGCTTCCGCCGCGCCGACAGGAAGAGGATGTTCATGCAGAACTTCTTCAGGAACCCGATCCGGTGCATGTACTCCTCATTGTCACCGGTGGGGCTGAGCACGCTGCGAAGCTGGTTCTCCTTGCGGTACGACTCCTCGGCAATCACCGTCGCCATCAGCGCCTTGCGCGGCTCGATGTAGACGCCCGAGCGAGGCAGCGCGTCCATCTCCGTCACGGCCTTGCGGAAGTACTGCTCCACCGTGAGGCTCATGTACTCGTCCACCAGCCGCAGCGAGGCGCGCGTCTTCTCCTGCAGCCGCAGCGTGCGCGTCACCTTCGTCCACGCGCGGAAGCGCTCCAGCACCTGCACCACCGCCTGCTGGGAGCTGAGGATCAGCCGCTGCAGCTCGGCGTACTCGGCCTCGCCCATCCCCCCGGTGCCCGGCACCTCGCACTGCCCATCCACCAGCCGCGCGAAGCGGCGCAGCGCCCCGCGGAAGATGCAACACAGGAGCTTGGCCTGGTAGACGATCTCCGCCTCCGTCGCCATCCCCGTCCTCAGCCACGCCTCCAGCCGCACCAGCGGAGAGCCCTCCAGGGACAGCAGCTCCTCCAGGCTCATCACCGGCGTGGTGAAGCGCACGTAGTTGTGGATGTCCGCGTAGAAGTCCGCCCGGGGGTACACCTCCGCGTCGATGTTCAGGCTGTTCGGCAGGAACAGGAACATCTCCACGAGATAGCGCGTCTCGTCGTCGGCGCCCGACGGCTGGTACTCGAGCTTGATCTCGAACTGCTTCCGGTCGTGGACCTCCAACCGGTTCTGAAGCAGTGGGGCAGATGGCGAGGGCACGCCTCTACTTTACGTCACAAGACTGTCACACAGACAATCGCCCCCCTGGCCATCGCCGTCCGACGCTGAACGGCCCCCCTGCACGAAGAGCCTACCCCTCGGTGCCCGTCCGAGGCGGGCGAGCGGCAACCGAGGCCGCTGCCGGGGCGGGCTGAGGCGCCGCCTTGCCCTGAGGCCTCGCGTTCCAAACCCGTGTGGCCAGCAACAATCCCGCCACCGACAGCGGCACCAGGGCGATGGGCCAGTTGCTCCAGTTGTTGGGGTCCTTGGCCGCCTCACCCGAGGGGAGGATCTTCCCCAGCAGCAGCGACTGGAGGGCCGTGCCCGCGTAGACGGCGCCGTCGATGATGCCCACCGCCACGCCCGCATTCTTCTTGCCGCCGAAGTCCATGCTGGCCGTCCCCGACAGCATCCCGTGCACGCCGATGACGCACAGCGACATGAAGATGACCGTCCACCCCAGCAGGCGGTGGTCGATGAGGAAGAGCGTGGCGATGGCGCCCAGCGTCATCCCACCATAGAGCACCGCGGACACGGGGCCGCGCCGCGAGTCGAACACCTTGTCGGAGATGACGCCGGCGAACATGCCGCCGGTGATGCCCGCCACGCACAGCAGCATGCCCCAGTTGGAGGCGACGAAGCTCTCGCTGATGCCCGTGGACTTCGCGAACTTGGGGTACCACTGCATGATCGCGTTGCGCATGAAGCCGCTGCAGAACTCGATCAGCAGGATGACGACGATGACGGGGTTGCTCAGCATCTTCTTGATCACCGCACCCACCCCGGGCCGGTCTCCCGTGTCGCCCGAGGAGGCATCCGCGGTGTCGAAGTCCGGGTGGCCCGTCGCGCCCGGCGTGTCGCGGATGACGAAGAAGTCCAGCACCAGGAAGGCCGCGAGGATGGCCGCGGGGATGAAGAACACCCAGTACACGGGCGCGTTCTGGGTGATGAAGCGGCTCCAGTCATAGGCGAAGTAGACGCCCAGCGAGATGAGGATGCCGAATACACCGCCCAGCACGCCGCGCTCGCGCACGTGGAACCAGGACGCGTTCACCTTGACGATGGAGACGGCGCCGAAGCTCTGGAAGTACATGTTCAGCGCGTAGAGGAAGGACAGCGTCGCCACCAGCCCTCCCGGCGGCTGCCAGTCCTGCGTCAGCACCGCGTACACCACGCCGCCCATCAACACGTTGCACACCGAGGAGCCGGCCGCGGAGATCAGGATCGTCCTGCGCCCACCCCACCGATCCGTCAGCGGGCCATTGAGCAGGAACGCGACGCCGTAGACGATCGTTCCCCAGAAGAAGATGGTGCCGAAGTCCGCGTTCGAGGTGCGGTCGCCCATCGCGCTGGTGGCGACGTTGACGTTGTAGCGCCCCATATAGAGGAACGCGTACGTCATCCCCAGCGGGAACCAGTTGAAGAGCCGCCGGCGCTTGAACGCCGCCGAGTGCCCGAGCTCGACCTTGGGCAGGCGTGCGATCACCAGGCCTATCGCCGCAAGCAGGATCAGGATCGGCAGCAGCTGTTGCAGCCACGCGGGCATCGACGACATGCAGTGGACCTCGGCAGAGCGGGACGAAACGGTCCGCGCACCCTACCCGGTCCCCTCACTCCGGCCAACCCGGCCAGTGTGGCTACGGCTGCTCGGCCAGCAGGCGGGTGATGGCGATCTCCAGCTTGGCATCTGGCACCTCGCCGCGCCGGCACGCAGCGAGCACCTCGGGCAGTGGGCGCCACTGAAGCCGCGTCCCCTCCTCCAGTGGCGAGCCGTCTCCCTCCGGCTCCCGGGCCTCCTTGCCCGTCACGTCCACCGCCGTGGGGAACACCTTCTCCGACAGGATGCCCGGCGCGACGAAGAAGCCCCCACCCAGCAGGCGGATCTCCTCGGGCCGCACCTCATAGCCCGCCTCCTCGCGCACCTCCTCCACCGCTCGGCGCCGCAGGCCCTCCTCGCCCTTGTCCTCCAGCTCCATCACCCCCGCGACGAGCTCCTCCACGAGCAGGTAGCTCACCGGATCCGGCACCACCATCTCCTTGCCCTTGCGGAAGTAGGCCGCGGGCCGGAGGTTCTTGCGCGTGAGCACCTCCAGCCCCGACGCACCGCGGCGATAGACGAGCACCGCCACCGCATCCAGCCGCGGCCGGTCCACCACGTCCACGCGATACACGGGCGAGACGGAGCCGTCCTCTCGCCGGTTCCGGCACCGCAGCCGCCGGAGCCTCAGAAAACCTTCGTCACAGCGGGCCGTAGACGAGAAATCCTCGATGATCTCGATATCCGTCACGGTCGTCTGGTTGGACGGCATGCCTGCCTCCCTGGCGGGTGGGTTCTCCATTCCTGCGTCGCTTGCCCGTGCTTCCCTGATCCCGTACCTTGCGGCGTCTCCTGCTGAGTCCCCTTCACTCGAGCCCCCCGGACCCACCTGATGCGTCGTGCCCTGATCGGCCTCCTCTGCGCCCTGGTCTCTGCCTCGTGCATGCCGGTGCTGGAAGGCGAGGAATACAACCTCGCCGGACAGGAGGTTCGCCTCTCCATCCTTCATACCTCGGACATCCACTCCCGGCTCATTCCCTATGACTTCGCGCCGTTGAAGACGGACACGGATCTGGGGCTGATCCCCGAGGCGGGCCCCTTCGGAGGCGCCACGCGCATCGCCGCGCTCCTCAAGCGAGAGCGCGCGAAGTCCGATCGCATCCTGCACCTGGACTCGGGGGACTGCTTCCAGGGTGCGCCCATCTTCAACCAGAACAACGGCGAGGTGGAGTTCCGCTTCCTGTCCAACGTCCGGCTGGACGGCGCGGTGATCGGCAACCACGAGTTCGACGCGGGCCTGGCCAACTTCGTCCAGAAGGCACGCGACTTCGCCACCTTCCCGCTGATGGCGGCCAACTACGCCTGGGACGTGCCCGCCGACAGCAGCAACGCGGGCGCCGCGCAGGTCGCCACGCCCTACACCATCCGCGTGCTGAAGGGCCTGCGGGTCGGCGTGATCGGCATGGCCAACCTCTCCTCGCTCAACTCGATCGTAGAGGGCGGCAACTCCCTGCAGGTCACGCCGCTGGAGCAGAACGAGGCGGCGCGCGCCTACGTGGATCTGCTGCGTCCGGTGACGGATCTGATCGTCCTCGTCAGCCACCTGGGCCTCCACGAGGATCAGCAGGTGGTGCTCGGCTACGAGGCCTATTACGAGTACGAGCGCGCCAGGCCCTTCATCGAGCGGGAGCACAACCCGTGGCAGATCCTCGAGTGGTCCGGCGAGGAGGGCAACCCCAAGTCCGTGGTCCGCGTGCAGATCCCCGGCGTGTCCGGCATCGATCTGATCCTCGGCGGCCACCTGCACGTGGTGCTCAACCCGCCGCAGAGCATCACGGACCCGAGCGGCCGCAAGGTGCTGCTGGTCCACTCCGGCGCGTTCGCCAAGTACGTGGGGCGCCTGGAGATGGTGGTGAAGGTGCCGGAGGAGCCCCAGGCGGACGGCGCGGAGCTCGTCAGCCACGACTACCGCGCCTTCCCGCTGGACGCGCTCTGGTGTGACGACGCCATGCGCGCCTACTACAAGCAGAACTTCTGGGATCCGGGCCAGTTCGCCATCCAGCCCCAGGTCCGCCGCGCCATCGAGGCGTGCCGCGATCAAGAGGACCGGCGGACCACGGATCTGCTCCAGAACTACATCCTGGGCATGGACTTCAACCTCCAGCTCACCTCCATCTTCTCGTACGCGCCGCAAGATGTCGCCCGCCGCAACAACTCCACGGGCGGAGACTCTCCCCTGGGCAACGTCGCGGCGGACTCCATGCGCAAGCGCCGCCGCGTCGAGGCGGAGATGGCCATCACCAACTCGCTGGGCATCCGCGACAATCTCTACTCGGGCGTGGTGACGCAGGAGGCCATGTTCAACGTGTTCCCCTTCGAGAACACGATCAACATCATGTACCTGTCCGGCGTGGAGATGCAGGAGATGTTCGACTTCGTCGCCGAGCGCTCCGCCGAGCGCGGCTGCGTCAGCCAGGCGCAGGTCTCCGGCGCGCGCTTCACCATGGACTGCGCCCAGGTGCAGATCAACGATCTGCGCATCTTCTGCGATCCGCTGGACGGCGGCGCGGAGAAGTGGTGCCCCAAGGACAACCGCGAGGGCCACGCCCCCTTTCAGTGTCTGGAGGACGTGGAAGGGGCGCGCTGCTGGGCTCACCCGGCCACCGACATCCAGATCAACGGCAAGCCGCTGGATCCCAACGGCACCTACCGCATCGCCGTCAACGACTACATCGCCAAGGGTGGCTCGGGCTTCCGGGTGCTCAAGCGCAACACCACGCGCATCGAGACGGGCATCTCCCTGCGAGACTCGCTCATCGGCTACATGCAGGGCGCCTGCACCTGCGATGACATCAACGCCGGCCGGGAGACGTCCAAGACGGGCGAGCGCTGTGGCACGCTGATCAACGGCACGTGGGTGGTGGATGATCAGATGCGCGGCTTCTGCCGCCAGGCCCAGGAGTTCAAGGACGGGCTGGCCAAGCAGGTGGGCAGCTGCACCTGCCTGGCCACCCTGGGCAAGTCCGATGCGGCCGCGGCCTGCGGCGTGACGGCCGAGCAGCTCCAGAGCGCGTGCAACCTCCCGCCTGGCCCCTTCACTGGCCGCTGTGGCTGCCGGGATGCGCTGGCGGGCAACAACCCCACCTGCGGCACGCTCACGCCGCAGCTTCGCAGCTTCTGTCAGAACCCCACGTCCATGCCGGTCGCCAACGCGAACGAGGATGGACGGATCGGGCGGAGGGTGAAGTGATGAGACACTGGCTCCTCGTGGCGGCCCTTGGGGCCACAGGCTGTTACTCCGCGGATGGCAACATCTCCCCGGACAACGGCAACCCCTCCGGCGTGAGCACCTTCAAGGTCGAGGTGAAGGGGCTGGCGGCCATCGCCTCCGACAACGGGGCTCGCTCGCCGCTGACCTTGGTGGGCACCTGTCTGGCGCGCTACGACAACAACCCGAACGCCGTCCCCGCGGCGGAGCGAGGGACGCAGAGCTGCCCCTACTCCATCCCCAAGGGCTCGGTGGAGATCGACCTGGGCATCACCGCGCTGAACGCCAAGGGCGAGCCGCTCAACACCTTCACCGGCCCGGTCTCCTTCCGCGTCGCCCCGGGTGATCTCAGCGGCACCTACGACAAGCGGTGGACGATGATGGCGGATGGCCAGGGCAACGGCACCGTCCGGGTGGCGCACCTCTATGGAGAGATGCGCGTGTGGGTGCAGCATGAGCCACCTCAGCTGGACTTCGCGGATGGCGGCGTGGGCGGAAACCCGAGCCAGCTGCCGCCGCCCAACAGCGGCCCGTACAGCTACGCCACCGGCCTGACGGCGCCCGTCTACTTCGAGGAGCCCACGCTGGCGCGCGTGCAGGAGCCTGACAGCTACAGCGACAACCGCGGCTCGCCCTTCGCCAGCCAGTTCCTCACGGTCGGACGCAAGCCCGAGGCCGGCGCACCGCTCATCCAGAGCTGCCCCCCGGGGTACAGCTCTTCGGATCCGTCCCTGAGGGATCCCAATGACGGGAAGCTGGTGACCATGGTGGTGACGGGGCTGGATCCCGGCGGCTTCTTCGTCACGGATCTCACAGCGTGCCGCGTGCGCGAGTACACGGGTGCCGGCTCCAACGTCCGCACGCCCGAGCCGGACGGCTTCCTGCCCGGCACGTACGGCTCCATCTACATCTACAACTACTCGTTCCCCGAGGGCCTGTACCCGGGGGATCTGCTCTGGGCCATCTCCGGCTCTGTGCAGGACTTCGCGGCCACCACGCAGCTCACCTTCCCGGCGTGGGTGATCCGCGAGCGGGTGCGCGAGCTGCCGCCCGCCGAGTGGGAGAAGTACCTGAAGCAGGTGCCGGGGCCGGAGGTGAACCTGCGCCTCTGCGGCCTGGACAACCAGGTGGTGCCCTACGTCACCGACTCGCTGTGCGGCTACAGCTACGCGAACATGAAGATGGAGAGCCTCGAGTCCGCAATGGTGAAGCTGCGGCGGGTGCGCTTCCCCGAGGTCTTCAAGAACTGCGACGCCAACGGCAACGGCAAGGTGCCCTTCTTCTGCCCGGGCCGCAGCGGCGCCGCGTATACCGCCTGCGCCGAGGATGATCCCGCCGACACGGATGTGAGCGAGCGCCAGTGCAACATCGACTGCACCGTGGGCCTGGGCGAGTTTGCCGGGAAGGTGTGCTCCGAGCGCTCCACGTACAACAGCTTCAACCAGTTCGTGGTGGAGCTGTCCGGCCCGGGGCCTCGCACGGCGGGGCTGGATGACTCGCTCGACAAGCGGACGCAGATCGTCACCGTCTCCGCCACCCAGTCCAAGGCCACGACGACGGCGATGACCACGGGCGTCAACGGCCCGGCCCAGGTGCGCGTGTGGTGTGACACGCCGGTGCGGGTGAAGTTCGGTAACGCGAGTGTGGCAGCCACCGTGGATGACTTCCCGCTGGCCGCCAACGCGCGGATGGAGCGCACGCTGGTGGGCAACGAGCAGCACGTGGCCTTCCTGGCGGACGGAGACATCCTCGGCAGGGGCCAGTGCTTCGTGGCGCTCAACAGCCGCACCCGCATCAACGTCGTCACCCGGGACGCGGTGCCGGATCTGCAGGTGGACTGCAGCGAGACGGACGCGGACGCCGAGCGCGCCCGGCAGTGCCGGCTGCTGCACGGGGCCACCTACAATGTCACGGGCCACCTGCGGCAGGTGAGCGCTGCCCGCCCGCGCTGGATCGTCCTGCCGCGAGACGCGGACGATCTCTGCTGCTTCCCCGGGCCTGAGGGCGCATGCCCCCGCCCCATCAAGACGTGCCCCGCTGAGACGCTGCCGTAGCTCAAGAAGCATGCCCCGGTGAAGGGGCTTTGGGAGGCGCGGCCACACAGGCCGCGTCCTTGGAGGGTAGTTTGAAAACGCTTCGTACCCTGGCCCTGACCGGGCTGTTGTGCTTCTCCGCGCCCGCGTGGGCCGGAGACTTCGTCGACACTCGCCTGTCCTTTGTCTTCGCGGACGACAACGTCCTGGCAGGCGCGGGGGAGACGACGCCCAACAGCCCCAACGCGCGCTTCGGCGCGGGCAACCAGAACACCCAGTTCTACGACAACTTCAACACCCGGTTCTCCGGCTTCGAGACGCTGTCGAACCTGGTGCTCTACAAGCGGATGCCCGCGTTCTTCGAGGGGCTCACCACCGAGGCGGCGCTGACGATCCTCGTGCTGGAGCGGCCCTCGGGCGGCGTGGATCTGCGGGACAACTCCAGCTACATCCGGCTCAACTACACCCCGCCGGGCTGGGGTGAGCGGGAGAGCATCTCGCTCACGGGCTTCCCGGTATCGGCGGATCGCTTCCGGCTGGGGTACGCGTACCGGATCTCCTGGGGCGGCAGCGGCGTCTTCACCAACCGCGCCGCGGCGGAGGGCGTGCCGGGCGCGAAGCTGCAGGTGACGCGGGACCGGTGGTACGCGTACCTGGGCGGGAAGACGTCCCTGGTACTCAACGATCTGATCTTGGAGAAGGAGACGCTGTACGGCCTGATGGCGGGCGCGGGCGTGGACGTGCTGGAGACGCTGCGGCTCGAGGCGGGCGGTGGCTACTTCCAGAAGGGCATCATCCCGGGCCTGGCCAACCAGGGCATCCGCGCGCCGGTGAATGCGGCAGGCGTGTCCGGGCAGGCCGTGTACCACGTGGGCGTGCCGGTGGGCACGAGCGTGGACTTCCGGCTGTACCGGAACGATCCGGAGGTCTACCAGCGCTTCTTCGCGCCGGAGACGTACCCGGGTGGGCTCTCCTACTCCGTGGCGCTCGAGGGCAGCTACCTGGTGCAGACGCTGGAGGATCCGGACATCTTCGCGCGCACGGTGCCGCAGGGGGCCACGGCGGTGGCGCTCCAGGCGCGGGCGAAGTGGAACAACTGGCGCATGCACCTGCTGGGGCTGTACCGGAGCCTGTCCTTCATCCAGTTCGAGGTGCCGGGCCTGCCGCCGTTCCGCGACTTCCCGGACGGCACGCAGCTCAACCCGGAGGTGTTCCTCGCGGCCGGCGCGGACTACTACCTGTCGAGCCTGCACCTCACGCCGGGCTTCATCTTCGGCGTGCAGCAGCCCGCGTCCTTCCGCAGCCCCGAGTTCCCAGGTGGTGGCAACAACCCGCCCCCGGGGCTGACGGGCACACGCACGGTGGTGGTGCGGGACGTGAACCAGCTCAGCATCCTCCCGGAGACGTGCGGCGCGTCGAACGCGGTGTGCGAGGCCGAGCTGATCCTGTCCGCGAAGGCCACCTTCCGGTGGGATCTCTCGGAGACGGTGGCCGCGGTGGGCGAGGTCTATTACACGTACGACAACAACCGGACGACGTTCCGGGACGACGTGACGGGCGTGGCCCAGCCGCGCTTCGAGGAGCCCCACGCGCTGGGCTTCAACACGCTGCTCCAGGCGCGCTTCTGAGCCGAAGTCACGCCGCGGAGAAGATCGGTGCCCCCAGCTCTTCCAGCGGGGGCACTGGCGCGGCGAGCGGATCCTGAGTGACGGCGACAGGCAGGCCGAGGTAGTGCTTGCCGTCCGTGATCAGCAACTTTGCCTCGACGAGCCTGGCCAGCACGTTCTCCAGAGCGTCCCAGTCTTGGGCGGCGGGCTCCTGCTCCAGGTAGCGCTCCTCCAGGGCCTGGAGGGTGGTCACCGCCTCGCAGGCCTGCAGCGCCCACCGCTCCGCGCCCTGCAGGATCACCGAGGGGCTGGGCGCCACCTTCCGCCGATCGATGATCAGCAGGTGGTCCTTCTTGTCCAGCGAGTAGAGAGCTGAAGTGTCGTGCTCGGCCAGCCACTCCTTGATGCGCTGGGCCACCGGCTTCACATAGGCCCAGACGTCCCTCCCATCCTCGTACTGGTAGGAGAAGAAGTAGGCGATGTTCTGGAGCGCCTCCTCCGGAAGGTCATAGATGAAGAAGTAGGCAGGGGCAGGTCTCACGTCCTTGAACCCCCTCGCCCGGGCTTCATTGAAGTTGGGCGAGAACCGCTCCAGGAGGATCGATACGCCCATCAGGGGCGGCGTCAGGTGGGTCAGCAGCGGGAACAGCTCCGCCAACCGCGCGTACTCCTCGGGCTCCTCTCCGGGGAAGCCCCAGAGCATGTTCCAGAGCGGAGTGATGCCGTACTCCTTGCACCACTTCATGAGCTGGAGGTTCTGCATGCCCGTCACGCCCTTGCGCATGAGGCGGAGGATCTGATCGCTCAGGTTCTCGATGCCGGGCTGGATCGTCAGGACTCGGGCAGCCTTCAGCAGCCGAACCTGCTCATGGGTCAGGTTGGCTTTGACCTCGTAGAAGATCTCCACGGGGTTGGAGCGCGCACCCAGCTCCTGGATGAAGGTCTTGAAGTACTTCATGTCCAGGATGTTGTCGACGACCGTCACCCGGTGCCCTGGATGGGCCTGCGTCACCTCCGTGAACTCCGTCAGGGCTCGCTGCGGAGACTTGCTCCGGTACGTCATGGACTCGCCGTTCAGGCCACAGAAGGTGCAGTGCTGCTTCTGGCCCCACCAGCAGCCCCGGGAGGTCTCGAAGGGCACCGCGGGCTTCTGAGCCCCCTCCAGTCGAGCCTCTTCCCACTGCGTGAAGAAGTCCGAGAAGTCTGGCACTGGCAGGCTGTCCAGATCGCGGCGCTGCGTGTCTCCAAGCTCCGTGAAGCGGGGGCCTTCGGACAGGTGCTCCCGGGCCAGTACCCCCACCAGCTTGCCCAACCGCTCGCCCCGCAGCAGGCGCTCGACCACCCAGGGGAGCCGCTGCTCCGCCTCGCCCGAGATGGCGACGTCGATGAAGGGAAAGTGCTCGAACTGCCCTTGTCCCGTGATGCCTTCGAAGTTCGCACCGCCGAAGAGCGTGAGGATGTCGGGACGCCGGCGCTTGAGCCGCTGCGCGACCGCGAGCGCCGCGACGTTCTGCTGGTAGACGCTCGTGAAGCCGACGATGCGCGCGCCCGTCTGGAGGAGCGTCTCCACGCACGCGTCCACGAAGGAGGAGACTCCCACACGAGCCATGAGCAGCTCCGCGATGTAGCCCTCCAGCGCGGCCCACGACAGGGCCTGCTCCAGGCGCGGCCTGCGCAGCACGCTGGAGACGTAGCGCTGGGTGTCATCGGGCTTGTTCTCGAACAGCGTGTGCGAGAACAGCCAGTCCCCCGTGAGATCCGTCACCCCCGAGTAGTTCCCCGCGACGGACTCGTACAGGCTGACACCGAACTGCTTCGCGAAGAGGATGTGGAAGTAGAAGATCCGGCTCGAAATGCCCGCGGTCCGCAGCGCCGACTTCAGCATGCTCAGACCGAGCGCTGGAGTTGCCAGCGGACCAAACGGCATGTTCACCAGAACCACAGGGACGTTCTGGCCGCTGGCTGTCTGGGCATCGGCACTCATGCCCACGAATTCTACTCCATCGCGCGGTATGCCTTGGGCCTACAGACTCGGCTCCCGGAGCCTCGAGCAGCAGCAGCTCCCCACGCGGTGGGCCCTGGGGTGGGAGACGATGGTCAGTGCCGGAACCAGCGCAGGGGCTGGCCTGCGGCCGCCGCGCAGTCGCCCGGCAGCAGTGGAGACATCGGCCGTCGTGCTCTCTGCCATGAGGGGGCCTGCTCCAGCGCAGAAGGCCTGGACGAAGGTTAGATGGCGGTCATCCGCATCACCTCTTCAAACGTGGTGAGCCCTTGGGCGAGCTTGCGCACACCTGCCTCGCGCAGCGTCCGCATCCCCGCCCTCCGGGCCGCCTCCACCAGCTCGTGGTGGGGGGCACTTCGGTTGATGAGCTCCTTCAGCTCCGCCCCGATGCTGACGATCTCGAACACACCCGTGCGTCCGAAGTAGCCCGTGCCACGACAGCGCACACACCCCACGCCCTTGAGCAGCTTCACGCCTCCCGGCAACAGCGGGAGGGGCACCAGCAGCGCCGTCAGCTCGTCCGGCGTCAGCGTGGTCTCCTGCGCACAGTGGACACAGATGCGCCGCAGCAGGCGCTGGGCCATCAGCCCCACCAGGCTCTGCGACAGCAGGAAGGGCGGCACCTCGAGATCCCTCATGCGCGACACCGCGCCGATCGCGTCATTGGTGTGCAGCGTGGAGAGCACCAGGTGGCCCGTGAGCGCGGACTGGATGGCGTTCTCCGCCGTCTCCGGATCGCGGATCTCGCCCACCATGATGACGTCCGGATCCTGGCGCAGGATGTGGCGCAGCGCCCCGGCGAAGTCCAGCCCCACCTTGGGCTGCACCTGCACCTGGTTGAAGCCCTCCCACACCATCTCGATCGGATCCTCGATCGTGGTGACGTTCACGTCCGGCCCCGCGACGGCTTTGAGCGCCGAGTACAGCGTCGTCGTCTTGCCGCTGCCCGTCGGCCCCGTCACCAGGATCAGCCCGTGCGGCTGGTCGATCCAGGACTCGAAGGATCCCTTCTCGTCCGGCTCGAAGCCCAGCTGGGCGATGTCCTGCACCAGGGTGTCCGGATCGAAGATGCGGATGACGACCTTCTCACCGAACGCCGTGGGCAAGGTGGACACACGGAGCTCCACCTCGCGCCCCTCGCGCTCCGTCTTGATGCGCCCATCCTGCGGCCTGCGCTTCTCCGAGATGTCCATGCGCGAGAGCATCTTCACGCGCGAGGCGATGGGCGGGTGCACCCCGGCTGGCAGGGTGTAGACGGTGTGCAGCACGCCGTCGATGCGCAGGCGGACGTGGGACTGGGCCCGCTTGGGCTCGATGTGGATGTCCGACGCGCGGTTGTCGAACGCGTAGCGCAGCAGGTAGTCCACAGCCTGGACCACCGGCTTGTCCGCCGCGTCCAGCTCCTGCGTGCCGCTGAGCGACACGAGCTGCTCGAAGTTGGCGACCGACGGCCCGGTGGCGAAGTCATCCGCCGCGCGCGCCAGCGTCTTCTTGAAGCCGTAGATCTCCGTGATGGACTTGAGGATGTCCGACTTGGCCGCCAGCACCGGCTCGATGGGCAGGCCCGCCAGCCGGTAGAGGTTCTCGAACAGCTCGCGATCGAACGGGTTGGCCACCGCCACCACGAGCCGGCCTTGCTGGGTGCGCTCCAGGGGCAGCAGCGCGTGCTTCTGTGCGAAGGGGCGCGACACGGTGCGCGTGGCCAGCGCCATGTCCAGCTTGAGCGGATCGATCTTCCGGTACCCCATGCCCGCGGCGCGAGCGGCGGCCTCCGTCACCCGATCCTCGTCGAGTACGCCCCGGCCCTCTGGCAGCTGCACCTGGAAGGCCGCGACGATCTCCACCGGCGACACGTCATAGCGTGCCGCCTCCTTGGAGCCACCCTGCGCCTTCGCCTTGAGGACGCGTGCGCGGGCGGCGGGCTCACGCGCCAGGATCTCCTGGGCCTGCTGCGCGGTGAGCAGGCCCTGGGAGACGAGCGCCTCCAGCACGAACGCGGTGCTGAAGTCCGCCTGGGTGCGGCTGAGAGCGTTTACTGGCGACGCCACGAACGGCGACCCCCTGCCACCAACAGCAGCGAGAGCGCTGCGAGGAGCATCGCCGAGGCCGGCGCGCTGCCGCAGCCACACCCCCCCGGCTGCCCGCCCCCACCCGTGCCGCCATCGACGGGAGGAGGAGGAGGCGGCGGCGGCCCGGCGTCGCTGCAGAGCGTGCAGCCGGCATCGGGGATCTGATTGGGATCCATGCAGCCCTGGGGGTAGCACTCGAAGCCTGTCGGGCAGTCCATACGGGTGCGGCAGTCCGCGGTGCACGAGTACGTCGAGCCCACCGGGTTGCACTGGGCGGGGGTGGCACAGGTGCCCGCGGCGCAGTCCTTCATGCACATGCGGTCCTGTCCCACCTGCTTGCAGGTCGTCCCCGTGGGGCAGCCACACGCCGCCGTGGAGCAGGGCTGCGCGCAGATGCCCCGTGGGTGGTTGTTGATGAAGAGGCATACCTGATCCCGGCCACACTGCTCAGTGGTGGTGCACGGATCTCCCACCGAGAGCCCTGTCTGCTTGTTCGGGGTGCAGACGCGATCGCAGATGCGGCAGGAGAAGTCGTTGCGGCTCGGCGCGTTGCAGTCCGAGTCCGAGTAGCAGCTGGGGACGCACGCATCTCCCTCGGCCAGGGGCGAGCAGGTGTAGCCCGCGCGGCAGTCCGCGGTGCCGGGCCGGCACCGCTTGAGACAGCGATCATTGGTCCCTTGCGGGTCCGTGTCGACGCACACCGAGCCGCTCGGGCAGGCGTTGACCGAGGAGCCGGCGTTGCAGGGCTGCTGGCAGTAGCCATCCACCCACGCCGTTCCACCCGAAGGCAGGCCCGCGGGCGTCTGGCACAGGCCCGTGGCCGAGCCACACTCTGGGTTGTTGTTGCAGGGCTTGCCCACCTGCGTGACGGCCTGGTTGGGGACGGCCAGGCACGCGTGCGTGCGCCCTGAGACCAGCGAGGAAGGCTGACACGCGAAGGGGCTGGGACACTCTCCGTTGGTGGTGCCGGTGCAGCCCTGCGTGCAGTACCGGTAGAGCACGGTGGTGCCATCCTGCGCGGTGAAGGGGACGCAGGAGAGGCCATTCGTGCAGGGATCGCTCGGAGAGCACGGCGAGCCCACCGCGCCATCCTCCGGATAGAACTCGCAGATCTGCTGCACGTCCGTCGCATCGAGCACCCGCTTGCTCGTGCCCGGTGGGACGTCCGGGTTCATCACCGCCGACGTGGGGAAGACGGTGTCCGCGAACCCCAGGCAGTGACCCACCTCGTGGGTAAGCGCCGTCTGCAGATCGAGGAAGTTCTCGCGGGGATCGGTGCTGGCCAGCGTCGTCCACCGGAAGTTCACCGCGTTGAGGAAGATGTCGCACTGGTAGAGGTAGCCTGCGTAGGTGAGCGGGACCGTGGCCGAGGAGGACCGTCCTCCCGCGAGCGCCGTGGCGTAGTACGGGTCATTGGTGGCGGTGACCCAGATGGCGGCCACGTTGAACGCGTCACTGGTGTCGCGCACGTCGGCGATGGCGGAGTTGCTGGTGCTGTAGCCCTGGTAATCGAAATCCGGGTACGCGCAGGCCACGTTCTCCCATGTCTGGAACGCCGCGGTGGTGGCCCTCTCCACCTCCGAGAGGGCAATCCCCGCGGGGGCGATGGCGCGCGCGTCCAGGTAGTAGCGGAACGGGGAGTCCCGCGTGTTGAGCATCTTGTAGCCCAGGTAATCAAATGGCTGCGCGAAGGCCATGGAACTCCAGGCCACCATCGCCAGCACTGCAACCCGTTGCAGCCTGCGGTTCATCGCTTGCCCCTCTCCTGCTGCGCCGGGGGCGGAGTCGCCCGCCGGATCTCGTCAAGGACTTCGTCCAACGGCCGCCGCACGGGCCCGCCCTTCACCTCGGCGGTGAGCTGCACCTCGCGCCGCCCTTCGGCTCCCGCCGTCACCGTGTGCTTCCCGGCCCCCTGCCCCACCAGCACGCACCGCTCCACGGCCTTGGGATCCGGGCAGCGGAGGAACATCAACGCCACCTCTCCCGCGGTGAGCTTCGCATCGCCCACCAGGTGAGACTCCCACGGCCCGCTGCGCCCACCCAGCTGCACGAGTTCTACCGCGCGCGGCCCCTTCCCACGGTACTCCTCCAGCACCTCCAGCCGGGAGATAGTCGTCATCTGCCTCACGTCGCCCTTCGGCACATTGACACGCTGGTCCACCACGCGCGCGAGCACGATCCGCTCTGCCTGATCGGTCAGCTCGGCGAGCGACTGCGGCGGCAGCGAAGTGCCCCGGGCGAGCGTGGGCAGGCCGAGCACGAGCAGCAGCCCCATGAGGCGGAGAGAAGTCATAGCGGCCACAGCTTACCCGTGAATGGCGCGGACCGCGGCGTCCACGAGCCCTTCGGGAGTGGGAC